>DATAHR010000112.1:0-22311 GCA_036263035.1 Gaiellales bacterium | reverse complement strand
GCCCGAGAGCTTGGCGAGGCGCTCCTGGAGCTTCTCGCGATCGAAGTCGGAGTCGGTCGTCTCGACCTCGGCCTTGATCTGCTTGATCCGGGCCTTGATCTGATCGCCGTCACCGGCGCCGTCGATGATCGTCGTCGCGTCCTTGTCGATGACCACCTTGCGGGCGCGGCCGAGCTGCGAGAGCTGCGTGTTCTCGAGCTTGAGGCCCATCTCGTCGGTGATGACCTCGCCGCCGGTCAGGATGGCGATGTCCTCCAGCATCCGCTTGCGGCGATCGCCGAAGCCGGGTGCCTTGACGGCGACGGCCTGGAACGTGCCGCGCAGCTTGTTGACCACGATCGTCGCGAGCGACTCGCCCTCGACGTCCTCGGCCACGATCAGCAGCGGCCGGCCGGCCTGGATGACCTGCTCGAGCACGGGCAGGATGTCCTTCACGGCGCCGATCTTCTGATTGGCGATGAGGATGTACGGGTCGTCGAGCACGGCCTCCATGCGCTCCGAGTCCGTGATCATGTAGGGCGACAGGTAGCCCTTGTCGAACTGCATGCCCTCGGTGAACTCGAGGTCGAGGCCGAAGGTCTGGCCCTCCTCGACGTTGACCACGCCGTCCTTGCCGACCTTCTCGATCGCGTCGGCAATGACGTCGCCGATCTCGCGGTCGCGGGCCGAGATGGTGGCGACCCGGGCGATGTCCTCCTTGCCCGAGATCTCCTTGGCCTGCGCCTTGATGTCGTCGACGACCGCCGCGACGGCGGCCTCGATGCCGCGCTTGAGGCCCATCGGGTTCGCGCCGGCCGAGACGTTCTTCAGACCCTCGCGGACGATGGCCTGCGCCAGCACGGTGGCGGTGGTGGTGCCGTCACCGGCAACGTCGTTGGTCGCGGTCGCGACCTCGCGCACCAGCTGCGCACCCTGGTTCTCGAAGACGTCCTCGACCTCGATCTCGCGCGCGATCGTGACGCCGTCGTTGGTGATGGTGGGCGCGCCGAACTTCTTGTCGAGCACGACGTACCGACCCTTCGGGCCGAGGGTCACCTTGACCGCATCGGCCAGGATGTCGACGCCGCGCTGAAGCGAGCGGCGCGCATCCTCGTTGAACTTCAGTTCCTTGTGTGCCATTCGCTCTCCTACGCCTTCGCCTTGACCTTGCTGGTGGCGACCTTCGCCAGGATGTCGGACTCGCGGAGGATCAGATACTCCTCGCCGCCGACCTTGACCTCGGTTCCGCCGTACTTGGAGAAGATCACCTCGTCGCCCTTCTTGACGTCGAGCGGAACGAGCTTGCCGTCCTCGTAGCGGCCGGGGCCGACCTCGAGGACGTTGCCGCGCTGCGGCTTCTCCTTCGCCGTATCCGGCAGGACGATGCCGCTCACAGTCGTCTCCTCCTCATCGAGGACCTCGACGATGACGCGGTCGCCCAGAGGCTTCAGATCCATGCTACCTCCATCGCGATTGCAGATCTCCCAAACGTTGGCACTCGCAAGGGAGGAGTGCCAATGCCGATCATAGCATCCGCAGCAGGGCCGTCAAGCCGGTTCTTGGCACTCCTTTGGGGAGAGTGCCAACGCCCGCACCGTGGGCAGCGCCGCGAGTGTGATCAGCGCGGCCAGCAGGTAGGCCGCACCGTCCGAGGTGGCCTGCGCGAGCGCCGCGCCGGCGGCCGGGCCGATGAAGAACCCGAATCCCCAGCAGACGTTCATCGCACCCAGCACCATGCCGTGAGGCAGGCCGACCTCGTCCGCGCCGGCTGCCGCCAGCGGAAATGAGACCGCGTACTGGCCGGAGATGGCGGGGGTGAACAGCACGTAGATGGCCGCGATGGCGAGCGCCGAGGACGGCACTGCGAGCAACCCCAGCATCAGGGCCATGCCCGCGATAGACGCGGAGGCGATGCGGACGCCGCCGAGCCGGTTGTAGACCCGCGCGATCACGAGCTGGGTTCCCGCGGCGGTCAGGCCCGCCAGGCCCAGCAGCAGGCTGATCGCCGACGCGGAGTACCCGGCCTCGCCCATGCGCAGGGGCACCAGCGTCTCGACGAGCCCGGACATGACCGCGACCAGCGACATGACGAGCACCGCGATGGCGAGCAGCCGGCTGCGCAGTGCGGTCGCGAGGGTCTCCACCACCCCCACGCCGGCGCCCTCCTCGCTGCGGATGTCGGGCGGGAGGGTCGACGCGACAAGCAAGCCGGCGGCGACGGCGGCCAGGATCACGAACGGCGCCCGGATGCCGAGCTGGGTGCTCATCGGGCCGACGATGACCGGCCCGAGCAGCGCACCGACGCTGCCGCACGTCATCGCGATCCCGAGCGCCGGCCCCCGGCGCGCCGGGGTGGTTCCGGCCGACAGCCAGGCCAGCCCTGCCGTCCAGGAGATGGCCGAGGCGACACCCTGGCCGAAGCGGGCGGCCAGCAGCACCCAGAAGCTTCCGGCCACGGCGTAGCCAAGCGTGGAAACAGTCATCAGCGCGACGCCGGCGATCGTGATCCGGCGAGGGCCGATCCGGTCCGCGATGCGACCGGCCGGAAGCGCCATCACCAGCGTGGCGGCGCTGTAGGCGCCGATCACCGCGCCCGCCTGCGTCTTGCTCAGATGCAGCGTGTGCACGTAGTCGGGGAGCAGCGGCACGATCGCGAACATCAGCAGCGCGTCGAAGAAGACGATCGCGTAGATGGTCAGGGACAGACGCCGCATCGCCTGAGACTACTGGCACCCGATATGATGGCCGCCGATGGAGGCCCTCAACTTCTACTCGCCCGTGGTGGCCGACCAGCTCCGCCACCGGCGGAAGACGGCAACCATCCGCCTCGGGGACAAGTCGATGAAGTACCGCAAGGGCATGGTCGTCTACGTGCTCGCCGGCCAGCGCTTCGGCGTCCGGGAGAAGATCTTCGACGCGGTGATCGACAAGGTGGAGGTCAAGCCGCTGCGGGATGTGTCACCGCGCGAGATCCAGCACGACAACCCGGAGATGCGGCATATCGACGAGTTCGTGCACTTCCTCGGCCAGCTCTACAACCGCGACGTGACCGAGGAAGACACGGTCACGGTGATCCACTTCTCGGAGATCCGCAGCTCGGGCTAGGGTCAGGCCGGAGGTCTGACCCTGTGTCGGTCGGCGCCAGGGGTCCGTGCTTCAGCGCGACCCCGCCTTGCTGTCAAGCAGATGCAGTCGAAGCGGTGCCGGGCTGAAGCCCGGTCACCTGGCATTCATCACATACGGGGTCAGGCCGGAGGCCTGACCCACTATTCGCCGAACGCGTCGTCGTCCCAGACGGCCATCGAGACGGTCACCGTCCCGGCCTTGGGCTCCTCGCGACGCACGGCGCGGCGGGCGCTGCGAAGCGCCGAGCCTGCACGCTCGACCAGCTCGTCGAAGCCCTCGGCGTGTGCTGGGCAGGCCGCGATCCCGACCGACGCCTGCGGCTGCAGTCCGTTGGGCGAGCGCACGCGCGCCATCGCGCGCAGCACGCGTTCGGCCGCGACCGACGCGCTTCGGCTGTCGGTCTCGGCCATGATCACGCCGAACTCGGTGGTGCCGACGCGGCAGGCGACGTCGAGCGCCCGCACGCTGCCGCCGATCGAGCTGCCCAGCAGGCGCAACGTCTCCTGGGTGTCGACTCCCTCCTCGTCGAGGCCGTCGACCGACGCGAGGGCAAGAGCGACCGGGCGTCCGTACGTCCGCGACCGCTCGATCTCGCGGGTCAGCGCCTCGACGAAATGGCGGCTGTTCCAGAGGCCGGTGTCGTTGTCGCGGCGCTCGAGCATTGCCGCCTCGCCGCGCAACCGCTCGAGCTCCTCCTCCATGGCCGCAGCCCGGCGCCGCTCGCGCACGGCGAGGACGAGCGTCGACGCGAGCGCGCCGGCGAGGAAGGCAAGCAGGGCATAGACCATCACCGTGACCTGGTCACGTTATCGTCGGGAACAGCGGCCGCGTCAACCAAAAGGGTGTCCCCGGCCACCTTCTCGGGCTTGCGGCGGATCTCCACGCCGAACAGCTCGGGGTCTCGCAGCGGCTCGCCGCACGCCCGGCAGGTGATCCCCATGAGCGACACGATCGGCGCATCGCACGACGGGCACGCCGCCAGCACCCGGCCGCCGCAGTCCGGACACGCCTCCGGGACAGCGTCGACCAGGCCGCCCATGAACCGGCGGCCCCAGCCGCACCCGAGGCAGAACGCGCAGCGGTCGCCGAGCTCGCGGTTGCGGTCGTACGCCATTGCCTCATCCTAGATGGTCAAGGCGACCTGCGGATGGTACGGTTGCGACCCGCCAAGAATCCGGCGGATCCGGCACGTGGAGGAGAACCAGATGGGCGTCGTGCGATCACATGTTGCGAGCATCCTTGCGAAGCGCACGGCCTGGGCCGGCGCAGCTGCACTGCTAGCCCTCCTCGCGGGACCCGCGCAGGCCGCGACCCCCACCCCGACCGCCGTCGTGGTCGACCCCTCCTTCGCCGCCTACACGCCGACCGCGACGGCGACCGACGTGGCCTGGGAGCAGAACTCCGCCGCCAACCCGGGATCGTGGAACGTGCGAGCCAGGAGCCGCAGCGGCGGGGCCAGCTGGCAGGTCAACAGCGTCGGGTCGGCCGGCTACAACCCGTCGGCCGTCGTCGGCGGGACGGACACGATCATCTACCAGCAGGCCGGAAGCAGAGACTCCAACCTGCTCTTCTACAACCTGGTCACGAAGACGCGGAAGAAGGCCCCAGCCAAGGTCGACTCGCCGCTCTGGGAGTACTACCCGGAGGCCAGCACCAAGTACATCGCATTCATGCGGCTGAACAGCACCAGCCGGTTGCTGCTGCTCTACAACCGCTCGCACGACAGCATCACGAAGATCGCCAGCGTCAAGAAGTCCTGCAACTTCTGCCTCCAGCCGACGTTCGTCGGCGCGAGCCACCTCGTGTACACCCAGTGCTCGGCCAGCACCTTCGCCTGCACCATCCGGGTGCTCACCATCGGCGGGTCCTCGATCAACGTGCCGCGGCAGCCTGCGCCCCACAGCACCTGGGGAGCGACGTACGACGAGTCGACCGGTGACGTCTACTACGTCAACTCCACCACCTGGTGCGGGCTCTTCGCATCGGTCAACCGGTGGAACGTCTCCGGGGCCTCCTCGCCGGAGGTGATCGTCGACTTCACGGAGGGCATCGACGGCGGCTCGACGGCGCTCGCGCCGGATCAGGCCGTGCCCGGCGACACCGACCTGCTCTACTCGCAGTACGACTGCATCTCAGGCGACAGCGACATCTGGCAGCTCGCGTCCGTGAACACGTTCGCGGGCACGAACCCAGGCGCGCTCGGCCAGCTCAGCCCATCCGCGGGGCGCCGCGCGCTGCCGCCTCGGCCGGGAGGTTCGCCCCCCGCAGGGTGATGACCGGTCCGGCATAGCGGGTAGACTTCCTTCAAGGATGGCAGTAGCCCGCGAAGCCACGCCGGTCGAGTCCGCCGAGGACGTCAAGCAGGCCGACCTCGACAGCGAGGATCTCCTCCAGATCTATCGCAACATGCTGATCACCCGCGGGATCGAGGAGCGGGGCCACATCCTCTACCGCCAGGGGAAGATCCCCGGCAGCTTCTACACCGGCCGGGGCAACGAGGCGGCCAGCGTCGGCGTTGCGACCGCCATGCGGGCGGACGACGTCGGCACGCCGATCCAGCGCGACATGGGCGTCCACGTCACGCGCGGCACCGAGCCGTGGCGGATCTTCGCGCAATACATGGGCCGCGCCGACGGACTGGCCGCCGGCCGCGACGGCAACGTCCATATGGCGGACATCCGCCTCGGCCTGATCGCGATGGTCAGCCACCTGCCCGCGCTGATGCCCGTCGCCGTCGGCTGCGCGCTGGCGTTCCAGATCCGCCGGGAGCCCAGGGTGGCTGTGGCGTGGTCGGGAGACGGGGCGATGCAGCGCGGCGATGCGCACGAGGCGATGAACCTGGCAGGCGTCCGCAAGCTGCCCGTTGTCTTCATCGTGGACAACAATCAGTACGCGTACTCGACGCCCAACCGCCTCGAGTTCGCCATCGATCACCTCGCCGACCGGGCGCAGGCCTACGGCTTCGAGGGTGTGGTGGTCGACGGAACCGACGTGCTGACGGTCTACCGCGAGGCGCACGCAGCGATCGAGAAGGCGCGCGCGGGGGGCGGCCCCACCCTGCTCGAGCTGATCACCCTTCGCATGGAGGGCCACGCCGTCCACGACGACGCGTTCTACGTGCCGCGGGAGCGGCTGGAGGAGTGGGCGCGCAAGGACCCGATCGAGCGGTACCGGCGGTGGCTGAAGCAGAGCGGGGTGCTGACGGAGTCCGCCGATGACGAGATCAGCGTCGAGGTCAAGAAGCTCCTGAACGACGCGATGAAGCGCGCGGACGAGAGCCCGCAGCCCGCCGCCGACGAGCTCCTGGCCGGCGTCTACGCGGATCCCGAAGAGCTCGACACCCCGCACCACAGATAACGGACAAGGACGGACGTTGGCGACCAAGACCTACCTGCAGGCGATCTCGGACGGGCTGCGCGAGGAGATGCGGCGCGACTCCCGCGTCTTTCTCCTCGGCGAGGACATCGGGGTGTACGGCGGCGCCTTCAAGGTGACGCAGGGCTTTCAGCAGGAGTTTGGGGAGGACCGCGTGATCGACTCGCCGCTCTCCGAGACCGCCATCACCGGCGCCTGCACCGGTGCGGCGCTGATGGGCATGCGCCCCGTCTGCGAGATGCAGTTCTCGGACTTCGTCTCCTGCGCGTTCGACCACCTGGTGACGGTGGCCGCCAAGCAGCACTACCGCGTGGGAACGCCCGTGCCGATCGTCGTGCGCCTGCCCTCCGGCGGCGGCTTTTCGGGCGGCCCGTTCCACAGCCAGAACCCGGAGGGCTTCTTCGCCCACTGTCCGGGACTGAAGATCGCGTGCCCGGCGACACCGGCCGACGCCAAGTCGCTGATCCTGGCGGCGATCCGCGACCCCAACCCGGTGCTCTACTTCGAGCACAAGCACCTCTACCGCCGCATCAAGGGCGAGGTGCCCGATGGCGATACCGCCATCGAGTTCGGCAAGGCGCGCATCCATCAGGAGGGCAGCGACCTCACGATCATCACCTACGGCGCGATGGTCTACACCGCCGAGGAAGCGGCCAAGGCCGCCGCCGAGCGGGACGGCACGTCGGTCGAGATCGTCGACCTGCGCACCATCACGCCCTGGGACAAGGAGGCTGTGCTCGCCTCCGCGGCGAAGACCAGCAAGGTGATCGTGCTCCACGAGGACACCCACACCAGCGGGTTCGGCGCCGAGGTGGCGGCGACCATCGCGGAGGAGGCGTTCGAGAGCCTCGACGCGCCGGTCATGCGCATCACCTCTCCCGACACACCCGTGCCCTTCTCACCCCCGCTCGAGAAGGCGTTCCTGCCCCAGCCCGAGGACGTGCTGGCGGGCATCGAGCGCCTCGCCGCCTATTGATCTCACCAGCCGAGGAGCCGCCCCCATGGCCACAGGAACCGTCGTCGATGTCGTGATGCCCCAGATGGGCGTGAGCGTGTCCGAGGGCACGATCACCCGCTGGACGAAGCAGGTGGGAGACCACATCGAGGCCGACGAGACGATCGTCGAGATCTCGACCGACAAGGTCGACACGGAGGTGCCGTCACCTGTGACGGGGACCGTGCGCGAGATCCTCGCCAACGAGGGCGAGACCGTCCCCGTGAACACGCGCATCGCCGTCATCGCCGCCGGCGATGGCGCCGCCGCGGACGAGGCGCCTCCCCCGGCGACCGACAACGCCGAGGAGACCCCGGCGACGCCAGAGACGTCGCAGACGATGGCGGCGAGCGCCGCCCCGGCGCCGCAGCCGCCCGCACCCAAAGCCGCGGAAGAGGCGAACGGCGACGAGGACGACAGCTCCGGGCGCACCTTCATCTCGCCGGTCGTCGCCCGCATGCTGGCCGAGCACGGCCTCGACGTCAACGCCATCCCGGGCACCGGGCGCGGCGGCCGCGTGACCAAGAAGGACGTGCAGGCGTTCATCGACGGTGGCGGCCAGGCGGCCGCCCAGGCGCCGCCGCCGGTCCACGACGTCCCGCACTTCGCGCCGCCGGCCGAGGAGACCGTGGTGGTGGAGACGCCGCCGCCGGCGCCCCAGGCCGCTCCGGCGGCCGCCCCGCAGCCGGCGCCGCCCGCACCTCCGGCGCCGGCGCCGGCCGCCGCCCAGCCGCCGGCCGCCCCGTCGGACGGCGAGGAGCTGTACCAGTTCAACACCATCCGCAAGGTGATCGCGCGGCACATGCGCCACTCGCTCGACACCGCCGCCCACGTGACGACGGTGATCGAGGTGGACATGACCGGGGTCGTCAACCTGCGCCGGAAGTGGAAGCCGGAGTACCAGAAGCGCTACGGCGTCAACCTCACCTATATCCCATTCATCGCCCGGGCCACGATCGACGCGATCGGCAGCTGGCCGTGGGTGAACGCCGAGGTGCGCGGTGAGACGGCGCTGATCAAGCGCTACGTCAATCTCGGCATGGCGGTCGCCATCGACGACGCCAAGGGCCTGATGGTTCCCGTCATCAAGCACGCCGAGGAGATGAACCTGGTCGGACTGTCGCGCGCGGTGATCGAGATGGCCGAGAAGGCGCGGACGAAGACGCTGTCGCCGGATGAGATGGCCGGCGGGACGTTCACGATCACCAACCCGGGCGTGTTCGGCGCGCTGATGGGCACCCCGATCATTCCGGAGGGGCAGGTCGCGATCCTCGACGTCGAGGCGATCGTGAAGCGGCCGGTCGTCGTCACCGACCAGCATGGCAACGACTCGATCGCCATCCGCCACATGATGTTCCTCTGCCTGTCGTACGACCATCGGCTGGTCGACGGCGCCTACGCCGCCCAGTTCATGGCCCAGATCAAGAAGAGCCTGGAGAGCTGGGACGAGCAGGCGTTCGGGCTGTGACCGGCGCGTACCTCTACGAGCTCGGCGTCACGCCCTACGGCGAGGCGCTCGGCATCATGACCGAGCTCGCCGCCGCACGCACGCAGGGGGCGATCCCGGACACGGTCATGCTGCTCGAGCACGAGCCGGTGATCACGCTCGGCTCTCGCGCCGTGCGCGGTGAGGAGCTGCTGCTCGCAGCCGTCGAGTACACCCGCCGGGGGATCGAGGTGGTCGAGGTCAACCGGGGCGGCCGCTCCACGTATCACGGCCCGGGTCAGCTCGTCTGCTACCCCGTGCTCGACCTGCGGTCGCGCGGGAAGGACCTCCACCGCTACGTGGCCCAGCTGGAGCAGACCGTGATCGACACGCTGGCGTCCTTCGAGCTCGAGGGGCGCGTCGTCGAGGGCGACCACGCCAGCGGCGTCTGGGTCGGCGATCGCAAGATCGCATCGATCGGCGTCCGCAGCGCCCGATGGGTGACCACCCACGGCCTCTCGCTGAACGCCGACCTCGACCTGGAGGTGTACGAGCTGTTCGACGCCTGCGGCCTCGGCGGCGCCGACTTCACGTCCGTGGCCGGCGAGCTCGGCCGGCCCGTCGCGGTCGAGGACGTCCGGGCGCCGTTCCGCGAGGCGTTCGAGAACGTGTTCCAGGTCTCCTTCGACCCGCTGCCGGCGGCCGTCTGATGCCGTTCTCCGAGCTGGCGCGCGAACGCCCGGCATGGCTGAAGGTGCGCGCCCCGTCCGGCAACACGCGCTTCGCCGAGCTGAAGGGGATCATGCGCGAGGGCGGGCTCCACACCGTCTGCGAGGAGGCGCGCTGCCCGAACATCGGCGAGTGCTGGGGCCGCGGCACCGCCACGTTCCAGATCATGGGCGAGGTCTGCACCCGCGCCTGCCGGTACTGCGCCGTGACGTCGGGACGCCCCGAGGGCGCTCCCGAGCCGCTCGAGCCGGTGCGCGTCGCCCGCGCCGTCGAGCGGATGGGCCTCCGGCACGTGGTCATCACCTCCGTCGACCGCGACGACCTGCCCGACCGCGGCGCCGGGCACTTCGCCGCCACGATCCGCGCGGTGCGCCGCCGGACGCCCGAGTGCGGGATCGAGGTGCTCGTGCCTGACTTCCTCGGCTTCCGCGAGGAGGCGCTGCGCACGGTGCTGGCGGCGGGGCCGGACGTCTTCAATCACAACATCGAGACGGCCGAGCGGTTCTACCGCCGGATCCGGCCGAAGGGCGACTATCGCAAGGCGCTTGACCTGCTCGACCGCGCCAAGGACGTGTGGGCGGATCTCCACCCCGCGGCGGAGCCGCTGGTCACGAAGAGCGGCATCATCGTCGGGATGGGCGAGACGAACGACGACGTGGTGCAGACGATGCGCGACCTTCGCGACCATCGCGTCGACATCGTCACGATCGGCCAATACCTCCAGCCGACCGAGCGCCACCTCCAGCTCGACCGCTGGGTAACGCCGGACGAGTTCCGCTGGATGCGCGAGCAGGGCGATCGCATGGGGTTTGCATCCGTGTTCGCGGGCCCGCTGGTGCGATCCAGCTACCGTGCCGAGGAGCAGCGGCTGGCCGCCGCCGGCCGCTCCAGCGCAGTCGCACACTGAGCCCCGAAGACAGGAGGGAACGCATGGTGCCCGAGGCTCCCATGGAGGACGGCCCAAGCGGCCGAAAGCCGGCAGGCGATGGCTGGTTCATCGTCAACGTCCGCGACGCCGAGTGGCTCGAGAACGAGAAGTTCGGATACGGAGCGGTATTCGAGAGCAGCGCCGCCCAGTTTCCGCACTACGGCATCAACGTCCAGGTGCTGATGCCCGGGCAGCCGAACTGCTACTACCACGCCGAGGAGGGCCAGGAGGACTTCCTCGTCCTGAGCGGTGAGTGTCTCGTGCTGATCGAGGGCGAGGAGCGGCGCCTCAAGGCCTGGGACCTCGTGCACTGTCCGCCGTTTACCGAGCACGTGTTCGTCGGCGCCGGCGAGGGGCCGTGCGTGTTCCTCGCTGTCGGCGCCCGCAACGCGGGCGAGGGCCTCGTCTACCCGGTCTCCGAGCTCGCGCTGCGACACCAGGCAGGTGTGGAGGAGGAGGCGACGACCGGAAAGGTTGCCTACGCAGGCACGCCCGAGACCGCACCCCGCCCCTATCCCGGGGGATTCCTGGGCGACGGGTGAGCCGTAGAATCAGCGGTCGATGACCGCGTTTCGCATCCTTCGCTGGGGCTCGGACGACCTGCCGCCGGTCACCTGCCTGCACGACACCCGCGGACACGCGCGGCGCTTCGAGCGGGTGGCCCGGATGCTCGAGCCGGGGCGGCATGTGATCGCATACGACCTGCGCGGCCACGGCCGCTCACCCTGGTCCGGCCCCCACACGCTGCACCAGCACGCCGACGACCTCGACGACGTGCTCGACGCCTGCGACGTGGATCAGACCGGGCTGATCGGCGAGGGCTTCGGGGCTCGGGTCGCGATCACGTACGCGGCCCGCCGGCAGGAGCGGATCACATCCCTGACGCTGCTCGACCCGCCCGTTGCCCCGCCGCCGGCCGAGATGCACGCCCGCGCTCAACGCGAGCGGGGAGGCGGCGGATACACGAGCGTGGACGTCGCGATCGAGGCGCGACGGCGCGAGGACGGCCTCGAGCACACGCCGCGCGCCCTGCTCGAGGAGGAGATGGCCGAGCATCTCGTGGCCGACGAGGACGGACGCTTCCGCTACCGCTACAGCCGCGAGGCGGCGGCCGCCGCGATGGAGGAGATCGCGGAGCCGGAGTCCCACCTCGGCGACATCCTCTGCCCGACGATGGTGATCCACGGCGAGCGCTCGGTGCTGCTCGGGCCGGCCGACCTGGAGATGATCGAGGACGCGGTGCGCAGGCTGCGGGTCGAGGAGGTGCCGGGCGGCCACGTGGTGCTGTGGGATGCGTTTGCGGAGAGCAGCGCGCTGGTGCGTGACTTTCTGGTCGCGAAGCGGCAGACCGCCTGATCTCAAGAGCCTGTCTCGGCAGGGCGCGCGGATGGATCGCGAGTGGCAGCGCGAGCAATGGCGCGACGGGTGGACGCGTTCATAGCGGACCCTATGGGCGTGGACGCACGGTGCGCCAGGGCGACGCGATGACGCCGCGATACGCCGTGGGCTCTGCCGAGATAGGGTCTAACCCGTGAAGACGCTCGTCCTTCAGCACATCGCATGCGAGCCGCCGGGCGTGTTCGAGGACGTGCTGGTCGAGCGCGGCGCGTCGATCCACCGGGTGGAGCTGGACGAGGGCGAGCGCCTGCCCGACTGGCGCGGGTTCGACCTGATCGTGGCGATGGGCGGCCCGATGAGCGTCAACGACGAGGACGAGCATCCGTGGCTGGTCGACGAGAAGCGGCTGATCCGCGAGGCGGTGGACGCGGGCATGGGCTACTGGGGCGCATGCCTGGGCGTGCAGCTGCTGGCATCCGCGCTCGGAGCCCGCGTGTACGCGGGACCGCAGCCGGAGGTGGGCGTGCTGCCCGTGAGGCTGACGGACGAGGGCATGGCCGATCCGGTGCTCGGCGGCCTGCCGCGCGAGCTGCCCGCGCTGCAGTGGCACGGCGACACCTTCGACCTGCCCGAGGGCGCGGTGCTGCTCGCAGGCTCTCCGGCCTACCCGCACCAGGCCTTCCGGTACGGCCACGCTGCGTACGGCGTGCAGTTCCACGTCGAGGTGACGGGCGACATGGCCCGCGAGTGGGCGCAGGTTCCGGCGTACGTCGAGTCGCTGGAGCGGACGCTCGGGCGGGAGGGCGCCCCTGAGCTGTTCGCAGCGTTCGACCGGTCGGCCGCCGAGATGCAGGCCCACGCCCGCACGATGTTCGAGCGCTGGGTGGATGTCGCAGTCGGCGCCGCTCGATAACCGCTTCCTGGCGCTGCGGGCGGCGGCCAGGGACTTCGAGGAGGCCGAGGAGGTCGAGGACGTCCGGCTCGACGACGGCCAGGTGCGGGAGTTCATGCGCCTGCGCGACGAGGGCGCAGACCGCGCCCGCATCGCCTTCGAGATGGCACTCGACCCCGATGCGGTCGACGCGCTGATCCGGGCGGACGAGTCCTACGTGGTGGCGCACCGGATCGCAACCGGTGAGGAGCAGATGTACCCACCGCCGACGCCGGAGCAGCGGGTGGTCGACGCGCGGGCGGGGAGCCTGGGCGTGCCGATCGCGGTGCTGATCCTGGTGCTGGCGGGCGTGATCGTGTACGGGCTTCTGCGCTGAGACATCGGGTCAGGCCGGAGGCCAGACCCCCTAGCCTGACGGCTGACCCTGCCGAACGCCCGCGTTCGGCATCGCCATCGCGTGGAGGTCGAGCGCCTTGTCGAGCGTCTCGTCGTCGACCCCGTGCTCGCGCGCCACCTCCCGCAGCGTTCGCCCGGATGCGGCCGCGTCCTTGACAATTGCCGTCGCCCGGTCGTAGCCGATGTACGGGTTCAGCGCCGTCGCCATCGCCAGGGTGGCCTCGCCGTGCTGCTCGCAGACCTCGCGGTTCGCCTCGATGCCGTCGATGCACTTCTCGGCGAACAGGCGGCACGTCGAGCTGAGCAGCGCGATCGACTGCAGCAGGTTGCGCGCCATCAGCGGGATCTGCACGTTCAGCTCGAAGTTGCCCTGCAGCCCGCCGACGGTGATCGCCGTGTCGTTGCCGATCACCTGCGCGGCCACCTGGCAGACCACCTCGGGGATGACGGGATTGACCTTGCCGGGCATGATCGAGCTGCCCTTCTGCAGCTCGGGGATGAAGATCTCGGCGAGACCGGCACGCGGCCCCGATCCCATCCAGCGCAGGTCGTTCGCGATCTTCGTCAGCGACACCGCGAGGCCCTTCAGGGCCGCCGACGCCTCGACCAGGCCGTCGCGGTTGGCCTGCGCCTCGAACGGATCCGCAGGCGGCAGGACGCGAAGCCCGGTGTCAGCCGACAGCCGGTCACGGACGCGCGCCGCGAACTCCGGATGCGTGTTCAGTCCGGTGCCGACGGCCGTGCCGCCGAGGGGGATCTTGCCAAGCCGCTCGAGCGTGCTCTCGATCCGCGCCTGCCCCTCGCGCACCTGCGCCGCGTAGCCACCGAACTCCTGGCCGAGCGTCACCGGCACCGCATCCATCAGGTGCGTGCGGCCCGCCTTGACGACGTCGGCGAACTCGTCCGCCTTCCTCGCCAGCGAGTCCCCGAGCTGGGACACCGCCGGCAGCAGCTCGTTCACAGCGCGGTCGAGCGCCGCGAGGTGCACCGCCGAGGGGAACACGTCGTTCGAGGACTGGCCCATGTTGACGTGGTCGTTGGCGTGGACGTCGTCGCCCGCGAGCGTGGCGATCACCTCGTTCGCGTTCATGTTCGACGAGGTGCCGGACCCGGTCTGGAAGACGTCGATCGGGAACTGGTCGTCGTGCTCGCCCGCAGCAACCTGGTCGGCCGCCGCCGCGATCCGCTCGGCGATGCCGGCGTCGAGCAGGCCGAGCTCCGCATTCACCCGTGCCGCCGCGCCCTTGATCCGGCCCAGCCAGTGCACCACGGCCGGTGGGATGCGCTCACCGGAGACCGGGAAGTTGTCGACCGCCTTGCGAGTCTCCCCGCCCCAAAGCTCTGCCATGTCCGCTCCTCGCGTGTTCGAAGTCCACGCCCAAGCGTAGCGGTGGCTCTCCGGTGGCTCCCCCGTATCTTCCAGGTATCCGCAGTCAGGCGGTCAGACGTTCGGGGTCGTGGAATCAATCATCAGGATCCCGGGCGTCGGACGGATGGGTGAACTTCTGCACGACCCAGTGGCGCTCGCCGCGCTCGATCACGCGCTCGTACTCCGGGTACACGTGACCGGGCAGCACCAGGAACTGATCGTCGCGGGCGTGCGCGCTCTCCCAGTCGGCCGCCGTAGCAGACAGCGCCCGGACGCAATGCGAGTCGCCGCACTCGCAGACGAAGGGGAGCAGCTCGTCCCCTGCGCCGCGCTCCATCTCCTCACGCCGTTCGTTGTAGTCGCGGAACTCCAGCTCGTTCTTGACGACGCGCTGCTCCCGCGAGCTTCCGTTCGCCTCGCTCATGAGCGGTCGCTACCCGGTCTGCTCGCAGACGAATCGTCGAGCAGCTCCCGCAGCCGCACGAACCAGGTGAGCTTCTCGCTGTACGGCACCGCCGCATTCGCGGGAGAGGTGGACGGCAGGACGAACAACGGCCGCCCCTCCAGCCGGCGCTCCTGCAGCCCATGCCCGGACCGCTCGTTGAACGCGCCCGCGTACGCCTGCTTGCCCACGAACGCGAAGGCGCCCGGCCGCAGCTCGCGGGCGATCCGCGACAGGCGCTCCTGCGCGTCGGCGAAGTCGATGCGCCGCAGCTCGCCACTGCCGCGCGTGACCCGGCGGGCGGCGTTGGTCACGCCCAGCCCGTCGTCGAGCAGGTGCTGCTCCTCGCTTGGGTCGAGCAGGCGCCGTGTCAGGCCGGCGTCGGCGAGCAGGCGCCAGAAGTCGTTGCGGGGATTGGCGAAGTGGCGGCCCGCCTCGGCGGAACGGATCCCCGGGTTGATGCCGACCAGCACGCACCGCAGGTCGGGCGCGAGGATGTCCTGCAGCCGCTTGGGCACGCTCGCATCGTATGGGACTCGCGCAACCCGCGGTCGCGGACTACTCCGTGGAGTACTTCGGCTGCGCCTTCTCGCCGCGGATGCGCGCGACGCAGTGGTTGGCGGCGATCGCCGCCTCCGAGAAGCCGACGGTGATCAGGGTGATCTTGCCCTCGTACCCGGCGATGTCGCCGGCGGCATAGATGCCGGGGCGGTTCGTTTCCATGCTCGGGGTGACCTTGATCTGCCGCTTGTTCTCGAACTCGAGGCCCCACTCCGCGATCGGCCCGAGATGGGAGATGAAGCCGAGCAGCGTGACGACGGCGTCCACCTCGATCCGCTCCAGCTCACCGGTCTCGGTGTTCTCGACGGTGATCGCCTCGAGCGTGCCGTTGCCCTCCGCGCCGCGCACCTCGTGCGGCGTGAGGATGCGCACGCCGCCCTCGTCCGCCAGCCGGCGCACCTCGTTGACCGAGGACTCGAGCCCGCGGAAGCGGTCGCGCCGGTGGATCAGCGTGATCGGAAGCTCGGCCGTGTCCTGCAGGTTCATGGCCCAGTCGAGCGCGGAGTCGCCACCGCCGACCAGCGCCACCCGCTTGCCGGCGAAGGCCGCCTTCTCCTTGACGTAGTAATGCAGCCCGGCGCCCTCGAAGGCCTCGAGCTCGGGAAGCCCGAGCGTGCGCGGATTGAATGCGCCGTGACCGGCCGTGATGATCATCGTGCGGGTCAGCAGCGTCTCGCCGCCCGCGGTGTGCAGCGCGATCACCTCGTCGTCGCGGTGCTCGACGCGCTCGATCACCTCGCCCAGGCGCACCTCGGGCTGGTACTGCATGGCCTGGTCGATCAGGCGGTCGATCAGCTCCTGGCCGTTGACCTTGGGGAAGCCTGCGACGTCGAAGATGTGCTTCTCCGGGTAGACGGCCGACACCTGACCGCCGAGCTGCTCGAGGCTTTCGACGATGCGCACGGAGGCGTCGCGGTGACCGCCGTAGTACGCGGCGGCAAGGCCCGTGGGGCCGCCCCCGATGATGGTGATGTCGACGATCTGCTCCATGAATCAGCCCCGAGTTTGGATCCAAACTCTATCGGTCGTGGCCGAGCCGTGACGCAGTGAAGGGTAGCCCGCAGGGTCTGCCATCAGGTCAGGCTGAAGCCTGACCCTCGAGGCTAGTGGCTGCAGCCGCAGCCGGTGCCGCAGGCGCCGTCCGCGGCAGGCACCGCGTCCGCTGCGACCTCGTCCTTCGCCTGGAAGGAGCTGCCGCAGCCGCATGCCGCCACCACGTTGGGGTTCTCGATCTGGAACCCGGCACCCATCAGCCCGTCGATGTAGTCGACGCTCGAGCCCTGCAGGTAGGGGAGGCTGAACCGGTCGACGATCACCCGCACCCCGTGGTACTCCCACGTCTCGTCGTTGTCCTCGGCGGCCGAGTCGAACCCGAGCGCGTACTGGAATCCCGAGCACCCGCCGCCCTCGACGGCGACGCGAAGCGCCGTCAGGCTGGGATCGTTCTCCGCAGCCAGCAGTTCCTTGACCTTCTCGGCTGCCCGCTCCGTGATCGTCACCATCGCGTACTCACTACCTCCTCGAGATGCCGGGCAATCATCGCCCTTCCTCCACATATCGTAGCGAAGCGCCCGGAACATGAGTAGCCCCACGAAGATACCCGTTTCCGGCCCGACTTTGTGACACAGGATACCCCGTGTTCACGCGGGTTTTCGGCCGTTTCGGGGCGACATCGTCACACGCGCCATGCCGGTGCTATAGTCGCGTCTCGTGCTGGGCCATTGGGCAGCCGTGCTGGTCTATTCAGCGATCGCCATGGCGATCCCGCTGTCGCTCCTGTTCGCCACATTCGCACTCGACACCCGGTCGAAGCGCAGCGCCGGCGACAAGCGCATCCCATTCGAGTCCGGCGTGTCGTCCGGCGGCTTCCGCGCGCACCGCTTCACGGTCTCCTACTACCTGACGGCGATGCTCTTCATTGTCTTTGACATCGAGATCGTGTTCCTCTATCCGCTGGCCCTGCGCATGCACGTGCTCGGCACCTTCGGGTTCGCCGAGATGGCGGTGTTCGTGGTGCTGCTGGTGGTCGCGTACGTGTACATCTGGAAGAAGGGCGCGCTGGAATGGCGGTGACGCCGGTCAGCATCTCGAAGGCCGTGCGCGCCGGCGATCTCGAGCAGTACGTGATGCTGACGACGATCGAGAAGGCGATGGCCTGGACGTCCTCCAACTCGATCTGGCCGGCCGGCTTCGGCCTCGCCTGCTGCGCGATCGAGATGATGTCGCTGCCGTCGCCGCGCTACGACATCGCCCGGTTCGGCTCCGAGGTGTTCCGCTCCTCGCCGCGCCAGGCCGACCTCATGATCGTCTCGGGACGCGTGTCCCACAAGATGGCCCCGCCTCTCCGCCAGGTCTACGACCAGATGCTGCTGCCCAAGTGGGTGATGGCGATGGGCGCCTGCTCGAGCTCGGGTGGCATGTTCGCGAACTACGCGATCCTGCAGGGCGTCGACAAGATCGTGCCGGTCGACGTGCACGTGCCGGGCTGTCCGCCGCGACCGGAGGCCGTCGTGGACGGCCTGCTGCTGATCCAGAAGAAGATCCGGGCCGGTGTGCCTCCCGCCTACGAGCTGGAGAAGTCGAAGGCATGAACGCGGAGGAGCTCGCCGCCGCCGTCGAAGGAGCCGTCCCCGGCGCCGTGCAGGCGCAGGAGGACGGCATCGACATGCCCACGCTGACCATCGCGCGCGAGCACCTGGTGGACGTCTGCCGCCTGCTGCGCGACTCGCACGGCAAGAACTTCCTGTCGGCCGTCTCGGCGGTCGACTTCCTCGGCTACGGCGACGAGGTGGCCGGCTACTTCGGCACCGAGTCCGGCCGCGACATCAACCGCACCGGCAGCTGGGGCACGCCTGAGACGGTCGCGGCACCGGCCAAGCGCTTCGCCGTCGTCTACCACCTCGCTCACGTCGGCGACGGCCCGCCGGAGCGCGTCCGGCTGCAGGTGCTGGTCGACGACGGCGAGGCCGTGCCCACGGTGGTGCCCGTCTGGCCCACCGCCGACTGGCACGAGCGCGAGCAGTTCGACCTGATGGGGATCGTCTTCGATGGCCATCCCAACCTCCGCCGGCTGATCATGCCGTCCGACTGGGACGGCCATCCCCTGCGCAAGGACTATCCCATCGGCGGCGAGCCGGTGCAGTTCACGGACGCCGTCTGATGTCGACCACCGAGCGCCAGTCCGCGCCGGTCGTGCCGCTCTGGACACCGGCGGTGATCCCCGACGGCGCCCCCAGCAAGATCGACCCGCCCGAGGGCGAGGATCTGATCACCGTCAACTTCGGGCCGAACCACCCCTCCACCCACGGAGTGCTGCGCCTGATCGTCACGCTCGACGGCGAGGTCGTCGTCGGCCTGGATGCGGACATCGGCTACGTCCACACCGGCTTCGAGAAGAACTTCGAGCAGAAGACCTACTGGAAGGGCATCCCCTACTCGCCGCGGATGGACTACCTCGCATTCTTCGCGAACGAGCTCGCCTACGTCGGCGCGGTGGAGAAGCTGATCGAGATCGAGGTGCCCGAGCGCGCCCAGTGGATCCGCACCCTGTTCGCCGAGCTGAACCGGATCCACAGCCACCTCATCTTCCTCGGCACGAGCGGCGTCGAGCTGGGCGCGATCTCGCTGTTCTTCTACTGCCTGCGCGAGCGCGACACGGTGCTCGACCTGTTCGAGATGGTCACCGGCGTGCGGATGCATGACCGCTACCCGCAGTTCGGCGGCGTGGCCGAGGACCTGCCCAAGGGCTTCTACGCCGAGGCCAAGAAGTTCGTCAACGAGATGCCGCAGCGTATCGACGAGTACCTCGACCTGGTCGCCGGCAACGCCGTGTGGGAGGACCGCTACCGCGGCATCGGGGTGATCGACGCCGACACGGCGATCGCGATGGGCCTGAGCGGCCCGAACCTGCGCGCGAGCGGCGTGCCCTACGACCTGCGCCGCGCGCAGCCCTACCTGGCCTACGACAAGCTCGAGTTCGACGTGATCACCAGCGACCGCGGCGACGCCTACGAGCGGCTCATGTGCCGAACGCGCGAGATGTACGAGTCGGTGCGGATCATCGACCAGTGCCTGGAGGGGATGCCCTCAGGCCCGGTGATGGCCGATGACCGCAAGTACGTGCTGCCGCCGCGCCACGAGCTGCATACGTCGATGGAGTCGCTGATCCACCACTTCAAGCTGGTGACCGAGGGCTTCCGCGTGAAGCCGGCACAGATCTACTACCCCGTCGAGTCGCCCCGCGGCGAGTTCGGCTGCTACCTGGTCTCGGACGGCGGCACGAAACCGTGGCGAACACACTTCCGCGCGCCCAGCTTCGTCAGCCTGCAGTCGACGGCGATGATGGCCGTCAACCGCTACGTCGCCGACCTGATCGTGGTCGTTGCCTCGCTGGACGGCGTCATGGGGGAGGCGGATCGATGAACGGCGAATACGCAGAGGCCAACGCCGAGACCCTCGCCGGCGCCCGCGAGACGCGCCCCGAGCTGCCCGCCCCGCTGCCCGTCGACGACGACCCGCGGCCGCTCTATGACCGCATCCAGGACGTGATCGCGCTCTACCCCGAGCGCAAGTCCGCCGTCATCCCGGCCCTGCGGCTGGCGCAGGAGGAGTACGGCTGGCTGTCGGAGCAGGCGTTCGACGAGGTGGCCGAGGCGACGGGGTTCACGCCGGCGTACTGCAAGAGCGTCGCCTCGTTCTACGACATGTTCCGGCTGCACCCGGTCGGCCGCTACGAGATCTGCGTCTGCACGAACATCTCCTGCGCGCTGGTCGGCGCCGCGGACACGGTGCGCGCGTTCGAGCACGAGCTCGGCATCCACCGCGGCGAGACGACCGAGGACGGGCTGTTCAGCCTGAAGACCGTCGAGTGCTACGGCGGCTGCGGCTGGGGGCCGGTGGTGTCGGTCAACGAGCGCTACCACGAGCCGTTCCCGGCAGAGCAGGTGCCCGAGCTGGTCGCCTCGCTGCGAGCCGACGCGGAGGGCGGCGCATGAGCGACCTTCGCATCCTGCTCGACTTCGATGGCGACCGCCGCGACATCGCCGAATACGAGCGCCACGGCGGCTACCAGCAGCTGCGCAAGGCGCTCGCCGGCGAGCCGGGCGACATCGTCGCCGCCGTGGACAGCTCCGGGCTGCGCGGCCGCGGCGGCGCGGGCTTCCCGACCGGACGCAAGGCGTCGTTCCTGCCCAAGGATCGCAAGCCGGCGTACCTGTGCGTCAACGCGGACGAGTCCGAGCCCGGCACGTTCAAGGACCGTGAGATCATGCTCCGCAACCCGCACGCGCTGATCGAGGGCATCCTGGCGATGAGCTACGGCATCGGCGCGACCTCGGCGTTCATCTACATCCGCGGCGAGTACCGCACCGAGTTCGAGGTGCTGCGCTCCGCGCTCGAGCAGGCCCGCGAGAAGGGCTACGTCGGCCGCAACGTGCTCGGCTCGGGCTACGACGCGACCGTGGTGCTCCACCGCGGCGCCGGCGCCTACATCTGTGGCGAGGAGACGGCGCTGCTGTCGTCGCTCGAGGGCGAGCGCGGCCAGCCGCGGTCGAAGCCGCCGTTCCCCGCCGTCGCCGGCCTCTACGCGGCGCCGACGCTCGTCAACAACGTCGAGACGCTCGCGTCGGTGCCCTACATCCTGGCGATGGGCGGCGAGGCATACGCGCAGATCGGCACCGAGCGGTCGAAGGGCACGCGCGTGTTCTCGCTGTCTGGCAACGTGAAGCGGCCGGGCAACTACGAGCTGCCGCTGACGGCCACGCTCCGCGACCTGATCGAGGGCCACGGCGGCGGCGCCCCGTCCGGGCGCACGATCAAGGCGATCGTCCCCGGCGGTTCGTCGACGCCGATCCTCACGCCCGACCAGATCGACACCCACCTCGACTACGAGTCGATCGCCGAGGCGGGATCGATGGCCGGATCCGGCGCCATCGTCGTGATCGACGACCGCACCTGCATGGTGCAGCTGGCCCTGCGGGTGGCGGAGTTCTACCGCCACGAGAGCTGCGGCAAGTGCACGCCGTGCAGGGAGGGCACGCGCTGGGGCGTCGAGATCATCCGCCGCATCGAGATGGGCGAGGCGCGGCAGGGCGAGCTGGATCTGCTGCTGAACGTGTGCGACCGCATCCTCGGGAAGTGCCTGTGCCCGCTCGGCGACGCCATGGCGATGCCGGTGGCCAGCTATGTGACCAAGTACCGCGAGGAGTTTCAGCGCCACATCGACGAGGGCGGGTGCCCGTTCGTCGAGAAGAGCCCGATCACCGGGCTGTACCACGACCTGGAGCTGGTGCGATGAGCGAGTTCCGCGAGGCGTTCCTGCGTGCGCGGCAGCGGCTCGAGGCCGGCGAGGACCCCGAGCAGGTCGTGCCCGAGGTGATCGCGGCCGCCGAGGCGCCGGAGGAGATCGAGCTGGCCGAGCAGCTGTGGGAACAGTCCGACTCCGAGGTGGAAGAGGAAGGCGTGTAGATGGCCACCGTTGAGACGGGCACCGTGACGGTCACCATCAACGGGCGCGAGGCGACGGTGCCGAAGGGGCTGTCGCTGGTCGAGGCGGCGGCGGAGACCGGGATCGAGATCCCCGTGTTCTGCTACGAGCCGCGCCTGGGCGCGGCCGTCGGCGCATGCCGCATGTGCCTGGTCGAGATCGACGGCATGCCCAAGCTGCAGACCGCCTGCACCACGCCGGTCGCCGACGGCATGGTCGTGCACTCGCGCTCCGACCGGGCACGCGAGGGCCAGGACGCGGTGCTCGAGTTC
>DATAHR010000111.1:0-5257 GCA_036263035.1 Gaiellales bacterium | reverse complement strand
TCACTGGCCCGGTCACCGTCGGCGTCAGTCGAGGTGGCCACGCGCCGTCCGTAGTGAGGGGTCGGCCGTCCACACCGCTCGCAGAATCGCTCCTGCTGGGGCGCGCTCCAGGGGGCTGGGAGATGAAACCGGCTCACGATTCCCCCTTTGCCGCTGGGCGAGGACTTCCTGCCAGGCCGTCTACGCCTTGCCCATGACGTGGGCTTTGGGCGCACACGACGAGCAGAACCGCACCTCGTCCGCTACCAGTGGCCGGTAGCACAGCTCGCACGGCCGCGCAGGTGAAAGTCGCGTCGATGAATAGCTGCGGCGCGTGGTGCGACTCTCGATCTTTGGCGCGTTCGCCTGAGCCATACTCAAGGATACGAGCCGTTCAGCGGCCGCGCTACCTCGAGGGAACACATTGGCCCCCCAGTGATAGCCGTGCTTCTTAATACCCAGGCAGGTCATACGAGAGCCGCTTCTGACACTCCGCGTACGAATGGTGCATGGGTGGGCTCTAGGAGGCCCATTGGTGCGCGGTTCCTTCGTGGATTGCCGAATAGACGGCGTCTCGGATGCGGTTTCCCTCCCGCGCCGACATCGTCCGCGTCGGGTGTCGCAAGATCAGGCGAACCAGCACGTTCTTCTGCCCTGATTGCAGGCCGATCCTCTCGATCGCCTGCGCGGGAAGATCGTCAGCCGCCGTCTCACTGATGACCGCCATCTCCTCTACCGAGTCGAGGTCTTCGCCGGTGAGGGCAGCTCGTACCCGATCGCCGAGTTCCTCGGGTGTCAGGTCGCCTTGAACGGCGATCGAGAGATCGCGCCGCGTTGCCGGCATCGCACTGACCGGGCGATAGGGCTCCAAGTCGAGCATCTGGACCTGAACCCGGTGATCATTCGAGCGCAGCAGGCGGATATCCGTTATGCCCTTGCGAAGCATCAGCGCTCGATCCAAGCCGATGCCAAGAGCAAGCCCGCTCCAACGCTCATCAAGGCCGCCAGCTCGCAGGACGTGGCTTCCGGCGAGGCCGCATTCGAGCAGCTCCACCCAGCGGCCGTCGACCGACACCTCGACTTCAAGGCCCTTTTCCGTGTAGGGGTGACTAGCCTGGTTCGCGCGCCACCGTGCTCCCGGCAGCACCGCTTCGACGATCATCGCGATCATCTCGCGGAGTTCTTCCCCGGTACGACTGCCGTCGCGGCGCACCCGCCAGAGATCAAGCTGATGGGGCTCGCCGACGTGGAGGCGATCGACGACGTCGCGGCGATAGACCAGCCCGACCGGCGCGACGACGACGTCGACCTCGGCACCAGTGACCAGCTGGGCCATCGCGTGGGGCACCATCGCACTGGCATGAGTGCGAAGCAGCCTGTCCTGGTCGACGTACCTGGTGTAGCGGGATTCGCGTGCCGGGGCGTCCGGCGGGTAGCCGAGCACTTCGTAGTTGTCTCGGATCGTGACGATCGGGCACTCGCGGTATTCGATTACCGGGCAGCCCCAATGATCGGCAAGCGTGCTGGTGATCGCAGAGGCGATCCGCTGCATCGCGTGGGCGCCCTGGGCGGGGTTGGATAGGTCGCGCAGCGAGAGCGCGCGCTCGAGTTGGTGCTTGCTGATGGTTTGCATGGGAGTTCTCCTAGATGGTCGGTTGATCGCTGGCCGCGTGGACGTGGCCCGCGCGATGCGCGGACTGGGGAGCCCCGGCCAGCTGGACCATCTGGGGAGAGCGATGCGAATGCTCGAACGAGCTAGGCGAACGCCACGACCCCAGCCAGCGGCCGGGGCCCGATAAACAGCGTCGTGGCGATTCGCACCATCACAACCTCAGTATAGGAGGGGGCGCGGCGATCCCGGTCTCGAACCGGAGAAGGTCATCGGTTCGAGACCCGCAAGCTCTAACGGAAGGCGCCTCTTGAACTCAAAGGGCCCTTAGCGCTCAAAGCGACGACCCTTAGGAAACAGAAGCAGAAAGAGGCACGATGGAGCGGATCGGGATCGAACCGACGACCTTCTGGTTGCAAACCAGATGCTCTCCCAACTGAGCTACCGCCCCGGGAGCCTCAGTCTACCGTGCGGTGCCGCGGCGGCAGCAGCCGCAGCGGCGCCCAGTCGCGGTGCTCCGGACGCGCCAGGCGGTTTCGCAGCGACAGCAGCAGCTGCGTCAGCTCGGGGTCCTGGTCGAAGTCGGGCCGCAGGCCGGCGACCACGCACGTCCCCTCGTCCCAGAATGGACAGCCCGCCTCGGGGCATGGCTCGATGCGGCCGGAGGCGAGCTGCAGATCGCACAGGTGGGTTTCGGTGCCGTTCATGCCGTTTGCCTCTCGCCGTCGGCATGGTGGGCGGCCACGCCCACCGGCGTTCCGGAGAGCACCGGGCACGGCGCGTGGGCGAGCACGCCCGACACGGTGCTGCGGCTGACGATGCTGCGGAACGCACCCCAACCGTGCGACCCGATCACGATCATGCGCACCTCGTGGTCGGCGGCATACCGGCAGATCTCGAGCGCCGGGGAGCCCTCGAGCAGAACCGTCTCGGCCTCCACGCCGGCAGTGGACGCCTGCTCGGCCGCATCCGCGAGCGCCTCCTCGGCCCACTCGCGCTCCGCCTCGACCACGTCGGGGCCGAAGTAGGTCGGCGGCACCCCGAACGTGCTCGTGTAGATGGGATGCCACACGGCGACGAAGACCACCCGGTCACCCAGGCAGCGGGCCAGGTCGAGCCCCGTCTCGGCCGCCGCGCACGCGGGATCCGAGCCGTCGGTTGCAATCAGGATGGTTGACACGGCGCACCTCCGTACGGTCGGTTCGTTCCTGGCCGCATCGTGCCGCCGGGCCGCTGCGGCCGCGTCCGTCCCCGCCACCACCCGTGCTGCGGGTATCCCGCAGAACACAGCGGGTTTCCGCCGCCGCCGCGGATCGTGGTGTTCCCTGACGCCGGCCGCCTGCACGGCCCGTACGGTGGGTTGCACCATGTCCGTCACAGCCGTCGATCATCCCGAGATCCTGCCGGTGGCCATCTGCGAGCGCCGCCAGTTCGACCGCGCGGCGCTGCGCGCGCTCTGCAGCCACGACGACAACCTGCGGGTTGTCCTGGAGGCGTCCGACGGCGACGAGCTGCTCGAGCGGCTGACCGGCGAGCAGCGCCTGGTGGTCCTCGTAGGGCGGTCGACCGTCCGGCACGAGGGCGCCGGCCTCGTCAGCCGGATCCGGACCGCTCTCCCCCACGCCCGCATCGTCGTGGTCGGGATCGGCGGCGACCTCGTGCCCGCAGCCGCGATCGACATGGGCGCAGACGGGTTCCTGCCGCGGGACGGCGATCTGGCCGAGCAGCTGGCAGCCGTCTACGGCTGACCGGCGGGCCGAGGGAGCGGGATGCTGGCGCTGACCCGCGTTCCCCGGCCGGGCTCGCTGGCGATCTCGATGGTGCCGCCGACCAGTGCCGCCCGCTCCCGCATGCCCACGAGGCCATAGCCCGAGCTCGATCCCTCCGGGTCGATCCCGCGCCCGTTGTCCTCCACGTTCACCTCGAGCCGGTCCGCCTCCAGCACCACCGACACGGACACCTCGGTCGCACCGGCGTGCTTGACCACGTTCGTGAGCGCCTCCTGCACCAGCCGGTAGAGCGTGTCCTCCACTTCCTGGGGAAGCTCGCCGCTCGCGCGCGTCGGCAGGTCGAGCGACATGCTGACGTCGATGCCGGACGACTCGATCCGGGCGCCCAGCGCCTCGAGCGCCGGCTGCAGGCCGGCGTCGTCGAGCACGGCCGGACGCAGCTCGCCGATCAGGTGGCGCAGGGAGCGGATGCTCGCGATCAGCTGCTCGGTGACGTCGTCGAGCACGCGGTGGATCGCCTCGACGTCCTTCGACCGTCGAGCGGCGCCGAGCAGCAGTTTCAGGCTCGCCATGTCCTGCAGCGTCTCGTCGTGGAGCTCCCGAGCCCAGCGCCGGCGCTCGCTCTCGGACGCCTCGATGCTCCGACGCAGACGTTCCTGGGCGACGTTCTGGCCGGTCGCGACAGCCGTCGCCCCGCTGCTTGCGAACGCCTCCAGCACCCGCTCATGCTCTGCGGTGAAGCGCGACGACCCGTCGATCGGATCGAGGGCGCAGAGCACGCCCACGCACGAGGTGCGGAACACCAGCGGCACCACCAGCCCCGCGCGGGCGACGATTCCGGCCATCACCGCCGTCGGCGACCCGTCGTCGTGGATGTGCAGGGCGCGCTGCCGGTTGATCACCTCCGAGACAGCCGTCCCGGGCAGGTGCACCACACCCCCCTCCAGCTCCCGGTCGAGCCTCCCTGCGACCGACCGGATCGTCAGCGTCCGGCCGTCGTACAGGGCAATCAGCATCGAGTCCGCCTCCACCAGCGCGCGGCCGCGCTTGGCGATCAGCTCGAGAATGCGGTCGAGCTCGGTCTCGCCGCCGACCGCGCGCGCCACCGCGAGCGACGCCTCGAACCCGGCGACCGCACGGGAGAGCTCCTCGCTGCGCCGCGTCGCGTTCTCGTACAGGCGGGCGTTCTCGATGGCGATGCCGGCCCACTCGGCGAGCACCACCGCCGCCTCCTGATCGGCGTCGTCGAACTCGCCCGACTCCTTGTCGGTCATGTACAGGTTGCCGTACACCTGATCGCGGATCCGCAGCGGGACGCCGAGGAACGTGCGCATCGGCGGGTGCCCCGCCGGGAAGCCATAGGAGCGCGGGTGGTCGCTCACGTCGGCGAGCCGCAGCGGCCGGGGATCGCTGATCAGCACCCCGAGCACGCCGTGCCCGTGAGGGAGGTCGCCGATCCGTGTTCGCGTCTCCTCGTCGAAGCCGACGGTGAGGAACCGGTCGAGGGCGTCACCCCGCTCGTTCAGCACGCCCAGCGCCCCGTACCGCGCCCCCGTCAGGTCGCGGGCGGCCTCGACGATGTCCATCAGCAGCACCTCGAGGTCGAGCTCGGCCACCAGCCGGCGGCCGACGGCGATCAGGCGTCGCAGGCGCAGCTCGTCCATCGAGCCGTGGGTCAGGGTGGTCTCAGCCGGAGGCATCCGAGGAGTCGAGCATGCCGTTCTCCAGCGCGTAGCTGACCAGCTCGGCACGCGATCGCAGTCGCAGCTTCTGCATGATGTGGGCCCTGTGCGTCTCGGCGGTGCGGACCGAGATGTAGAGCACCTTCGCGATCTCCTGGTTCGTATGCCCGAGGGCGAGCAGTCGCAGAACCTCGCGCTCGCGCTCCGAGAGCGGGTCGGACTCGGCGCGCTTGCGCTCCTCCGACTCCGCAGCGATG
>DATAHR010000110.1:0-5078 GCA_036263035.1 Gaiellales bacterium | reverse complement strand
GGGCGGGTTCGCGGCGATTGGGACGCTCAGCGCCGTCGAGCAGCTGCTCGGGCGATCGGCCGGCACGATCGTCTACCAGGATCCCGCCGCCGTCATGCGGAGCCGGTCGAGGTGACGCGGGAACGGCCGCCGTCGTGTGTTCATCCCATGCGGATGACGGCGGCGATTCCCTTCTGGTGGAGGCTTTCCGCATGAGCTCGCCATCGAAGCAGTACAAGGACGATTCCCTCGGAGCAGGATTCTGGCTCGCCCTTGCGGGCGGGGTTGGGCTCGTGTGCCTGGGTGGAGTCGTGATCATTCTGCTGGTCGGCTGGGCCTGGTACACCTGGGGGCTGCTGGCAGCCCTCGTCGTGATCGGTGGCATCGGCATCGGCGCCGCCTACGTCGCTGATCGCCGCGCCACCCGCGGGGCTCGCTGATGCAGCCGCTTCACCGATCACGGCCGTCTCTGTCCTCCTCGAGAAGGGAACCCGTATGACGCTCCTGTCGCTTGGCGAGTTTCTTTGGTCGCTGCTGGTCATCTTCTTCATGGTCATCTACTTCATGATGCTGTTCCAGGTGATTGTGGATGTCTTCCGGCGCCACGACGCCTCGGGCGGCAAGAAGGCGCTCTGGCTGATCTTCCTGTTCGTCGCGCCGTTCGTCGGCCTGATCGCGTACATGATCACGAACTCCGAGGGTATGGCACAGCGCGCCGTGAGCGAGGCCGACGCGTACGCTCGCGCGAGGGTCGGCCGCTCCTCGACGGAGCAGATCCAGGAGGCGAAGCAGCTCCTCGACAGTGGTGCGATCACCAACGAGGAGTACCAGCAGCTGAAGGCGCAGGCGCTGACCTAGCCCGCTAGCGCGGCGGGACGGCGGCTGGGGGATGGGCGTGAGCAGGCGGCTTGCCGCAACACTCGCCCTCCTCGCAGCCGCCGTCGCGCTGACCGCCGGCATCCTGGCGTTCATCACCGATCCTCTGTCGGTGGTGATCGCGACTGCGTTCCTGCTGATCGCGGCCGCCGCCGGGTGGACGGCGCTGACGCATCGCGGCGTCCGCCGGACTGTGGCGCTGGTTGCCCTCGTGGCGGCGCTGGTCGGCGCCGCTGCGGCCGTCCTGTTGCACGGAGGCCGGGAGGTGGCTGTGCTGGTGGTCGCGCTGATCGTCTACGGCGCCGCCGCCCGCCGGGCCACCCGCCCCGAGGTCACGTCCGCGCCGGCGAGGGGACGTCGTCCGCGCACGGCAGGGTCGGTGCTGCTGATCAATCCCCGCTCCGGCGACGGGCGCGCCGGACAGGCCAACCTGACCGAGGAGGCGCGGGCGCGCGGGATCCGGGCGATCGAGCTGCAGCCGGGCCAGGACCTGCGGGCGCTGGCCGAGGAGGCCGCCCAGACGGCACGGGTGATCGGCATGGCGGGCGGGGATGGCTCACAGGCCCTCGTCGCCGATGTGGCGATGCACCACGATCTGCCCTACGTCTGCATCCCGGCCGGCACCCGCAATCACTTCGCCCTCGACCTCGGCCTCGACCCCACCGACCTGGTCGGCTGCCTGGAGGCGTTCGACGCCGGGCAGGCCGTCGACCGGGCCATCGACCTCGCCATGGTCGGCGACAGGGTGTTCGTCAACAACGTGTCGCTGGGCGCGTACGCCGAGTCGGTCGCCATCGAGGGATATCGCGAGGCGAAGCTGCGGACGATGGCACGAGCGGCTCCCGATACGCTCGCGCTCGACGCCGCCTCCTTCGACCTGCGCTTCACGGGGCCTGACGGCGCGGAGCATCCGCCGGTGCAGCTGCTGCTGGTCTCGAACAACCCGTACCGGTTCGACCAGGCGGGGAGGGTCGGCTCGCGGCCACGGCTGGACACCGGGACGCTGGGCGTCGTCGCGGTCAGCATCAGAAACGGCGCGGAGGCCTCGCAGCTGCTGGCGCTGGAGGCGGCAGGCCGCGTCAAGGACTTCGCCGGCTGGAGCGAGTGGACGGCGTCATCGTTCACGGTGGACTCCTCATCCGGCATCAAGGCCGGGGTGGACGGGGAATCGCTCGAGTTCCAGCCGCCCCTGGTCATGCGATCGGTTCCCAGTGCCGTCACGGTGATGGTGCCCCCCGGCGACCGGCCGCCGGGCGTCTACGGGCTCCCCACCGCCTCGTCGGTGGCCACGCTGGCGCGCGTCGTCCGCGGGTGACGGAAAAGTGCCAGGCACTTTTCCGTCACCGGGCGGGTAGCTGACCCCGGCCGGCTGGCCGCACCGATCATCCACTTGGGAGGAGACGCTGGGCACGGCGCGACGGGAGACTAGGGCGGTCGGCGAGAAGGAGAGCACATGTCCGATCACAGGACGATCAACCAGCGGGTCAGGCTGCGCGATGTCGACGGCTCCTGGATCACCTTCGCGATCACCATGCTCTCGATGGTCGGCCTGTTCAACGTCATCGAGGGCATCGTCGCGCTGCAGAACTCGAAGTTCTTCGCCGGCAACGCCGAGTACGCGATCGGAAATCTGCGCACGTGGGGCTGGATCGAGCTCGCGGTCGGGATCCTTCAGATCCTCACCGCCGTCGGCCTGGTCTACGGCAGTCAGGCGGCGCGCTGGGTGGGCGTGATCCTGGCCGGGCTGAACGGGATCGCCCAGCTGCTCTCGGTGCAGGCGTATCCGCTGTGGTCGATCGCCGCCTTCGCGCTCGACATCCTGGTCATCTACGCCCTGACGGCGTACGGCGACCCGGATGAGCTCGAGCGAGGCTGACGCTCAACGCCTGCACGCGATGCGGGCCGGGGTAGCCCGCCGCCCACCGCGAGCAAATCCTCCGGGTGAATCCACTCGTCGGCGAGCACGAGCCCCCGGCCGCGGCAGGCGGCGTCGCGGAGCGGGATCGCCCACAGGTGCTCGATCAGGATGATGGCGGCCCGGACGCCGGCGGGGATCCGCTCGCTGACCTCCCAGGTCGCGTCCGCGTCGTCGGGCGCGAGGCCGTCGATGGCGTCGCGTGCCCGCACGTGCTCGCTCGCCGAGCGCAGCCCGATCAGCGACGCGACGAGCTCGCCGGCCGCCTCGCAGTCCTCTCCCCACATCAGCCGCGAGTCGAGGATCTCCAGGTGCCCGTCGTCCTCCGGCTTGTGGACCACCAGCATGTCGACCAGCCGGATCAGACCCCGGGCGACGAGGGCCATCAGCTCGGGGAAGATCTGGCCGGCCAGGCGCTCCTGCTCGAACTCGAGCACCAGCATCTGCACGGGCCCGAGGTCCGTGTCAGGCCGCGCCGTGGCCGGCCGGGCGTTCATCAGGTGCCGAGCAGCGCCTTCTTCTGGGCTGCGAACTCCTCGTCAGTCAGGATGCCCTGCTCGTGCAGCTCACCCAGCTGCTTGAGCTGCTCGATGGTGTTCGGGTTCATCCCGCCGGCGGCCGGCGGGGGCGGCGGCGGTGCGGCCGTGGGCGCCTGCTGCATCTGCGCCTGCTGCGCCTGCGCCTGCTGGAGCTGCGCGTTCTGGTACTGCAGATCCTCGATCTGCTGGTCGCGATAGGAGTCGGCCTCCCGGCCCTCCTGGACCTTCTTCCCGGCCATGTAGCCGGCTCCTCCGACCATCGCTGCTCGCATGAGCGGCCGTCGTCGTCGCATCGTCCCCGTCCTTTGTGGTCGACGTGGGGCGGGCACGTACTTCGCCCGCAGAATCGGTCACATCGTCCTCCCACAGGGCGCCGGTGCCCTCGTCCACATGGGGTGAAGCGGGGCCGCGCTAGTGGCTCAGCGCTGCCTTCAGGAGCACGATCAGGAGTCCCAGGCCCACGGTCACGGCGACCACCCACAGGCGTGCGGCTCCTTCGAGACGCTCCAGCCGCGAGTACCGGATCCCGGCGACGGTGAGCGTCGCGACGCCGGCGGCGAACGCCAGGGCGACCGCGGTGTGCTCTCGCAGCACCCCTACGGCTCCCAGGGTGAGGCAGAACATCGAGGGGACGGCGGCCAACAGGATGCCGACCTGGGCGCGGGCAACCCGCATGATGTCCGGGCGGGAGATCCGCCGGCCGGTGCTCAGGCTCTCTCCGAGCAGGTGTGCGTGCACATGCGCGAGCCAGAGCGCGAACGTGCTGCCGCCGACGATCAGCTCGAGCTTCAGCGGGTGGCTCTCGGTCGCGAATGCGGCGGTCAGGGTCGCCATCGCGACCACGGTCCCGTAGACCGTACTGGCGACGTCTCCCTCGATTGCGAGGGCGATCCGGGTGGCGGTGTGTGCGGGTGTTCGGCGCGTGCCTGGTTCAGCCTCGTCCACCGGGCGATCGTCGCCCCGCGCGGGCGCTGCGGACTCACGCCATCCGGACGAAGCGGCCGGTTCACGCTCTCGGGATGACGCCCAGGAGCCCCGCTGCCGGGAGAGTCGCCTGGATGTTCCGACCCCCATACGATGAGGAGGTGGCGGCGTGCTGAGAGGTCTGCTCGTCCGCTGGGTGGTGCTGGCGCTCGCGTTCGCTGTCACCGCCTGGCTGATCGATGGCATGACGATCCACGGCGGCGTGATCGACTACCTGTGGCTGGCCCTGCTGTTCGGCGTCGTCAATGCCGTGCTCGGCACCATCGTCAGGATCTTCACGCTGCCGCTGACGATCATCACGCTCGGCCTCTTCTCGATCGTCGTCAACGCCCTGATGCTGAAGGTCGTCGACGCGCTCTCGGGCTCGCTGTCGATCGACCACTTCTTCTGGACGGCCATCCTGGCCGCCGTCACGCTCTCGATCGTGTCGGTGATCCTCGATGTCTTGACCCGCGGCATCCGCAGCTAGATATTTGCGCGGTCAAGTATGCTGCGGGTGATGAACCACCCAAAGCGCATCGGCTTCCTCTCGTTTGGTCACTGGCATCCCGCCGGCGGCCTGACCAACAGTGCGGCGGACTCGTTGCGCCAGACGGTGGAGCTGGCGGTGGCGGCGGAGGAGATCGGTATCGATGGCGCGTTTGTGCGGGTGCATCACTTTGCCCGCCAGCTGGGCTCGCCGTTTCCGCTTCTGGCGGCGATCGGTGTGAGGACGAGCCGGATCGAGATCGGCACGGGCGTGATCGACATGCGCTATGAGAATCCGTTGTATATGGCGGAGGATG
>DATAHR010000109.1:0-16807 GCA_036263035.1 Gaiellales bacterium | reverse complement strand
CGACCAGCAGCTCGACTACCTGCAAACATCGCTGATAACCATCTTCCGCAACCTCGCACAGCGCGGGTCTGAGATGTGGATCGCCTGCACGGCCGGGATCGACTCCCGGCTCCTGCTAGCGACCGCCCATGCGGCCCAGGTCGAGGTACGCACCTTCACCCATGAGGTGCCCTTTCCGTTCATGCGGACCGGTGACCGTCGGCTTCCGCCCGTGCTGTCCAAGGCCGTGGGGTTCGACCACCGGCTGATCCGTCGCCGACGCGCGTCCCCCAGTCGGGAGGCCGTCTGGGAGGCGCACACGGCGGGTCACTCCTCCGATGCCGACCGCCCGCTGTTCGTGCGGGGGCAATGGGAACCGTTCGGCGTTCGGGCAACGGTGCTGCGCGGCGGTGTGTTCGAGGTCGGGCGATCCTCCTACATGACCAAATTCCCACCCATGCAGGACGCGACCGAAGACCAGGTGGTTGACCACATCGTCCGGCGGTACAAGGCGGACCACTACCAGCCCCGTTCGCGCCCGCATCATGACGGGATCCGATCCTGGGTGCGGTGGATGAACGAACACCCCGACCGCGTCGATTGGCGGGACCGGCTCTACTGGGAGCAGCGCGCCGGCGCATGGCTTTCCGCAATCGAACAGGCGCTCGATCTCACCGGAAGCGACCGCGTCGAACCCGCCAACTGCGGGCTCTTCATCGGCTGCATGCAGGGCATCGCTGAGGATGTACGCACGTCGCGGACGCTGATGCACGACCTCATCGAGCGCATGGCGCCGCAACTCCTTCGCTATCCCGTAAACCCCCCGAACTCCCTGGGGGTGCGCGTCTCCAAGTCACTGCACCGGAGGGTGACGAACCGCCTCGCGCACGACTGATTACCGCTCCGGAGCCTCCGGGGCGATCGGGTCGGACGCTGGGAACGACTCCTCGATCGCCTCGTCCAGCGGATCCCTGTCGCGGCGGTTCTCGTCCTCGGGCTCGGGCTCGGGCTCGTCCTGCCTGTCGCGCTCCCGTTCCATACCGGCATCATAGGCCGGATGCTCTAGGCTCTCGGCCATGCCCGACCTCCCGCTCACCGGCCACTGCCTCTGCGGCGCTGTCAGCTACGAGATCAGCGAGCCGCTGCGAAACGCCGGGTACTGCCATTGCACGCGCTGTCAGCGGCGCACGGGGACGGCCGCATCGGCCCAGGCCGGGATCCCTCGCGGAGCGCTCACAATCCGCTCGGGCGAGGAGCTGCTGCGCGCCTACGACCCGGGCGACGGCGGGTTCTACAAGCTGTTCTGCTCGCAGTGCGGTTCGGCGATGTTCAGCCGCAGCCCCGACGACCCCGGCATCATGAGCGTCCGGCTGGGGACGATCGACGGCGACCCCGGCGTGACGATGGAGTGGCGGCAGTTCCTGAACTACGCGGCGCCGTGGGAGCCGATCCCCGACGACGGAGTGCCGCGGTTCCCGGAGTCCCGGTCCGCCTGAGCCTCACACCGGCGCTGCGCCGTGACCGGCGGTCGACGGCGTGCCCGCCGTCGCGCCCTCTCGCATTCCGTCCATGACATCGAGCAGCGCCTCGACCGACGTCCGCGTCGGCTCCCAGCCCAGCCGCTCGCGCGCCCGCGACCAGTCCATCAGCGGCACGCCGAGCGCCATGTCGACCCATCCCGGCGGCGTCGGCTGCAGCCGCAGCTTCCAGCTCGCCCACGCGGCGCCTCGCATCACCGCGGCGGGCACGCGGACGGCCCGCGCGTCCAGCGTGCGCGCGAGCAGCGGTCCGTCCAGCACCGGGTCGGCGGCCACGTTGAAGGCACCCCGCTCGTCGCTCTCCGAAGCGAGCCGGTAGGCCTCCCCGACGTCCAGCGAGTGCACCGCCTGGAACCGCAGCCGCGGGTGGTCCGGCACAAGCGGAATCAGCTTCGGGTTGGCGAGCAGGCGGGGCACGATCCGACCGAGAAACAGGCCGGCGATCTCGGCGCCCGCCTGCCGCTTGAAGATCAGCCCCGGCCGCAGGCGAACGACCCGCACGCCGGGCTGCTCCTCCTCGAACACGTCGAGCATCGCCTCCACCTCGGCCTTGTGACGCGAGTAGAACGAGGTCGGGATGCCCGTCGCCGGCCAGCTCTCGTCGACCCGGCGGTTCACCGGCCCGGCGGCGTAGGTGCCAACCGAAGACGCGTAGACCAGCGACGGCACGACGGCGCGGGCGACGGCGTCGAACACCCGGCGGCTGCCGTCGACGTTGACGGAGCGCAGGGTGGCGAGGTCGTGCGAGGGCTGGATCGCCCAGGCCAGGTGCACCACGGCGTCAGCACCGCGGAAGGCGGCCTCCAGATCGTCGTGGCGGATGTCGGCACGGATCCAGTCGATGCCGCCGGCGTCGCGCGGAGGGCGCCGGGCCAGACCGGCCACATCGTGCGTCCCCTGCCGCTGCAGCGCCGCCAGGAGGCTGGTGCCGACGTTGCCGGTCGCTCCCACCACGACGATTCGCATTGGACGGCAATGCCCGTGGCGAGCCGGCATGACACATGGGGCCCGCTTACGGCGTCAGCAGGATCTTCACCGCGCCGTCCAGCTTCTTCTGGAACATCTCGTACGCGAGCGGCGCGTCGTCGAGCGCCATCGTGTGCGTCGTGAAGTCGTCGAGCCCGAACGGGTCGTCGTCCCCCTCCAGCACCGGCAGGATCTCGTCCACCCACCGCCGCACGTTCGCCTGGCCCATCCGCACCTGGATCTGCTTATCGAACAGCGTCATCATCGGCATCGGATCGGCCTGGCCGCCGTACACGCCGCTCAGGGAGAGCGTGCCGCCGCGCCGCACCGTCTCGATCGCCGTGTGCAGCACGCTCAGCCGGTCGACGCCCGCCTTGCTGATCATCGCCGCCGCCGCGGTGTCGGGCAGCATGCCCGCCAGGCGCTGCGCCAGCTTGCCGAAGGGGGCGCCGTGCGCCTCCATGCCGACGGCGTCGATCACGCTGTCGCTGCCGCGCCCGTCCGTGCGCTCCTGCACGGCGGCCGGGATGTCGTCGACGAGGTTGGCGTCGATCGTCTCGGCGCCGTGGCGCTCCGCCATCCACAGCCGCTCCGGCACCAGGTCGACGCCGATCACCTGGCCGGCGCCGCGGTGCTTCGCGATCCGGCAGCACATCTGCCCGATCGGGCCGAGGCCGAACACGGTGACCGACCCGCCCTCCGGGACGGCCGCGTACTCGACCGCCTGCCACGCGGTCGGCAGCACGTCGGAGAGGAAGACGAACCGGGAGTCGGGCGGGCCCTCCGGCACCTTGATCGGCCCGAAGTGCGCCTGCGGCACTCGCAGGTACTCCGCCTGCCCGCCGGGCACGCTGCCGTAGAGCCGCGTGTAGCCGAACAGCGCCGCGCCCTTCTGGTGCTCCCGCACCTGCGTGCTCTCGCACTGGGAATACAGCGCCTGGTCGCACATGTAGCAGTGGCCGCAGGCGATGTTGAACGGGATCACCACACGGTCGCCCGGCGCGATCTGCTCGACCTGCGAGCCCACCTCCTCCACGATCCCCATCGGCTCGTGGCCGAGGATGTCGCCCTCGTCCATGAACATCCCGAGCACCTCGTACAGATGGAGGTCGGAGCCGCAGATGCCGCTCGACGTGACGCGAATGATCGCGTCGGTGGGCTCCTCGATGGACGGATCGTCCACGTTGTCAACCCGGACGTCGCGACGCCCGTGCCAGGTGACCGCTTTCATGCCTGCCTCCTCACCGGTTCCGAATGCGGCCCAATACCCGCGCGGCCGGCGTGCCAACCGCTGCGCCGTTAGCCGATGCTCGATTCCGGGTAGATGACATGTTCGCGGGGTTCAGGAGGAAGTCTCCGCAGCAACCCCAGACGATCACGGAGACACGGTTGAACCCACCCGGGCAGGATCTGCAAGACGCTCCCCTGACGCCGGGTGCAGGCATGCGATCAACCGAGGCAGACGCCCCGCGGCTGCCGATCCGCTCCGCGCCCAGGCGCGATGCCTGGCGGGACGATGGCCCCGGCATCCCGCGCGGGCGGCGGCGGCGCAAGCGGCTCGGCCGGGCACGACGACGGTCGCGGCGCTCCCGAATCGCCACGGTGGCGGTGGGATTCCTCCTCACGCTGGTAACACTGCTGGCGGTCGTCGCGGCCGTCGCAATCGCCTGGGTCGAAAACGTCACGCAGGGCGTCAGCATCACGACCATGCCCGAGCACCTCCCCGGGATCAACAGCGTGATCCGCGACGACCACGGCAGCATGCTGGCCCGCGTTGCCTCGACAGAGAACCGGATACCGGTCCCGGGAAGCCGGATCTCCCCCTGGCTGAAGGAGGCGACGATCGCGATCGAAGACCGCCGCTTCTACCAGCATGGGGGCGTCGACTACCAGGCGACGCTGCGCGCGCTCTGGGCCGACGTCGCGGCGGGCCACGTCGTGCAGGGCGGCTCCACGATCGAGCAGCAGCTGGCCAAGCTGCTCTTCCTCGACGACTCGCAGACCCTGACCCGCAAGGTGCAGGAGGCGGAGCTCGCCAACCAGATCGCCGACCAGTGGTCGCGCTCGAAGATCCTCACCACCTACCTCAACGTCGTGCCCTACGGCGGTGTCACCTACGGCTGCCAGGCCGCGGCGAAGGCGTACTTCGGCACCACCTGCCGGCACCTGACGGTGCTCCAGGCGGCGACGCTGGCCGGCATCCCCCGCTCCCCGACCGACTACGACCCGATCATCCACCCGGCGGCGGCGCGCGAACGCCGGGACGAGGTGTTGGCGGCGATGGCGGCAAACGGCGACATCACGCAGCAGCGCGCGGCCCGGCTGGAGGCGAGGCCGCTGGGGATCCACCCGCCCCATTCCGCGCCGACGCGCCAGCCCTACTTCGTCCAGTACGTCGAGCAGCGGCTGAGCAAGCGCTACGGCGGCCAGGCGCTGCAGCATGGCGGGCTGCAGGTGACCACAACGATCGACCAGCGCCTCCAGCACGCCGCCAGGGCCGCGTTCCACTCCGTGCTCGCGACGCCCGGCGATCCCGCCGCGGCGATCGTCGCGATGGATCCGCGGACGGGGGCCATCCTGGCGTTCGACGCCTCGACCAACGCGAAGACGACGAAGTACGACCTGCCCTCGCAGGCACACCGCCAGGCGGGATCCGCGTTCAAGCCGTTCGCGCTGCTGGCAGCGATGGTCGACGATCACATCGACCCGGAGACGACGTACTACTCGAGCGCGGCGCCGTTCGTGACCAGGTTGTGCGCGTTCGACCTGCCGTCATGCACGTGGAAGGTGGAGAACGCCGAGCCCGGCGGCGGCGGGTCGCTCGACCTCCACACCGCGCTGGACGGGTCGGTCAATGCGGTGTTCGCCAGGCTGAGCATGGACATCGGCCCCGACGCCACCGTGGACATGGCCTACCGCCTCGGCATCCCGCGGCACGACAGGCTGCCGCGGGTGCCCTCGATCGTGCTCGGCACCGGCCTGGTCAGCCCGCTCGACATGACCACGGCCTACTCGACGATCGCAAGCGGCGGCATCTACCACCGGCCGCTCGGGATCACCTCGGTCAAGGGCTCCGACGGATCAACGTTGCAGTCGACCCCGCCAGCGAAGAACCCGGGGACGCGCGTGATCCCGGCATGGGCCGCGTCCGAGCTGACCTCGATCCTGCGCGACAACATCACCTGCCGCCTCGGCCTCTGCACGGGCGGCGGCGCGCTGCTCAGCCCATACCGGCCCGAGGCGGGCAAGACGGGGACGGTCGAGTCCCACCAGGACGCGTGGTTCTGCGGCTACACGCCGGACATCGCCGCGTGCGTGTGGATGGGCTTCCCGAAGGGCGAGATCTCGATGATCCCGCAGGTGGGAAGCGCGGAATCTTTCGGCGGCGGGTACCCGGCCACGATCTGGCACGACTTCATGGCGCGGGCGTTCACGGTCGAGCCGAAGCGCTTCCCGCCCGACGACTGGACGCCGGTGCCGCCGCCGGTCGGGTGGTACCAGCCGTGGACGTCGCACGTGACGAGCTGAGGCCGGTGACGGAAAAGTGCCTGGCACTTTTCCGTCACCGGCGTGCGTTCCGCTAGCTGGCGGCCTTCTCGTTCAGGCCGGTGCCGAGCATGCCGCCGGTGGCGATCTTGTTCAGCAGGCCGTCGGCCTTGCGCTCCTCCTCGAGCGTCTGCTCGAGCAGGGACGCCGAGTCGCGCAGCTCCAGCTGCTGCGCCAGCGTGCGCGCCGTGCCGTACGCCGCGATCTCGTAGTGCTCGACGCGCTGGGCGGCGGCGATCAGCGCCGTGTCGCGGGCGACCGGGTCGCCGTCTGCGCTGATGACGTCGTCGCCCTCCTCGATCAGGCCCTTCATCGCCTTGCACTCCTCGTCGGGCACCTGCCCGCCGAACTGGCTGATGACCTGCTCGATCCGCTGGGCGTGCTCGCGGGTCTCCTCGAGGTGGTTCGTGAACGCCTCGCGCAGCCCGCTGTCGGACGCCGCGCTCGCCATCTTCGGCAGCGCCTCGATCAGCTGGTTCTCCGCGCTTCGCAGGTCGGCGACCTGCTCCGCGAACACGTCATTGAGCGATGTCAGCTCCATATCCGTTCCCCCTGTCTCCGTTGACTGTCGAGAAGGCCCTACCCGGTCCCCCGCCCGGTCAATCGGACCGAGAAGCGGTGTTTGCAATCGCGCACGGGTAGGGAAGCGACTCTCGTGTTAGCTCGGAGGTCGGTTCAGTGTGGAGCCGTCCTGTGGCCGTCACATCGTCCTACCAGCCCACAGGCCAGGAGGCTCGGCATGAAGGTTCTCGGCATCAATGCGGTATTCCACGATTCCGCGGCGGCGCTCGTCGTCGACGGCTCCGCGGTGGCCGCCGCCGAGGAGGAGCGATTCTCCCGCCGCAAGCACGGGAAGCCATCCGTCGCGTTCTCGACGTGGGAGCTTCCCGAGCAGTCGGCCCGGTGGTGCCTCGAGGAGGCGGGAATCCGGCCGGAGGAGCTGGACGCGGTCGCCTACTCGTACGACCCCGACCGCGCCCCCCAACCGGGCGCCGACCTCACCGCCGACGACTGGGAGGGCCTGCGCACCCTGTACGCGATGCGGGCGCCGAGGTTCCTGCGGACGGCCCTGCCCGGCCTCGACCCGTCGATCGTGCGCTTCGTGCCGCACCACGTGGCGCATGCCGCCTCGACCTGCATGGCGTCGCCGTTCGGCAGCTGCGCCGTGCTCGTGCTCGACGGCCGCGGCGAGCGCGCCTCCCACCTGGCCGGCCACTTCGCCGGCGACCGGTTGCAGGTGCTCGCCGCGCAGTCGCTCCCCCACTCGCTCGGCCTGCTCTACGAGGAGCTGACGCAGCACCTCGGCTTCCACCGCTCGTCCGACGAGTACAAGGTGATGGCGATGGCGTCCTACGGGCGGCCGCGGTTCCTCGACGCCTTCCGCGACCTGGTCACGACCGACGGCCAGGGCGGGTTCGCCGTGCGGCCGTTCAACTGGTCGGAGTTCGCCCCCTACCGGCCCGCCGCGGCCGACTGGACGGAGGCGCATGCCGACCTTGCCTCGAGCGTGCAGCGCCGCCTGGAGGAGGTGCTGCTCGACCTCGCCCGCTGGGTGCACGGCTGCACCCACGAGGCCAAGCTGTGCATGGCCGGCGGCGTCGCGCTGAACTGCGTCGCCAATTCCCGGCTCGCCGCCGAGGGGCCGTTCGAGGAGATCTGGGTGCAGCCCGCGGCCGGTGACGCCGGCACGGCGCTCGGCGCCGCGATGTACGTGGCCGCCGAGCTGGGAGACCAGGTTGCGCCCATGCCCGGCGCCGCGCTCGGGCGCGGTTTCAGCACCGCTGAGATCGAGGACGCCCTGCGGGTGGCCGAGGTGCCCTACGAGCGGCCGGCGAGCATCGCCCGCGCGGCGGCCGAGGTGCTGGCGGCGGACGGCGTGGTCGCCTGGTTCCAGGGCCGGTCGGAGTTCGGCCCACGCGCGCTGGGTCATCGCAGCCTGCTCGCGAACCCGACGCGCTCCGAGACGCTGCGCCGGCTGAACGACATCAAGGGACGCGAGCAGTTCCGTCCGGTCGCGCCCATGGTGCTGCTCGAGCGCGCCCCTGCCATCTTCGACGGCCCGCTGCCGAGCCCGTACATGCTGTTCGTCCATCGCGTGGCGCCCCAGTGGCGCGACCGCATCCCGGCGGTCGTGCACGTCGACGGCACCGCACGAGCGCAGACGGTCGACCGGCGCGAGGAGCCGCTGGTGGCCGAGCTGCTGGACGCCTTCGAGGGCATGACCGGCCTGCCGGTGGTGGTCAACACCAGCCTGAATACGGCCGGCCGGCCGATGGTCGACTCGCCGCGCGACGCGCTCGAGTGCTTCGGATCTGCGCCCGTCGACGCGCTCGCCATCGGGCCTTTCATCGTCCGTCGGCGTGCGGTCGCGCAGATGGCGGAGGTGGCGTGAGCCTGGCGATCGTCATCCCCACCGCCGGGCGGCCGTCGCTGCGTGCGCTGCTGGCGTCGATCGAGCGCGAGCTCGTCGACCCGGAGATGCGCGTGATCGTCGTCGACGACCGCGGGCCGGGCGGATCGTCGCTCGAGTTGCCCGGCTGGGCGGAGCGGGTGGCGGGACGGGGCGCCGGCCCCGCCGCCGCCCGCAACCGCGGCTGGCGCGCGTGCGACGCCGACTGGATCGCGTTCCTCGACGACGACACCGAGCTGACGCCGGGCTGGTTCACCGCGCTTGGGCATGACCTCGACCTCCCTGACGACGTCGCGGGCAGCCAGGGGCGGATCCGCGTGCCGCGGCCGCAGGGCCGGCCGCCGACCGACGCCGAGCGCGCGGTGATCGGCCTGGAGACGGCGCGCTACGCCACCGCCGACATGGCCTATCGCCGCTCGGTGCTCGAGCGGGTGGGCGGGTTCGACGAGCGGTTCCCGCGCGCCTACCGGGAGGACGCCGACCTGGCGCTGCGCGTCATGCGTGCCGGGTACCGGCTGGAGCGCGGGACACGCGAAACGCTGCATCCGCTCGGCGCCGACCCCGCGCGCACCGCCCTGCGCCGCCAGGCGGGCAACCGGGACGACGTGCTCATGCGCGCCCTCCATGGCCGCGGCTGGAGGGAGCGCGCCGGTGCGCCGCGCGGCCGCCTGCCACGCCACGCGCTGATCACCGCCGCAGGGCTGGCGGCACCGCTCGCCGCCCTGGCCGGCCATCGCCGCCTTGCCGCCGCCGCCGCAGCGTGCTGGCTGGCAGGCAGCGCAGAGTTTGCGTGGGCCCGCATCGCCCCGGGCCCGCGCAACGGCGGCGAGGTGATGAGCCTCGTCGCCACCAGCTTGGCCATCCCGCCGGTCGCCGTTGCCAACACGGCGGTCGGTCTGGCGCAAGTGCCCTCGCGCCTGAAGGCACGGCCCGACGCCGTGCTGCTCGACCGCGACGGCACGCTGATCGTCGACGAGCCCTACAACGGTGATCCGGCCCTGGTGCGGCCGCAGCCAGGCGCCCGGGAGGCGCTCGACCGCATGCGCGCGGCGGGCGTTCGGCTGGCCGTGGTGACGAACCAGAGCGGCGTCGCCCGGGGGCTGCTCACGCGCGACCAGGTCAACGCGGTCAACCGCCGCGTCGAGGAGCTGCTCGGTCCGCTCGGGCCGTGGCACGTGTGCCCGCACGGCGAGCGAGACGGCTGCGGCTGCCGCAAGCCGCAGGCCGGCCTGGTGCGAGCGGCGCTCCGGCAGCTGGGCACCCCGCCCCACCGCGCGGCCATGATCGGCGACACGGGCGCCGACATGCAGGCGGCGCGCGCGGCGGGAGTGCGCGGCGTGATGGTGCCGACGCCTGTCACGCTGCCGGACGAAGTGCGCGACGCCGGCGACGTCGCACCGGACCTGACCACCGCGGTCGACCTGCTGCTGGGGGCCGCATGAGCGCGACCCTCGTCGTCCGCCTCGACAACGACGGCGACGTCCTGCTGGCAGGCCCGGCGATCCGCGCCGTGGCGGCCGACACGCGAGTGAGCCTGCTCTGCGGACGCCGCGGCAGGGCCGCCGCCGACCTGCTGCCAGGCGTCGCCGAGGTGATCGAGTGGACGGCACCCTGGATCGACCCCGACCCGGAGCCGGTCGACCTGGTGGCGACACTCTCACTCGTCTCGCGGCTGCACAACCGGTTCGCCGAGGCGATCATCCTCACGTCCTTCCACCAGTCGGCGCTGCCCACGGCGCTGCTGCTGCGCCTCGCGGGGGTCGAGACCGTGGCCGCCATCAGCGAGGACTATCCCGGATCGCTGCTCGACGTCCGCCACCGCCCGTCGGACGCCCTGCACGAGGTCGAGCGCTCGCTGGAGCTGGTCGCCACCCGCGGCCACGTGCTCCCGGCCGGTGATGACGGCTCGCTGCGGGTGCTGCGGCCCGCGGCCGGATATGGCGTCCCGGACGGGCCGTACGTGGTGCTGCACCCCGGCGCGTCCGTCCCCGCCCGCACCCCGCCTCCCGAGCAGTGGAAGCGGATCGCCGCCGCGGTCGCTGCGGAGGGGCACCCGGTCGTGGTCACCGGCGGCCCCGGCGAGCGGGGGCTCGCCGATGCGGTTGCCGGCGCCGCCGGCACGGGGGCGGTCAGCCTTGCCGGCGAGACGTCGCTGGCGCAGCTGGCCGAGGTGATCGCAGCGGCGGACGCGATCGTCGTCGGCAACACCGGTCCGGCGCACCTCGCGGCCGCCGTCGGCACCCCGGTGGTCTCGCTGTTCGCGCCGACGGTGCCGCCGGAGCGCTGGCACCCCTGGCGCGTCCCGCACGTCCTGCTCGGCGACCTCGACATCGCCTGCGCCGGCTGCCGGGCGCGGGTCTGCCCGGTTCCCGGCCACCCCTGCCTGACCCGCATCTCCGAGCGCGCGGTCGTCGAGGCGGTCGCCCAGCTGACGGCTCCCGAGCTGCTGGCGGCGGCGGGATGAGGATCCTGCTCTGGCACGTCCACGGCGCATGGACGACGGCGTTCGTGCAGGGCCGGCACACCTATCTGATCCCCGTCGACGGCGAGCGCAGCCCCGACGGCCTGGGACGCGCCCGTACCTACCCGTGGCCCGACAGCGCGGTCGAGGTGACCGAGCAGGAGGCCGCCGAGACGGACGTGGACGTGGTCGTCCTGCAGCGTCCGCACGAGCTCGACGGCCTGGCCGAGCGCTGGCTGGGCGGCCGCCGGCCCGGGCGCGACATCCCCGCGGTGTACCTCGAGCACAACGCGCCGCAGGCGCGGATCGCCGACATGCGCCATCCCGCGGCCGACCGCGACGACCTGACGGTGGTGCACGTCACCCACTTCAACGACCTGTTCTGGGACTGCGGATCGACGCCGACGCGCGTGATCGAGCACGGCGTGCCCGACCCCGGCGAGCGGTACACCGGCGAGCTGCCCCGCTGCGCCGTCGTGATCAACGAGGCACCACGGCGCGGCCGGGTGACCGGCACCGACCTGCTCCCCCGCTTCCGCGAGGCGGCTCCGATCGACGTGTTCGGGATGGGCTCGGAGCCGCTCGACGGCGTCGACCTGCCGCAGGGGCAGCTGCACGAGGAGATGGCGCGCCGCCGCGCCTACCTGCATCCGGTGCGCTGGACCTCGCTGGGGCTGTCGCTGATCGAGGCGATGTACCTGGGCATGCCCGTGGTCGCGCTGGCTACGACCGAGGTGGCGGAGGCGGTGCCGGACGAGGCGGGCGTGGTGTCGAACCGGATGGACCGGCTGCAGGAGGGCCTGCGCACGCTGGTGGCCGACGCAGACCGCGCCCGCGAGGCGGGACGGGCGGCGCGGCGGGCGGCGATGGAGCGCTTTGGAATCGACCGCTTCCTGGGGGACTGGGACGCATTGCTGGAGGAGGTTGCATGAGGGTCGCGATGATCTCGGAGCACGCGAGTCCGCTCGCGGCGTTGGGCGGCGTGGACGCCGGTGGGCAGAACGTTCACGTCGCCAACCTGGCGACGGCGCTTGCGCGCCGCGGTGTCCAGGTGGTCGTCTACACGCGGCGCGACAGCGGGTCCCTGCCCGACCGGGTGGCGCTTGCGCCCGGCGTCGTCGTCGAGCACGTCACCGCCGGCCCGCCGCGGGAGCTGCCGAAGGACGAGCTGTGGCCGCACATGCGGGAGTTCGCGGCGCGGGTGCGCGCGTCGCTCGAGCGTGACCGGCCGGCGCTGGTGCACGCGCACTTTTGGATGTCGGGGGCAGCGGCCGTCTGGGCGACGGAAGGGGTCGACCTGCCGGTGGTGCAGACGTTCCATGCCCTGGGCGTCGTCAAGCGGCGCCACCAGGGGGCGGCGGACACCAGCCCGCGGGCGCGGCTGGGAGTGGAGCGCGACCTGCTGCAGCGGGTGGACGGCGTGATCGCCACGTGCAGCGACGAGGTGTTCGAGCTGGCGCGCCTGGATGCCGACCTGCACCGGATCGACGTCGTCCCCTGCGGCGTCGACCTCGCCCAGTTCACCCCCGACGGTCCGTCCGAGCACCGAACGGCCGGCAGGCCGCGGCTGGTGGTGCTGAGCCGGATGGTGCCGCGGAAGGGCATCGGCACCACCATCGAGGCGCTCGCCGAGCTGCCCGGCGTGGAGCTGGTGATCGCCGGCGGCCCGCCGCGCGAGCGGCTCGAGCAGGACGAGGAGGGCGCGCGGCTGCTGGCGCTGGCCGAGCGGTTGCGCGTCGCCGACCGGGTCGACTTCCGCGGCCGCATCGAACGGCCGGACGCGCCGGCGCTGCTCCGATCGGCCGATGCCGTCGTCTGCGTCCCCTGGTACGAGCCGTTCGGCATCGTGCCGCTCGAAGCGATGGCGTGCGGCGTGCCGGTGATCGCAAGCTCGGTCGGCGGGCTCGTCGACACCGTGGTGCACCGTGGCACGGGCCTGCACGTGCCGCCCCGCCGACCCGACCGCGTGGCCGAGGCGGCCCGGCAGCTGATCGCGGACGCCGACATGCGCCGCCGGCTCGGCGCAGCCGGGGCCGAGCGGGCATGCCGGCGATACGGGTGGGATACCGTCGCGGAGGGCACGCTGCGGTCATACATGCAGGTGCTCTCGCGACGCCGCGGGGCAGCCCGTCGCACCGGAGTCGCCGCGGGAGCCGAGCAATGAGCGGCCTGCTCGTGCTCGGCGACGCGATGCTCGACCGCGACATCGACGGCACGGTCGAGCGGATCTGCCCGGAAGCTCCGGTGCCGGTGCTCGACGAGACCGGGCGGTCATCCGCGCCCGGCGGCGCAGCACGCGCCGCGGTGATCGCCGCGGCGGCCGGCCGCGAGGTGACGCTGCTGACTGCGCTCGGCGACGACGAGGCCGGAACCGCCGTGCGCGCCCTCGCCGAGCGGGCCGGCGTGGAGGTGCTCGACCTCGGCATGCACGGCGCCACGCCGGAGAAGATCCGCCTGCGCAGCGACGACCGCACGCTGCTTCGGCTCGACCGCGGCGGCGGTCCACGCACCCCGCTCGGCGAGCCGGACGACGGCCATCTCGAGGCGCTGGCCGGCGCCGACGCGGTGCTCGTCTCGGACTACGGCCGCGGGATGTCGTCGCTGGCCCGGATCCGCCGCACGCTGGCCAGGATGGCCGGGCGCACGCCGATCGTGTGGGATCCCCACCCGCGCGGACGTCCGCCGGTGGAGCGGATCAGCCTGGCCACCCCCAACCGGCGCGAGGCGGCCGACCTGGTCTCGACGGTGCGCGGCCGCGGCGTGCGAGCCGACGCCGCCCGTGCCAGGGAGCTGCGGTCGCGGTGGCAGGCGGACGGCGTCGCCGTAACGCTCGGGGCCGACGGCGCGGTGCTCGACACGGGTCGGCCCACGCCGGTGATGGTGCCCGTCCGGACGCCTGCGCACGGCGATCCGTGCGGGGCCGGTGACTGCTTCGCCGCGGCAGCCGCTTCTGCGCTGATGGCGGGGTCGTCGACCGAAGATGCGGTCTCGGCGGCCGTTGCCGCCGCGACCCGATACGTGGCCGGCGGAGGAGCGGGCGATCTCGGGGTCGCTCCCGAGGCGGCGGACGATGCCGCCGCCGGGCATGGCCTGCGGGCCGCAATCGAGGTGTCCAGGCGCGTGCGCGCCGAGGGTGGCACCGTCGTCGCCACCGGCGGCTGCTTCGACCTGCTCCACGCCGGTCACGTGGCGACGCTGGAGGCCGCCCGGCAGCTGGGCGACTGCCTGATCGTGCTGCTCAACTCCGACCGGTCGGTGTCGGCCTTGAAGGGCCCGGCCAGGCCGGTGGTCTCGGAGCTCGACCGCGCGGCGCTGCTCGAGAGCCTGCGGTGCGTGGATGCGGTCGTCATCTTCGACGACGCGACGCCGGTGCGGACGCTGGAGCGGCTGCGCCCCCACATCTTCGCGAAGGGCGGCGACTACTCGGCGGAGCAGCTGCCGGAGACGGCCGCGATGCGGCGATGGAACGGACAGACGGTGATCCTGCCGACGCTGGAGGGCCGCTCGACGACGAGGCTGATCCAGCGTGCGACTGCAAAGGAGGAGACGGCATGAGCACGGTGATCGTGACGGGTGGAGCGTCAGGCCTGGGCGCGGCGGTCGTGCGCCGCCTCGGCGAGGCCGCGGTGTCGCTCGACATCAGGGAGCCCGGCGACGGGATCGACGGCGAGACCGTGGACCTGGCCGACGGCGCCGCCGTCGAGCAGGTGATCGAGCGCGTGGCCGAGCGGCGCGGCGGCATCGATGGCGTGGTCACGGCCGCCGGCACGGACGCGTGCGGCGCGCTGGCCGACGTCCCGCGCGACGCGTGGGAGCGCGTGATCTCGGTGAACCTGCTGGGCACGGTCTCGGTCGTGCGGGCGGCCCTCCCCCACCTCGAGCGAACCGGCGGCCGCGTGGTGACCGTGGCGTCGACGCTCGGCCTGCGGGCGCTCCCGGACGCGACCGCCTACTGCGCCAGCAAGTTCGGCGTGGTCGGGTTCACGCGTGCGCTCGCGGCCGAGATGAGTGGCCGCGTCGGCGTGACGCTGCTGATCCCCGGCGGGATGAACACCGCGTTCTTCGACGGCCGCGACGAGAAGTACAAGCCCGGTGCGGACGCGCAGCTGAACGATCCCGAGAACGTCGCCGAGGCGGTCGCGTTCGCGCTGTCCCAGCCCGCGGGGTGCGAGCTCCGCGAGCTGGTGATCACGCCCTCGATGGAGCCCTCGTGGCCGTAGCCGGCCGGGTGGTGGTGCTGCGCGCGCTCGGGCTCGGCGACCTGCTGACCGCCGTGCCGGCGCTGCGCGGCCTGCGGCGGGCGTATCCCGGGCACCGGATCACCCTCTGCACGCCGGCGGCGCTGACGCCGCTCGCGCAGCTGACCGGCGCCGTCGACGAGGTGCACGACGCGCGGCCGCTGGAGCCGCTGGGCGACGAGCTGGCCGGATGCGACCTCGCCGTCAACCTGCACGGCCGCGGCCCCGAGAGCCACCGGGTGCTCGAGTCGATCAGCCCCCTGGCGACGATTGCGTTCCGGCACCCGGAGGTGCCGTGGTCGCTCGACGGCCCGGACTGGCTCGCGGACGAGCACGAGGTGCTGCGGTGGTGCCGCCTGCTCGAGTCGTCCGGCATCGCGGCCGACCCGGCCGACCTGCATCTCGAGCTTCCGGACTCCGCACGCGACGCTCGCTTGACGCTGATCCATCCCGGCGCGGCCAGCCGCAGCCGCCGATGGCCGGCCGAGCGGTTCGCAGCCGTGGCCCGCGACGAGGAGGCGCGCGGCCGCAGCGTGCTGATCACCGGCGGGGCGCGCGAGCGGGAGCTGGCACGGCGCGTGGCCGAGATGGCCGGTCTGCGGCCGGGCGCGGTGGTCGCGGGCGGGACGAGCCTGCTCGATCTGACCCGCCTGGTAGCGCGCGCCGGCCGTCTTGTCTGCGGAGACACCGGCGTCGCGCATCTGGCGACCGCGCTTCGGACGCCCTCGGTGCTGCTGTTCGGACCGGTCTCGCCGGCGCACTGGGGCCCGCTCGACGAAGAGCGCCACGTGGTGCTCTGGGCGGGCATGACCGGAGATCCGCACGGCGGCGCGGCCGATCCCGGGCTGCTGCGGATCGAGCTGGAGCAGGTGCTCGAGGCGCTCGACGAGCTGGACGACCGGCCGTTTACCGGCGCTTCGTCCGGGGCACGGATCGCACATGGCGTATGAACCTCGCACGACGACCCCGCCCGAGGTCGAAACGGAGAGCGGCGCCGGGCGGGCGGCCCGGACTGCCGGACGCGGACTGCTGTGGGTGGTGATCGGGGTGGCGATCCTCGCCGTGATCGTGGGCGTGGTGCTGCTCGGCCCGTTCGGGCTGGCTATCGCGGTGCCCGCGCTGCTCATCATCTGGTTCGCGGCCGCATCCAGTACTGGCGGCCCAGCGGCCGGCGCGTAGGCCTCCCGGCTGCCGATGCGCACCGCGCTGCTGCTCGTCGACGTGCTGAGCGACTTCGGGCACGACTCCGGCGAGCGGCTGGCGGCGGCGTACCGCGAGGCGGTACCGGCCATGGAGGAGCTGATCGGCGAGGCGCGGCGGCGCGGGATGGAGATCGTCTACGCGAACGACGTGGTCGGTCGCTGGAGCGATGGCCGCGACCAGGTGGTCGAGCGGGCGCTGCGCGGCCCTGCCGGCGACGCGGCGCGCCGGATCGCGCCGGAGGCCGACGATGTGTTCGTGGTCAAGCCGCGCTACTCGGCGTTCGACCACACGCCGCTGCGGATGATCCTGGCGGGCGCGGACGTCGAGCGGATCGTGCTCGCGGGCACGGCGACGGAGATGTGCGTGGCACAGACCGCGATCGACGCGCGCGAGGTGGAGCTGAAGGTGACCGTGGTGCCCCGGGCGTGCGCGTCGGTGGACGAGCGCATGGCCGAGATCGCGCTCG
>DATAHR010000108.1:0-7949 GCA_036263035.1 Gaiellales bacterium | reverse complement strand
TAGGGTCGCTAGCGGTCGGTTTATGGGGCAGTACGGCCCGGCATGGCGACATGGCCGGATCTGGCTTGGACAGAAGGATTCCGCCACATTTCGTGGCGGGTACTGGGAACGGGAGCGACGGGACTCGAACCCGCGACCTCCGGCGTGACAGGCCGGCGTTCTAACCAGCTGAACTACGCCCCCGGGCGCGCCTGGCGGGCGCCGTGCTGAGTATGCCACAGGCCGTCCTGGCGCGATCCCGGCACGCCCCCCATTTCAGCGCGTCCGTAACACCTGTACGGTTTGCGCCGACGACGTGGCCATGGCCGACTACCTCCCGATCGAGCAGCACGGCATCATCGGCGACCTGCACACGGTCGCGCTGGTCGGCACCGACGGCACCATCGACTGGTTCTGCCCGGAGCGGTTCGATTCACCGAGCATCTTCGCGTCGCTGCTCGACGCCGAGCGGGGAGGGCATTTCCGGGTCGCCCCGGTCGAGCGTGAGCACACCGCCAAGCAGCTCTACTTCCCGGACACGAACGTCCTCATCACGCGGTTCCTGACGCCCGGCGGCGTCGGGGAGGTGCAGGACTTCATGCCCATACACCGCGACCCCGACCACCGGCGACGTCTCATCCGCCGCGTGATCTGCGTGCGCGGCGAGATGCATTTCCGCGCCGAGTGCGAGCCGCGGTTCGACTATGCCCGCACACCCCACGACACCGACGTCACCGACTGTGGCGCGGTGTTCCGCACGCCGGAGCTCTCCATGCTGCTCGAGGCCAATGTGCCGCTGCACCGTACGGACCAGGGCGTCGCCGCCTCGTTCACGCTGCGTGCGGGCGAGAGCTCGACCTTCTCGCTCGAGCAGTGCCGGCCGGACGCGCTGCCCGGGCCGATCGACGAGGACGAGGCGGGCGAGGCCTTCAACCGCACCGTCCGCTACTGGCGCGGCTGGCTCGCCCATTCCACGTACCGGGGCCGCTGGCGCGAAATGGTCAACCGCTCGGCGCTGACCCTGAAGCTGCTGACCTACCGGCCGACCGGCGCCCTGATCGCCGCCCCCACCACCAGCCTGCCCGAGGGCATCGGCGGCCAGCGCAACTGGGACTACCGCTACACCTGGATCCGCGACGGCGCCTTCTCGCTCTACGCGCTGCTCCGCCTTGGCTTCACCGAGGAGGCGGGCGCCTTCATGGGCTGGCTCTCCGACCGCTTCGTCGAGAGCGCCGGACGCGGCGACGGCCCCCTCCAAATCATGTACGGCATCGACGGCCGCCCCGACCTGGAGGAGCTCGAGCTCGACCACCTCGAGGGCTATCGCGGGTCGCGGCCGGTACGCGTCGGAAACGGCGCCTCCACCCAGCTGCAGCTCGACATCTACGGCGAGCTGATCGACTCGGTCTACCTGTACAACAAGTACGGCGAGCCCATCTCCTACGACGAGTGGCGGGCGCTCGCCGCCATCGTCGACTGGGTCTGCGAGAACTGGGACCGTCCCGACGAGGGCATCTGGGAGGTGCGTGGCGGCCGACAGCACTTCACCTACTCGCGGCTGATGTGCTGGGTTGCGATCGAGCGGGCCATCCGCATGGCGCGCCAGCGCGGGCTCCCGTGCGACATGGTCCGCTGGCTGCAGGTGCGCGACGCGATCACCAAGCAGGTGATGGAGCGCGGCTGGCACCCGCAGCGCGGAGCCTTCGTCCAGCACTACGACACCGACGTGCTTGACGCCTCGGTGCTGCTGATGCCCCTGACCAAGTTCATCGCCCCTCGCGACCCGCGCTGGCTCTCGACGCTGGACGCGATCGGCGACGAGCTCGTGTCGGACAGCCTCGTGTACCGCTACAACGTCGAGGCGTCACCGGACGGGCTGGACGGCGACGAGGGCACCTTCTCGATCTGCTCCTTCTGGTACGTCGAGGCGCTGTCGCGCGCAGGGCGGCTGGACGAGGCGCGCCTCGCCTTCGAGAAGATGCTGACCTACGCGAACCATCTCGGGCTCTACTCCGAGGAGATCGGGCCGTCGGGCGAGGCGCTCGGGAACTTCCCGCAGGCCTTCACCCACCTGTCGCTGATCTCGGCGGCGTTCAACCTGGATCAGCAGCTGGGCTAGATGAGTGATTCCACGGCGCCGTGCGGTCTGAGCGATCGGTAGGCAAGTAGCGCAAGGATCGAGGGAGGGCCGATATCGGGAATATCGGCCCGACCGAGGACGCAGCGATGCGCCGCCTACCGGTCGCAGCCCTCACACGCTCGGCAACCACCTCGCGGTCAGGCGATCAGACGTGCGGGGTCGTGGAATCAATCATCTACGAAGGGCGGACCGGCAGGCTCAGCCGCACGGTCGTCCCCTTGCCGGGCGCGGTGTCGACCTCGATCGACCCGCCCGCGGCGTCGATCCGCTCGATCAGCGCCTCCAGCCCGAGATGGTTCGTGACACGTGCCCGGACGATCGCCTCGTCCAGGTCGAACCCGCGGCCGTCGTCGGTGACCACCGCGTGCAGGTGGCCGTCACCGGTTGAGAGGGTGATGGTGAGGTGTGTTCCGCGGGAGTGCTGGCGCGCGTTTGCGATCAGCTCCGCGATCGACCGGAAGGCGATCGTCTCCAGCGTGACGTCCAGGCGCTCCTCGAGGCCGGTTGCGTCGAAGGTGACCGCCATGCCCCATTCCGCCTCGACGGTCGAGAGCAGTTGGCGCAGCGCCGGCTCGAGGCCGTTGTGCCAGAGCACCGCCGGCCGCAGCTCGAAGGTCATCCGGCGGGTGCGGTCGACCGCGCCCGAGATCAGCTCGGACACCTCGTCGAGCGTGGCCGCAGCCCGCTTCACCTCGCCCGCTTCGATCGAGCGGCGCACGCGGTCGAGCGCGATCACGCAGGCAGACAGCACCTGCACCGTGTCGTCATGCAGGTCCGCCGCCACGCGTGACCGCTCCTGCTCCTGCGCGAGCACCATCCGCTCCAGAAGCTGCCGGTGCCGTCGCTCCAGGCGCTCCAGCCGTGCGGCGCGAACTCCGAGCTGCGACTGCAGCACCGCGCCGCGCAGCGCAGCGGCGATCTGCTCGGCGACCGCCTGCATCAGCAGCTCATCCTGGTGGTCGAAGCGGTATGGCGACAGGTCGTAGAGGCCGATCACGGCCTGCACCTCGTCGCCGACGGTGACGGGGGTGAGGAGTATGGACTCGTACCGCATGCCCGTCTCCACCCACGGGACGTACCCCTCCTGCGCGGAGCTGCGGTCGAAGCGCACCTGCACCGCCGCCGCGAACACCTTGCCGGTGGTGCCATGGCCGGGAGGACGGCGGAGGCCCTCGATCACCTTGCCCTGCAGGTCACGGTCGATCAGCGCCACCTGCTCGCCGGTGTCCGGGTCCGCCAGAAACGCCGTCACAGCTCCGCACTCGATCTGGGCGGCGAGCGTCTCCACGGCCGTGCGCAGCACCTGCTCGGCGGTCGCCGTGCCGGCCACGGCCTCGGCAACGGCCACCGTCAGCTCCAGGCGCTTCGCGCGCTGTCGTGATTCCTCGCGCAGCTCCATGCCCAGGAGGGCGGCGGCCACCTGCTCGGCGACGGTTTGCATGAACAGCTCATCGCCCTCGTTCAGCCGGTTTCGCTCCGGCTCGGCCACCGCCAGGACGGCGACAAGCCTGCCCCGGACGAACACCGGCGTGGAGAGCCGCGAGCGCCACTGCTCCGCGGGCAGCCCGTAGGCCAGGTCCTCCGTCAGGGCGTCGTTGACCCGCACCTGACGTTGCTCCCGGAAGGCACGGCCGGCCGCCCCCGCCCCCAGCGGACGGCGCACCCCCAGCTGCGTGTCGCCCGACCGCGAGACCGACGCCACGACGAGCTGCTCGCCGGCGTCGGGGAGTGGCACCAATGCCTCCACCAGGTCGTAGCCGCCCGCCTCGTGCAGCGTGCGCACGAAGGTCTCGAGCACCGCGTCGGCGCTGTCGGCGGCGGCCACGGCCCGGGCCGCCTGCAGCGTCAGCGCCATCCGGCGGGCGCCCTGCTCGGACTCGGCGCGAAGGCCAATGCCGCGCATGGCCGCAGCCACCTGCTCGGCGACGGTGATCATCAGCGCCTCGTCGTCGGGCGTGTACCGATCCGGCGCCGGATCGGCCAGCTCGAGCACCGCCTCGCAGCGCCCGTCCACCATTACAGGCGCCTGCACCAGCGACTCGTACCGCTCCGGGCCGGGCCACGTGTAGTCCGGCTCGCGCGTCGCGCGCCCCAGGCGAAGAGGTGTACCGCTCGCGATCACCCGGCCGGTGATGCCGTCGTCGATCGGCCACGTCATTGGGTGCCAGGGCAGCCCGCTGCGGTCGAGTGCGAACGTCATGCCGGCCGTGCCCCGCTCGTGGTCGCAGCGGATGACCGAGACGACCTCGTACTCGGTCGCCTCGTACAGCATGGTCGCGGCGGTCTCGAGCGCCTCGTCGACCGACGCGGCGGAGGCGATCCTGCCGGCGATCGACGCGGCCAGGGCCAGTCGCGCCGCCCGGCGCCGGGACTGGTCGCGCAGATCGATTCCGCGCAGGGAGGCGGCCACCTGTCCGGCGACTGCCATCATCAGCCGCAGGTCGTCCTCGTCGAGGCGATCCGCATCGCGTTCGGCCACCGAAAGCACGGCTCGGCAGGCGCCCTCGTCCATCACCGGCACCGCCACCATCGAGTCCCAGACGTCGCTGCTCGGCCAGTCGTAGGCCGGATGCTCGCTCGCCTTCGAGAGCAACAGCGGTTGGCAGGACGACACCACCTCGCCAATCACGCCCGTTCCCACCGGTCGCCACATGCCGGCCAGCGAGCTGCCGTCGGTGTTGTAGTCGGAGACGAGCAGCTGCTGTCCGGCGTCGCGCAGGACGAGGGTGGCTATCGCCGAGGAGTAGCCCACGCGCTCGAACACCGTGTGCGCCGCCACGTCGAGCGCCTCCTCCACGGTGCCGGACGAGGCAACATCCCACGCCAGCTCAGCGGCGAGCGCCAAACGGTCGGCGCGTCGCGTCGATTCCTTCCGCAGCCCGATCCGCCGCAGCGTCGCGGCAACCTGCTCCGCTGCCGTGGCCATCAGCACCATGTCGCCGTCGGCGAACCGGTGGGCGCGCTCGTCGCCCAGCTCGAGCGTTGCCACGCAGCGGCCGTCGACGATCACCGGCATCAGCAGCCGGGAGGCAAGCGGCGGCTCATCCGGCCACAGCCGGACGTCGTCGCGGCCGGTGGAGTCGTCGATGCGGATCGGCCGGCCGTGCTCGATCACGTGACCGGTGAGCCCCTCGCCGATCGGTCGTCGCAGCCCGATCGACATCTGCCGGCGGCCGCCATAGCCGGCGACCAGCATCTGCTCGCCGGACGTGTGATCCGCGAGCACTGCGGCGATCGTGTGGTAGGCCGTCGACCGGGCGACCGCGTCCACGGCCGCCGCAAGCGCCCCCTCCGGGCTGGTGGCGGCGGCCACCCCGCGCGTCAGCTCGAGTGTCAGCTCCAGTCGCTGGGCGCGCCGCTCCGACTCCTCCCGCAGGCGGATGCTGCGCCAGGACGCGGCGAGGTGGTCTGCAACATGCTGCATCAGCGCCAGATCGAACCGGTCGAAGCGGTCGCGCCCGGAGTCCCATACCTCGAGCGCCGCCACGGCCCGCCCATCGACGATGACGGGGGTGACCAGCAGCGAGTGCACGGCCAGTGCACGAGGCCAGTCGAACCGGGGGTCGGTCTGGGCGTCGCCGAGCATGATCACCTCGCGGCTGCTGATCGCAGCTCCGACGATCCCCGCGTCCAGTGGGCGCCGCACACGCTCGGGCTCTCGCGGCTCGCGAGAGAGGTCAGCGATCAGGAGCTGCTCTCGCGTCTCTTCGACGACCAGCGTCGCGGCGACCACCTCGTAGGTCGAGTTCTCGAACACGGTGTGGGCTGCCAGCGCGAGCGCCTCGGATGGCGTGCGGGCTTCGGGCAGGGCGGCCGCAACCGCAGAGCCGACCGCGAGCCGTGCCGCGCGGTGACCCGACTCCTCGACCGCGAAGGTGCGCATCAGCGCGCCGCCGGTCTGCGACGCGACCGCCTGCATCAGCTCGACGTCGGCGGGCCCGAAGGCGTCCGGCCGCGTATCGCACAGCTCGAGCACGGCCTCACACCGGCCGTTGACCATGACCGGCGCGAGCAGGAGCGACTGGTAGATCGTCCCGTCCGGCCAGTCGAACGCCGGATCCTCGCCGGCCTGCGCGAACAGCTGGACGGAGCCCTCCTTGGCGGCGTGGCCGACCAGCCCGGCCCCGATCGGCCGGCGAAGCCCGGTGTGGTGGCGCAGTGAACGGCTGCGGTCGGCGACGATCACCTGCTCCCCGGCGTCGTGATCCATCAGGGTGGCCGTGACCGACTGGTAGCTCGAGTGCTCGAAGACGGCGTCCACGCTGGCGGCGAGGGCGTCCGCCGGCGAGAGCGCGAGCGCGGTACCGCTCGCAACCGCCTGGGCAAGCTCCAGGCGGCGGGAGCGCTGCGACGACTCCCCGGCGACGCGCAGGACGGTCTCGGCGAGCCCGGCGAGGTGCGCGAAGACCATCCGCTCGGCCTTGCTGAATGCCGGTGCGTCGCGGGAGCGCTCGACCCGGAGCACGCCGGGGCGCCCGTCCTCCATCGGGACGGGTGAAACCAGGAGTCTGGAGTCGTCGCCGCCCGCCGGCGGCTCCTCACCCGGCTCGATCGCCACACGCTCGGCATCGAGCCCCGTGCGGAAGCGCTCCAGCAGCAACTCCAGCCCCGCGGCCGTGTCCGGAGGCGCGGGTTCGTCCATTGCGGTTCGGATTCTGACAGAGCGGCGGGGGTGCGTGCTCACCGGATTCGCGTATCGTGTCTGCCCAGGGCGGTTAGCTCAGCTGGGAGAGCACCTGCTTTACACGCAGGGGGTCGGCGGTTCGATCCCGTCACCGCCCATCATCCGAGTGGCTCAACCATCGGGCCTTTGGCAACCCGACGCGTAGTACCGCCCGCCGGAACATTGTGGACAGCTCGGAGCGCTTCTGAGCGGTGCGATGGGCCGCGGACGATCAGCCACACGGCCCAGGCGGCGTGCACGAGTGGCGCGGGTCCGGAGCAAGTCTGGTAAAGAGTAGGCGCCGTGTTCCAGGCCATATTGACTTTGGCCGTCATCGGATAGATAAGTGGAGTCAGTTGACCGGCACTCGCGCACATCGGCGGCAGTTCATCCTTGGGCCCGCGCCATGGCTGGTTCATCCGGATTGGGTGTGCGAGGAGGTTTCGCCGGGGGTGCATCTTTCGCGATGCCCCGAGTTGTCGCTGGCGCGGGTGGCGGATGCGGAGGGCACCCCGTGGTGCCTGCTGGGCCTGGCAGTTCAGTCTCAACCAGGCCGGAACGCGCCCATCGGCGACATCGCAACGGCTGCAACCGCCGCCGTGCCGGCGCGGGCGCAGGCGTGGTCGGGGCGATGGGTGCTCATTGGTGGCGGCAGGGTGCACCAGGACTGTGCAGGGTTGCTCGGCTGCTATTACCGATCGACAGACGGCTCCGATCTCTGGGTCTCCTCGAGCCCGGCGTTGCTCGCCAAGCTGCCATGCGCCGCCCCGGCCCCTCGGATCGGCGCGCGCCTGCGCTGGGGGCCACGGAAAGGCATGAACTGGTATCCGGCGCCTGCGTCCGGATTCGATGGGGTTTCAGCGTTGCTGGTCAGCCAGACGATCTCACTGGCACCCGGGTCGCGTCCCGACCCCCGCCCATTGCTTCAACAGCCTGACGGGATCATCGACTACGAGAAGCAGCTCGATTACCTGCAAACGTCGCTGATCACGATCTTCCGCAATCTTGCCGAGCGGAGCCCCGAGATCTGGTTAGCGTGTTCGGCGGGAATCGACTCGCGGCTCCTGCTGGCGACCGCGCATGCATCCGGAGTCGAGGTAAGGACGTTTACCCAGCAGCTGCCCTTCCCCTTCATGCAGATCGGTGACCGTCGACTGCCGCCAGTGT
>DATAHR010000107.1:0-14873 GCA_036263035.1 Gaiellales bacterium | reverse complement strand
GCCAGGTGCCGGGCTTCAGCCCGGCACCGCTTCGGCTGACTGGGCTGACAGCCGGGCGGGGTCGCGCTGAAGCACGATCCCTGACGCCATCCGACCACGCGGTCAGGCCGGAGGCCTGACCCCAGGCGCGCCCGAGTCCGTCCGTGACCAGGGCTAGCATCGCGCGCTGGATGGGGAGTGTCGAAGCACCGATCGCTCAGCTGCTGGGCGGGCTGTTCGTGGTTGCGGGGGTGGCGAAGCTCGTGCGCTTCGCCGATTTCCGCCGCTCGTTGGATGGATACCGGCTGGCCCGTCCCCGTCGTCTCGTCGCCCCCGCGGTGCCGGCGGTTGAGCTGCTGATCGGCGTCGGGCTCCTGGCGGGGGCCCCGGCCGCCGGATGGGCGGCGGCCGCGCTGCTCGTCCTCTTCACCGCAGCCCTCGTCCTCGAGCTGGCCTCGGGAGCCGCCCCGCCGTCGTGCGGCTGCCTCCCCGGCGTGGCTTCCCGGCCAGGCCCGCTCGCCGTGCTGCGAAACACCTTCCTCGCCGCGGTCGCTGTCGCTGTCGGCCTCGGCCTACATCCCCGCCTGGGCGAGGGCTTCTGGGCGATCACCTACGTCCTGCTCTGGGCAGCCGTCATCTGCCTCGGCGCGCTGGTGCTGGCGCTGTACCGCCAGGTCGGCGTCCTGCACCTTCGGCTCGGCCCCCGCGGCGCCTTCGAGCACGAGGGCGAGGGCCTGCCGCTCGGCGAGCCGGCTGCCGACGGGCTCGAGGGCAGCCTGGTCGTCTTCACGTCCGAGGCCTGCCCGATCTGCGCCCAGATCGTGCCTGGACTGCGACCCCTGTCGAGCGACCACGCGCTCCACGTCGAGCATGCGCGGTACGAGGACGAGACCGGCCGGCGGCTGCACGACTGGTTCATGGTGCCGGGCACGCCCTACGCTGTCTATGTGGACAACGCCGGGCTTGTGCGGGCGAAGGGTACGGTGAACACGCTCGAGCAGCTCGAGGCGGTCGTGATCACGGGCCGTGCCCGCGAGCGGGAGCTGGTGGATGCTCGGGCGGCCTGACGCCGGCGAGCGCCTCGCGCGCCGCCTCGCCTCCTCGCACACGCGCCGCGGCTTTCTCGGCCGGCTGGGCGCCGGTGCGCTCGCGGCGGTCTCCGGCCGGCTGGCTGCAAGTGCCGTCGCGCCGGACACCGCCGACGCCCGCTACTACGGCTTCTGCGGCCACACCTATACGACGCACGCCTGCCCGGGCCCATACTTCCCGCCGCGCATCGACCGGCACGGCCGCCCGCTGCGGCCGAGCGACGGCCACCGGGTCGACAACCTCGGCCGGCTGGTCAACCGTGACGGCTACGTCGTGGACGAGCAGGGGAACCTGGTGCTCGGACCCACCGGGCAGCCGGTGCCGCGCGCACCGCGTACCCGGCTCTGCCAGGACTGGGTGCTCGAGCGCTACCACCTGCACGGTCAGTTCGACGGCGGCTGGTACCGCTGCTGCGGCGGCACCATCCGCAAGCTGGTCGACTGCTGCGCCTACACCGCAACCCGCATCAACGGCGACGCCGCGCTGACCGGCTACTGCTACCAGGGCCGGCGCGTGTTCTGCGTGCTCTATTACCAGACCACCGTGCCGTGCTGATCCCCGACCCGAACCCCGGCGTCGCGCTGGCCGCCTGCGCCCTGGTCGCCGGCGTCTCCGGCGCCTGGTCGCCCTGAGGCTTCACGATGGTCGAGACCATCGTTCCCGTCGTGCACGGGACACGCACATGGATGGTGTCGGTGGTGATGTTCGGTCTCGGCGCCGTGTCGACGGCCGCGCTGCTCGGCCTCGTGCTGGGAGCCGCGCTTCCGGCGGGCGGCGCGGCCGCTGCGGTGCTCGTCGCCGCCTTCGCGGCGGCAGAAGCGGCCGCGGAGCTGGGCCTGCTCCGCCTGCCGGTGCCGCAGCTGCGCAGGCAGGTTCCGGAACGCTGGCGCGAGCGCTATCCGCAGCCGGTCACCGCGCTGCTGTACGGCGCCGGCCTGGGAATCGGATTCGCCACCTATCTGCCCGTGGCGACGCTGCTCGTGGTCGCCGCCGGCGTGGCAGCTCTGGCCGGCCCGGCCGGTGGCGCCGCCGTGCTCGCCGGCTTCGGGGTGGGGCGGACGCTGGTGCTCGCCATCACCACTGCACGCGTGCGCAGCTACGAGCAGGCGGGCGGCCGCGTCGAGCGGATGGCCAGGCTGGCGGGTGGCGGCCGGCTGCGGCGGGCCAACGCCCTCGCCCTCGCGCTGCTGGCCGTCGTCCTCGCCTCCGCCGCGGCGACCGGCGAGGCGCAGGCGGCCACGCGGCTCGACCTCGGCAGCGGATCGGTCTCGGATCCGTCCGCGGCGCCGGGCGTGCTGGCCTTCGACCGCATCGGCAGCGGCGGCGCGCTCACCGGCGTGGTGCGCATGAACGGCACGTTCACGGATCTCCCCGGCGTCCAGCCGGATGTCGACGGCACGCAGGTGGTCGTCGACACCGGCCCGTCCTTCGAGATCATCGACCTGACCACCATGAACGTCGTCCGCACGCTGAACCTGACCGGCCGCGATCCGGCGCTCTCCGGCGAGTGGCTGGTGTACCGCCGCGTCGAGAACGGCGTTCGCCAGATCGTGCTCTACCACCTCCCCGACGACACCTCGACCGTGATCGCGCATGCCCAGCTGCGGGTCGACCTCGGCCCCCCGGACGTCAGCTATCCGCGGGTCGTCTTCCACCGCACCGGCCCCAACCGCAGCTCGATCATCGTCTACCGCATCGACCACGGCACGACGCGGCTGGCCCGGACGACCGTGCGCTACTCCTACTTCAACCCGTCCGTGGACGGGCGGAGCGTCGTCTACATCGCCCAGAACCTGGATGCGATGGCCGTGCGTGTGCTCGACCTCGGCACGAACCGCTCAAGCCTCGTCTACAGCGTGAACAAGGGATCGGGGAAGTTCCTCTGGACGACGGGGCTCACGGGCACCCGGCGATTCTTCACGGTGTACGACGACTCCGGATCGTGGATCGACCGCGGCTGACATACTCCATCCATGAGTGCGGTCACGGGGCCCGGGCCGACCGGGGCGGAGGTGCGGGAGGCTCTGGCGGAGGCCGCCGCATGGGTGTCTGGGTACCTTGAATCGGTCGCCGACCGCCCCGTGCTCTCACAGGTGTCCCCGGGCGAGATCGCCGCGCGGCTGCCGGAGCGGGCGCCCGAAAGCGGCGAGCCGTTCGACGCGATCCTGGGCGACCTCGACAGCCTGATCCTGCCCGGCATCACGCACTGGAACCACCCCGCGTTCTTCGCCTACTTCGGCATCACCGGCTCGGGGCCCGGCATCGTCGGCGAGCTGATCGCGAGCGCCCTGAACGTCAACGCCATGCTCTGGCGCACGTCGCCGGCCGCCACGGAGCTCGAGCAGCGGACGCTCGGCTGGGTGCTCGACATGCTGGGGCTGCCGTCCGGCTGGTTCGGCGAGATCCTGGACACCGCCTCCAGCTCGACGATGGCCGCGCTGGCGGCGGCGCGCGAGGCGTCCGGCCTGGACATCCGCCGGCGCGGGATGGCGGGACGAAGCGATCTGCCAGCGCTGCGCGTCTACACCTCCGCCGAGGCGCACTCGTCGATCGAGAAGGCCTGCATCGCGCTCGGCATCGGCCAGGAGGGCCTCGAGAAGATCCCGACCGACGATGCGCTTCGCATGCGCACCGATCTGCTCGCCGAGGCGGTGAAGCGAGACCTCGCCGCCGGCGTGCGGCCGATCGCGGTGGTCGCCACGGTGGGCACCACCTCGACGACCAGCGTCGATCCCGTGCCCGAGGTCGCTGCGGTCTGCCGCCGGCACGGGATGTGGCTGCACGTCGACGCGGCCTACGGCGGAGCGGCCGGGCTGCTCGACAGCCACCGCCATCTGCTCGACGGCTGCGAGCATGCCGACTCGCTGGTCTTCAACCCGCACAAGTGGCTCTTCACTCCGGTGGACTGCAGCCTGCTCTACACCTCGCGGCCCGACGTGCTGCGCGAGGCGTTCGCCCTCGTCCCGTTCTATCTGACCACCACCGAGAGCGACGTGGTGAACCTGATGGACTACGGGCTGGCGCTCGGCCGGAGGTTCCGGGCGCTGAAGCTCTGGATGGTGATCCGGGCCTACGGGCGCGACGGGCTCGCCGAGCTGGTCGCCGGGCACATCGAGGCGGCTGGACGCCTGGCGGCGGTCGTCGAGGCGGAGCCGGGGTGGGAGCTGATGGCGCCGGTGCCCCTGTCGACGGTCTGCTTCCGGGCCCACCCGCTGGGCATCGACGACGAGGCGGAACTGGAGCGGATCAACACCGATCTGGTCGAGGCGGTGAACCGAAGCGGAGTCGCGTTCGTGTCACACACGAAAGTCGGCGGCCGCTACGCGATCCGCATCGCGATCGGCAACGCCGCGTCCCAATGGGAGCACGTCGAGCGCGCCTGGACGGCGCTTGGCGAGGCGATGGCTCAGCGCGAGGGCTGATCGGCACAGCTAGAGCGTCGTGTTCGTCAGCTCATCCGGGCCGAGCACGATCGCGACCCCCTTGGTCGCGTCGGCAGGCACGCCGGTCGCATCGGCGATCGCCACCGGCGGGCCCAGCCCCAGCCGCTTGGAGACGATCCTCGCCGCCTTTCGGTGGCCGGGCAGGTACACGATCTCGGTCGACGTGATACCGGTCGCATTTCCGGTCACTCCGACCGTCCAGCCCTTCTGGCTCAGCTGCGTCGCGGCCGACGCCGCAGCACCCTGGCCGCCGAAGCCGTTCAGCACGTCGACCGTGACCGTCTTCCAGGTCAGCGGGCCCTTCTGCTTGGCCGCGCCGCCGCCGCCGTTCGCCGGCGGCGCGGGCGTGGTGGCCTGCGTGGTCGGCGGGGCGCTGCTGCTCGAGCTCGAGTGCGATCCGACGCTCGACAGGGCCCACAGGAACGCGAGCAGTGCGAGCACGAGGCCGCCGATGGCGAGCATGCGCGACGTGGGCGTCCCGCCCAGGCGGGATGGGATGCCCTGCGACTGCAGCCGGCGCGCGAACCAGTCGTCGAGATGCTCCTCGCCCTCGGGTTCCGTGCCGTCCGCGGGCCGGTCGCGTGTCTCCAATCGTGCCATGTAGTGCAAAACGATAGCTCTAGGATGCGCCGAATGTCCCTGGAGCTCATCGATTCGTGGGTTGAGCAGGGCGACGTGGGCGGGGTGTCCGCGGTCGTCGTCGACGCCTCCGGCACCCGTGAAACGCGCGCCGCGGGCGATGCTCGGCCGGACTCGCTGTTCGCGCTCGCATCGCTGACCAAGCCGCTCGTGGCGACCGCCGTGCTGGTCGCCGTCGAGGAGGGGGCGCTCGAGCTGGACGACCCGGTGGCCGCTCACATCCCCGAGTACGGCGACGCCCACCGCCGCGACATCACGGTGCGGCATCTGCTCGCCCACGCGTCCGGACTGCCGGAATCGGTCAAGGGAACACCGGTGCTCGAGGTGCTCCCGGACCGGCCGCCGGCGACCCGCCGCGTCTACTCCAACGAGGGCTACCTCGTCCTCGGGCTCCTCCTGCGCGCGGCGACCGGCATCGAGCACGCGCGGTACGTGAAGGAGGCCGTGCTCGATCCGCTCGGCATGGACGCCTTCCTGCCGCTGCCGGACCATGAGTACCCGCGTGCGCTCGACGTGGCCGAGCCCGGCCTGGTCGCCCCCGGCGTGCAGCTGTTCAACGGCCCCGAGTGGCGGCGCCGGGGAACCGCCGCGGGCGGCGCCTTCGCCACCGCCGAGGCGTACGGGCGCTTCGCCTCCTTCCTGCTCGCCGGCGGCGCACCGCTTCTGCACCCTGAGACCCTCCACGACCTGGCGAGCATCCAGTGGCCGGGGCTCGACGGCGGCCTGGAGTCCTATCCGAAGCTCCACTGCCCCGACTGGGGGCTCGGCGTGAACATCCGCGGCACCGGCGGCCCGCACTGGTGCGGCGACGCCGTCTCGCCAATCACGATGTCGCACTTCGGCGCCTCCGGGACGCTCTTCTGGGCCGACCCCCAGCCCGGGCTGGGCGTGGTCTGCCTCGCCAACCGGTCGACCTATTCCGGCTGGATGCTGCGCCCGGGGCGATGGCTGGAGCTGACCGGGTCGGTGCTGGCGGGATGAGCCGCTTCGACCGGTGGCGCCACTGCCCGGTGTGCGGCTCGGATCTGAAGCGGGGCGGGCCCTCGGAGCACGAGGGCGCTGCTGTGCACTGCCCCGCGTGCGGCTTCGCCGCATACGACAACCCGTCGGCGACGGCCAGCGCGCTCGTGCTGTCGGCCGGCCGGCTGCTCGTCACCCGGCGTGCCCGCGACCCGTTCGCCGGGTGGCTCGACCTGCCCGGCGGGTTCATCGAGCCCGGTGAGCACCCAAAGGATGCGGTCCGGCGCGAGCTGCTCGAGGAGACGGGTCTGGCGGTCGACGTGGGCGCGCTTCGGGGCATCTTCACCGACAGCTACGGCGACGACGGCATTGCCACGCTGAACCTGTTCTACGAGGCCCGTGTCACCGGCGGCGACGCGCAGCCGAAGGATGACGTCAGCGAGATCCTGTGGCTGGAGCCCGGTGGGATCGATCCGGAGCGGTTCGCCTTCGCGTGCTGCCGCGAGGCGATCCGGCTCGTTGTTCGGAAGTCGTAAAGGCCGGGCCGGGTGCGGCCGATTACTCAACCATCAGGCTCCCGGCCCAGCCGGAGCGCAACGCGAATCGTCCGGAGAGACCCCTCCGGAGGAGACGACGATGGACGAGCTGCAGGAAACGCACGTGGAGATCGATGAGCGGTGGCTCTCGGAGTGGTTCGAGTTCGGGTTCTCCGAGCTCGGCTCCTACCTCGCCAAGCACGCCGCCTTCGACGACTACTGCCACCGGCACGATCACAACGGGTGAGAGCTCTCTGACACCTGTCACCGGCCACCCGCCCCGGCGGGGTGACCGGTAATGCGCCTGGCGCCGCCGCATAGAATCACGGCGGATGTCCCCTTTTGCGCCCGTCCCCAAGCAGCCTGATCACGTCGGCCTCGAGCATGCCGCGCTCGAGCGCTGGGACCGTGAGCAGACCTTTCAGCAGCTCCGCGATCAGAACCGCGGCGGCGCCACGTATTCGTTCATCGACGGGCCGATCACGGCCAACAACCCGATGGGCGTCCACCACGCGTGGGGCCGCACCCTCAAGGACCTCTGGCAGCGCTACCACGCCATGCTCGGCGAGGATCAGCGCTACCAGAACGGCTTCGACTGCCAGGGCCTGTGGGTCGAGGTGGAGGTCGAGAAGGCGCTTGGCCTCAACTCGAAGCCGGAGATCGAGAGCTACGGCCTCGACCGCTTCGCCCGCGCCTGCCGCGACCGGGTGGCCAAGTACGCCGGCGTGCAGACGAATCAGTCCCGCCGCCTCGGACAGTGGATGGACTGGGAGCGCAGCTACTTCACGATGTCCGATACGAACATCAGCTACATCTGGGGGTTCCTCAAGGAGTGCCACGACCGGGGCTGGCTCTACCGCGGACATCGGTCGATGCCGTGGTGCCCTCGCTGCGGCACCTCGCTCTCCCAGCACGAGCTGATCGACTCCTATCGCGAGATCGGCCACCCGTCGCTCTACGTCCGCCTGCCGCTGGCAGGACGGCCGGGCGAGTTCCTGGTGGTGTGGACGACGACGCCGTGGACGCTTCCCGCGAACGTGGCCGCCGCGGTCGACCCCGAGGCCGACTACGCCCGGGTGGAGACGCCGGGCGGTATCGCCTACGTCGCCCAGGCACGGCTCGAGCAGGTGCCGCTGCAGGGCCGCGTGCTGGGCACGGTCAAGGGGTCGGAGCTGGTCGGCCTGGGCTACGAGGGGCCGTTCGACTCGCTGCCCGCGCAGGAGGGCGTCGAGCACCGCGTCGTCGCCTGGGACGAGGTCTCGATGGAGGAGGGCACGGGCATCGTGCACATCGCGCCGGGCTGCGGCGCGGAGGATTTCGAGCTCGGCCAGCGTGAGGGCCTCGCCACCATCGTCCCGGTCGACGAGTCGGGTGCGTTCTACGACGGCTTCGGCTGGCTGCACGGGCGCCACACCTCCGAGGCGGCGACGACGATCGTCGAGGAGCTGGGCCAGCGCGGCGCCCTGGTCGAGGCGGGCGAGATCACCCACCGCTACCCCGTCTGCTGGCGGTGCGGCACCGAGCTGATCTATCGGCTCGTCGACGAGTGGTTCATCCGGTCTGAGGACGTCCGCGAGCCGATGATCGAAGCGGCGCGCGGCGTCGAGTGGACGCCGCCGCAGTACGGCAAGCGGATGGAGGACTGGCTCCGCAACATGGGGGACTGGTGCATCAGCCGTAAGCGCTACTGGGGGCTGCCGCTGCCGTTCTACTTCTGCCCGGACGGGCACATGACGGTGATCAGCTCCAAGCAGGAGCTCGCCGAACGGGCGACCGCGTCCATCGACGGGCTGGAGGAGCTGCACCGCCCGTGGATCGACGAGATCACGATCACCTGCGCCGAGTGCGGCGCGGAGGCCGAGCGCCTGCTGGACGTCGGCGACTGCTGGTTGGACGCTGGCATCGTGCCGTTCTCGACCATGGGCTGGCACAACCCGGAGTTCCTGGAGCGCGGCTACGCCACAGGGGCGGCCGACGGCGTCACCATTGCCGACCTGCCGTCGCACGCCGACTGGGAGGTCTGGTTCCCGGCCGACTGGGTGTCCGAGATGCGCGAGCAGATCCGCCTGTGGTTCTACTCGATGCTGTTCATGAGCGTTGTCCTGGTGGGCAAGTCGCCCTACCGGCGGGTGCTCTGCTACGAGAAGGTGAACGACGAGACCGGCCGCCCGATGCACAAGTCGTGGGGCAACGCCATCTGGTTCGACGACGCCGTCGAGCAGATGGGCGCCGACGTGATGCGCTGGAGCTTCGCGGGGCAGACACCGTCCCAGAACATGAACTTCGGGTACGGGCCCGCCAACGAGGTCAAGCGGCGGCTGCTGACCCTGTGGAACACCTACAACTTCTTCGTCCTCTACGCCTCGATCGACGACTTCCAGCCGCGCTACGAGGCGCTGGCGGACGGGCCCGACACGTCAGCCGCGCGCCCGCTCGACCGCTGGCTCATCGCCGTCACGCAGAGCCTGATCGGCGAGTGCCGCGCGGCGCTCGACGCGTACGACTCGCCCCGCCTGGTGCGCGCCGTCGAGGCCTACATCGACGACCTCTCGAACTGGTACGTGCGCCTCTCGCGCGCCCGCTACTGGAAGTCCGAGGACGCCGGCGACAAGCGGGCCGCCTACGAGACGCTGTGGTACGCGCTCGTCCAGGTGGTGCGCCTGGTGGCGCCGGTGATGCCGTTCCTCGCGGACGAGCTGTGGCAGAACCTCGTCCGCGGCGTGTGCCCGGATGCCCCGCAGAGCGTGCACCTGTCGGGCTACCCGGCGGGCGACGACGCGCTCGCCGACGGCACCCTGGTGGACGAGATGACGAGCGTGCGCTCGGTGGTGCGGCTCGGCCGCGAGGCACGCTCGGCGGCGAACGTGAAGCTGCGCCAGCCGCTGGCCGAGGTGATCGTCGCCACCGACGACGCCACCCGGCGAGAGCACGTGGCCAGGCACGTCGACCTGGTGGCCGGTGAGCTGGGTGTGAAGGCCGTCCGGCTGGCGACGTCGGCGGAGGAGTTCGCCGAGGTGGAGGTGATGCCGCTGCTGAAGGTGCTCGGCCCCAAGTACGGGCGCGACCTGGGCATGATCCGCGGCCTGCTGCGCGAGGGCGACTTCACCCTCGCCGACGGCACCGTGCGTGTGGGGGACTGGACGCTCGAGGCAGGGGAGTTCGAGCTGCGCACGCGGGCCCGCGAGGGCTTCTCGGTGCTCGACGGCGACGGGTTCGCCGTGGCACTCGACACCGACATCACGCCGGAGCTTGCGCTCGAGGGCGAGGCGCGCGACCTGATCCGCGCGATCCAGGAGATGCGGCGCGAGGCCGGCCTCGAGGTCACCGACCGGATCCGGCTGAAGCATCCGCCCGGTGCGGTCTGGGACGAGCACGGCGACTGGATCGCCGGCGAGACGCTCGCGGTCGAGCGCAGCCCCGACGGGACGCTCGCCATCGAGCGGGCGGAGAGCGCGTGAAGCTGCTGCTGATCGGCGGCACCGCGTTCCTCGGCCGCCACATCAGCGAGCAGGCGATCGCCCGCGGGGTCGACCTGACCCTGTTCCACCGCGGGCAGACCAACCCCGAGCTGTTCCCCGAGGCCGAGCACGTGCTCGGTGACCGCGACGGCGGGCTGGAGCCGCTGCGCGGCCGCCGGTTTGATGCGGTGATCGATACCAGCGGCTACGTGCCGCGGGTGGTGCGGGAGTCGGCGCAGCTGCTCGAGCCCTCGGTCGGGCACTACACCTTCATCTCGACGGTCTCGGTCTACGACGGGAACGGCGGGGCCGGCAGCGACGTGGATGGGCCGGTGGGTACGATCGCCGACGAGTCGGTCGAGGAGATCACCGAGGAGTCGTACGGACCGCTGAAGGCGCTTTGCGAACGGGCGGTCGAGGAGACCTACGGTCCCGACCGGTCGCTCGTCATCCGCCCGGGGCTGATCGTCGGCCCCGACGACCCCACCGACCGGTTCACGTACTGGCCGGCGCGCGTGGCGGAGGGCGGGCGCGTGCTCGCCCCCGGATCACCGTCGACCGAGACGCAGATCATCGACGTGCGCGACCTGGCGGGGTGGACGCTGGATGCGACTGAGCGGCGCCTGACCGGGCGGTTCAACGCGGTCGGGCCCGAGCGGCCGTTGACGTTCGGCCACCTGCTCGACCGCTGCGTGGCCGTATCCGGATCGGATGCGGAGATCGTGTGGGTGCCGAGCGCGGAGCTGATCGCCCTCGGCGTCGAGATCTGGACGGATCTGCCGCTCTGGCTGGGCGAGGATCCCGAGCTGGCCTGGATGGACAGGGTCGATCCCCGCCCCGCGATGGCGGCCGGACTGACCTACCGCCCGCTGGACGACACCATCGCCGAGACGCTGGCCTGGCACCGGGCGAACCGTGACCTGTCCTCGCGCGCCGGGTTCCGGATGACGCCCGAGCGTGAGTCCGGGCTCCTGGCCGAGCTGGCCGCCTGAGTCGCCGTCAGCTGACGGCGCGGCGCAGCTCGAGCGGCAGCGAGAAGTGCACGTTCTCGTTGACCAGCTCGTGCGACTCGACCGTCTCGACACCCAGTCCGCGGAAGTGCTCGACCACGCGCTCGACCAGCGTCTCGGGAGCCGACGCGCCCGAGGTGATGCCCACCGTCTCGACGCCCTCGAGCCAGGCCGGATCGATCGCGGTCTCGTCGTCGATCAGGTGTGCGGGAACGCCCATCTCGCGTGTGACGTCGACCAGCCGGTTGGAGTTCGACGAGTTCCGCGACCCGATCACCAGCACGAGGTCGACCTCGAGCGCCAGCTCCTTGACCGCGTTCTGCCGGTTCTGCGTGGCGTAGCAGATGTCGTCCTTCTTCGGCCCGACGATGGCGGGGAAACGCTCGCGCAGCGCGGCGATGATCTCCACCGTCTCGTCCACCGAGAGCGTCGTCTGCGTGATGTAGGCCACCCGCTCCGGGTCGGGTATGTCGAGGTCGTCGATCTCCTCGACCGAGCCGATCAGGCGGATCGACTCGGGCGCCTCGCCCATCGTCCCGACCACCTCCTCGTGCCCCTCGTGGCCGATCAGGATAATCGTGTAGCCGTTCGCCGCGAAGCGCTTGGCCTCGTGGTGCACCTTGGTCACCAGCGGACAGGTGGCATCCATCACCTGCAGCCCGCGGCGGCGGCTGTTCTCGTAGACCTCAGGGGCGACGCCGTGTGCGGAGAGGACGACGACGGCGCCCTCGGGCACGTCCAGCTCCGAATCGACGAAGACCGCTCCGCGGTCGGCCAGCTCCTGGACGACGTGCCAGTTGTGGACGATCTCCTTGCGCACGTAGACCGGCGCGCCGAAGTGGTCGAGGGCGCGCTCGACCGTATCGACCGCACGGTCGACGCCGGCGCAGTAGCCACGGGGCGATGCGAGGACCAGTCGGGTGGGCGTCACCCGGTTAGGCTAGCGGTTGGTCGCCGGCGAGCGGATCAGCGGTGCGCGAAGTCGGCCGTCCAGACGACCGCGCCCGAGTGGCCGAGGAACGAGCCGGTCGACCGCCCGAGCCCGATCAGCCGGTAGCTCGACGAGAGCAGGATCGCGCGGTGCTCCGGGCTAGCGAGCCACATCTTCACGGTCGCGCGAGGCGTGCCGTAGGTGCCGGTGCCCCAGGCGAGATCCTCGCCGGCCGACCACTGGCCCCAGTAGACGAACCCCGAGGTCATGATCCGTGTGTACAGCGTGGATCCGGTCGGGCTGGTGTGGCCGAAGTAGTCACGGGCAATCATGTCGCTCGAGTGCCGCTGCGCTGCGCGGTGCAGGCCGAGCGAGGCCCGCAGCGGCGCTAGGCCGTGATTTGCGCGCGCATGGTTGATCGCGGCCAGCAGGCGGTGGCGGTAGATGAGGCCGTCGGCAAGTGCCGGGGAAGCCGCAGTCGCGGCCACCACGAGTGCCAGCACACACGCCAGCATGAGTCGAAGCTTCACGGTGAACACAATGCCCTTCATCGGTTGTGTTCGACAGCGCGTTTAGTGAGAAATCTGTAAAGCTTGCGCGTCAGGCCGTCCGGTGCCGAAGGCTGCAGCGGCGTATGCTCGTTTCCGTGCAGCACGAGGCCAGCAGCGGACAGGCCGGGCTCCCACGCGGCACCGTGACGATGATGTTCACGGACATCGAGGGATCGACCGCGCTGCTCGAGCAGCATGGTGCCCTGTACGCCGGACTGCTGCAGGAGCACCGAGACCTGGTGCACGAGGTGGTCGTACGGCACGGCGGTGTGGTGGTCGACACACAGGGCGACGCATTCTTTGTCGCATTCGCGCGCGCCTCCGATGCCGCTGCGGCCGCTCTTTCGCTCGGCGATGTCCTGGAGCGCGCAGGGCCTGCGCGGGTTCGCATCGGCCTGCACACCGGTGAGCCCACCCTCTCTGCCGGCGGGTACGTGGGGATGGACGTGCACAGGGCTGCTCGCATCTCGGCCGCCGCGCATGGCGGGCAGACGGTGGTATCGCAGCAGACACGAGACTTGCTCGAGGACGCGCCGGTGCGCGACCTCGGAACCCACCGCCTGAAGGACGTCGGCGAGGTGCGGCTGTTCCAGTTGGGGGAGGGGGAGTTCCCGCCGCTGCGGAGCCTGGCGCTGACCAACCTGCACGGCAGTCCGGATCTGGTAGGGCGTTCCGGGGACGCCGACGCCGTCATCGATGTGCTGACCACCGGCTCACGTCTCGTGACCGTGACCGGCGCCGGCGGGATCGGGAAGACCAGCCTGGCGCGGTGCGTCGCGTGGCGGATCCGTGACCGTTTCCCCGAGGGGACGTGGTTCGTCGACCTGTCGCACGTCACGGATCCATCGCTGGTGCTGCCCGAGCTCGCCGCCGCCCTCTCAACGCCGGCCGACGTCGTCGCGCACCTGGTCGACCGGCGGCTGTTGCTCGTCCTTGACAACCTGGAGCAGGTCTTGGAGGCGGCGCCGGTGGTTGCGGATCTGGTGGCCCGGTGCCCCGGCGTGGCGGTGATCGCCACCAGCCGCGAGCCGCTGCACGTGCAGGCCGAGCGCGAGTATCCGCTGGAACCGCTCGACCCGTCCGCGGGGGCCGCACTCTTTCGGCGGCAGGCACTCGCGGTGGCTCCGCGTTTCGACGCGCCGGACGATCTGCTGATGGAGCTCTCAACGCACCTGGACGGCCTGCCACTCGCGATCGAGCTGGCCGCCGCGCGGTCGCGCGTGCTGGCTCCCTCCCAGCTTCGGGCGCGGCTCGACCGGCGCCTGCCGCTGCTGGTCGGCGGCGCGCGGGACGCTCCGCAACGGCACCGGACGATCGAGGCCACCATCGCATGGAGTTACGAGCTGCTCGACCCCTCGGAGCAGCGCCTGCTCGCCGCCCTCGCCGTCTTCGCCGGCGAATGGGAGCTGGGCGCCGCGGAGGAGATCTGCAGCTGCTCGATCGACCAGCTCGAGGCCCTGGTCGAGAAGAACCTCGTGCAGGCGGCCGACGGACGGTTTCGCATGCTCGAGACGATCCGCGAGTTCGCCGGGGAGCGGCTGCACGAGCTCCCTGACCGCGAGACGGTGCTGGGGCGCCACGCGGGCTGGTACGTGGATCTCGTCGACCGCCTGCGGGAGGAGGTGGTGGGTGCTCGCCAGGAGCAGGCGCTCGACCAGCTGGGACGCGAGTACGCGAACCTCCGGGCCGCGATGCACTGGTGCGCATCGGCCGGTCTCGACCGCGATGCCGCCCACATCGCGGCCGGGCTGCCAATGTTCTGGTTCATCCGCGGGCTCTTCGACGAGGGCGTGACCTGGCTGCAGCGCTTCGTGAATGCTCCGGACGTCGAGCCGCTCGACCGTGCCCGCCTGCTCTGGGGTCTCGGCCTGCTCTCGACGCTGACCGGACGGTCGGACGCTGCCGGGAGATATCTGGCCGCCGCGGAAGCGAGCGCGCGCGAGCTCGACGATCGCGTTCTGCTCGGGCGCGTGATGGTGGTGCAGGGCCTGCTGGCCTTCTTCGCGGACGATATGCCGGCATGCCGGCGCACGTTCGAGCGGAGCATCGAACTGGCCCGTGAGACCGGTGACACCTGGTGCCTGGCCGACGGGCTGGGAACGATCGGATCGATCTACCCGCTGATTGGCGAGCACCAGCGAGCTCTCGCGGCGGGCACCGAGGCGCTGTCGATCGCCCGCGCATCCAGGGACCTGCAGGGCACTCGCATGGCGCTGTTCGCCCTGGCCCTGGTGGCCGTGCGGGAGGGAGACCTGGAAGCCGCCCGCGAGGCGTCGG
>DATAHR010000106.1:0-3337 GCA_036263035.1 Gaiellales bacterium | reverse complement strand
AGCCGACGAGCGGCAACACCGGCATCGCCCTGGCCATGATCGGCAAGGTCAAGGGATATCCCGTCTCGGCCGTGATGCCGGAGTCCGCCACGCCCGAGCGCGTCGAGCTGCTGCGGATGTATGGCGCCGACATCATCTTCTCGCCCGGCAACCTGGGCTCGAACGGCGCCGTTGCGATGGCGCGCGAGCTGGCCGAGCGCGACCCGTCGATCTTCATGCCGTTCCAGTACGCCAACGAGGCGAACCCGAGCGCGCACTACTGCGGGACGGCGGTCGAGATCCTGGAGCAGGTGCCGGACGGCCAGGTCGACGCGTTCGTCGCCGGCCTCGGCACGGGCGGCACGCTGATGGGCAACGGCCGCCGGCTGCGAGAGGCGAACCCCGACGTCCAGATCGTGGCCGCCGAGCCGCTCCAGGGCGATCCTGTCATGGGGCTGCGCAGCCTCGAGGACGGCTATACGCCGCCGATCCTCGACATCCGCGAGCTCGATCGCAAGGTGCTGGTCTCGAATGCCGAGTCGGTGCTCGCCCTGCGCAAGCTGCTCGAGCTCGAGGGGATCTTCGCGGGCGTGTCGGCGGGGGCGGCGCTCGCGGTCGCCCGCCGGGTTGCGGCGGACCTCGAGGAGGGCCAGAACGTCGTCGTGCTGTTCGCGGACGGCGGATCCAAGTACCTCAGCGCCGGCCTCTACACGACGCCGATCGAGGAGCTCGAGGCGAAGATGGAGGAGCGCGTCTGGTGGTGATCCCGGCGGCGATGCGCGACGAGATCGTCGCGCACGCTCGTGCGGGACTACCCAACGAGGCGTGCGGCATCATCGCCGGCCGCGGCGACCGTGCCGAGCGGTTCTTCCCCGCGGAGTCGGACGAGCCGAGCCCCTACTACTACCGGATCGAGTCCCGTGACCAGATCCGGATCATGAACGAGATCGACGATGCCGGTCTCGACCTGATCGGCATCTACCACTCGCACGTCTCCTCCCCCGCCTATCCCTCGCGGACGGACGCGGAGCAGGCCTTCTGGCCGGATGCGACGTACGTGATCGTCTCGCTGGCGGGGGGCGGCGCGGACCTGAAGGGCTATCGGATCGCCGACATGGCCGTGTCCGAGGAGCCGCTCGTCATCGAGTAGGGTGGGCGCCGCATGCGCGCCCGCGACCTCGGCATCCGCATCGGGCAGTTCCCGCCCGGCGAGCGAAACGCGATCACCGACGTCCCCGGAGTGCGGGTCGGGCACACGACCCTGATCGAGGGCGACGACGTGCGCACGGGCGTCACCGTCATCCGCCCGCACCAGGGAGAGGCCCTGCTCGACCCCCTGTTCGCCGGGCATCACCGCCTGAACGGCAACGGTGAGATGACCGGCGTCCACTGGATCGAGGAGACCGGCCTGCTGACGAGCACCATCGGGCTGACCAACACGCACAGCGTGGGCGTCGTGCGCGACGCGATCGTGCGGGACGCGGTCGGCCGGGCTCCCGAGCAGGCGGTCTGGTCGATGCCGGTGGTGGCCGAGACCTACGACGGCGGCCTGAACGACGTCAACGGCCAGCACGTGACGGCCGAGCACGCGCTGGCCGCGCTGGAGGCCGCGTCGCCCGGGCCTGTGGCCGAGGGCAGCGTCGGCTCCGGCACGGGCATGGTCTGCCACGAGTTCAAGGGCGGCATCGGCACGGCCTCGCGGGTCGTGCCCACGCAGGACGGGGGCTACACGGTCGGCGTGCTTGTCCAGGCAAACCACGGGCGCCGACACCGGCTGCGCGTGAACGGCGTGCCGGTCGGCGAGCGGCTTGATGCCATCCCGCTGCCCGAGTGGCTCTGGCCGCCCGAGCCGGGAGGCGGGTCGATCATCGTCATCGTCGCCACCGACGCGCCGCTGCTTCCGCTCCAGTGCCGCCGTCTGGCCCAGCGCGCGGCGCTCGGCGTCGGCCGCACAGGAGGCGCCGGCGAGAACGGGAGCGGCGACCTGATGCTCTGCTTCGCGACCGGGAACCGGGGCCTGGCGGCGCTGATCGAGGAGCCGGGCGGCGAGGTGCCGGTGCGGACGCTCGCGAACGCGCGGATGAACGCCCTCTTCGACGCGGTGATCGACGCGACCGAAGAGGCGATCCTGAACTCGATGCTGGCATCGCCGACGATGCGGGGGTACTGCGGGACGGTCGTCTACGGGCTGGAAGCCGAGGCGCTGCTCGAGGCGCTTCAACCGGGCTCAGGCTGAAGCCTGACCCCACCTCCAACCGGGGTCAGGGTGAAGTCCGGCCCCCTACGAGTCCTCGTCCTTCACCTGTGCCGCCGCCACCGGCCGGTTCTCGAAGACGGTCGCCAGCACCACCACCGTCCGCGTCCGCTCGACCGAGTCGAGCGCCCGGATGTCCCACACGAGATGCTCGAGAGCCGGCATCGACTCCGCGCGCACCTTCAGCAGCAGCGTCTCCTCGCCCGCCACGTGGTGGCACTCCTGCACCCAGGGCAGGTCGGCGAACAGCTGCTCCAGATGCCCGCGCGGGCCCGCCCGCTGCGACACGAACACGAACGCGGTGATCCCCGCACCCACCTTCGAGGGATCGATCGCCGCCCGGTAGCCGGTGATGACGCCTCGCGCCTCGAGCTTCTTGATCCGCTCGTGCGCTGCGGTTGCCGAGATGCCCACGCGCGAGCCGATGTCGGCGTACGTCGTCCGCCCCTCGCTCTGGAGGATCTCGATGATCGCCCTATCCGTGTTGTGCAGGTCGCGCGGCGGCATTGCCGGACGATATCGCGGGTAGGCTTCCGGGCGATGGCGGTGCTGAATGAGCTGGAGCTGTCCGAGGCGGTGGCCTCACTGGGCGACGGATGGTCGGTGCACGACGGCGCCCTGCACAAGCGCTACGACCTCGGCGACTTCGCCGCCGCGATGGCGCTCGCCAACCGTGTGGCCGACGCGGCCGAGCAGGCGGACCATCACCCCGACATGCTCGTCGGCTGGGGCCGGCTCGAGCTGACGTGGGTGACGCACAGCGAGGGCGGCATCACCGACCGCGACGTGGCGATGGCCCGCCGGTCGGACGAGCTGGCCGGCTAGATCGTTGATTCCATATCGCCGTGCGGTCTGAGCGGTCGGGGGGCAAGCAGCGCAAGGATCGAGGGAGGGTCGATATCGGGAATATCGACCCGACCGAGGACGCGGCGATGCGCCGCTCCCCGATCGCAGCCCCCAAGCCGTGGCCTCCTACACAGCGCCCAGACGTTCAGGCGCGCGGAGATATGGAATCAACGATCTAGGCCGACTGCTGCTGGTCGGCGGGCTGCTCCGCAGGCTTCAGGGTGACGTCGACCTCCACGATGCGCGGCCCGTCGACGG
>DATAHR010000105.1:0-2842 GCA_036263035.1 Gaiellales bacterium | reverse complement strand
CTGCCGCCAGTCGCCGCGACGCTCACGCCAGGCATAGATCACCGACCGGGCCGCCACGACCAGTCCGCCGGCCGGGTGGTCGCGGAACGCGGCACCGAGCAACTCGGCGCTGCCGCCCTGGACTCCCACGCCGGGCATGAGCAGGATCTGGTGCGGCATCAGCTCCCGAGCCCGCTCCACATTCTCGGGATAGGTGGCTCCGAGCACCGCGCCGACGCTGGAGAGCCCGGACTCGCCCACCAGCGGGGCGCCCCACTCCGCCACCAGCTCCGCGACCCGCTCCCACACGGGCCGGCCGTCGGCCAGGCGCTGCTCCTCGATGTCCGCGCCGCCGGGGTTCGACGTGCGGGTGAGGACGAACAGCCCGGCCCCCTCGCCGCACGCGTTGAGGAACGGCTGCAGGGAGTCGCCGCCCATGTAGGGGTTGACCGTGACGGCGTCGGCGACCCGCCGGCCGCCGTCGCGTGGACCGAGCCATGCCTCGGCGTACGCCTGGGCGGTCGACCCGATATCGCCGCGCTTGGCATCGGCGATCACGATCAGCCCGTGCTCGTAGGCGGCGTCGCAGACCGCCTCGAGGGCCGTCAGCCCATAGCCGCCGAGCGCCTCGAAGAACGCGACCTGCGGCTTCACGGCGACCGCGTCCTCTGCCACCGCCTCGATGACGCCCTCACAGAACCGCTGATAGGCGCGGGCGCGGCCGGCCCGCCCGGGCTTCAGCCCGGTGACCAGCTCGGGGGGAAGCAGGTCGATCCGAGGATCGAGGCCGACGCACACGCTTGTGCCCTTCTCGCTCACCGCGGCGGCCAGGCGATCGGCGAAGTTCATCGTCGATAGGGTACTCGCTCCCGCAGCGCGGCGGTGCGGCGGATGACAGTACGCTCGTCATCGTTGTCAGCTTGGACGACGGCGAGGTCGCGACTGGGCCTCGCGAAGGCGGCGGCGATAACGTGCGCCACGTCCGCCTGGTCCGGCTCGAGCGGCGCCCGACGGCCGGCCGACGCCGCCGTCAGCGATGCGGCCAGCGGGGCGATCTCGAGCGCTCCGTCGCCCAGCCGCGGCACCCGCCGGCGGGCCACGACCTGGCCGCCGGAGCAGGCGAACACCTGGACGAAGCGCTCGTCCAGGTCGGCGGCGAGCACCATCCCGCGCCGCGCCGCCGCCCGGTCGAGCCGGGCGAGCGTCCGCCGCACCGACTCGAGCGCGTCGAGCTGGTCGCGCAGCTCCGCCGCCTGCTCGAAGCGCCGGTCGGCGCTGAGCGCGACCATGCGCGCGCGGATCCCGGACAGCTCCTCGCCGCGGGAGCGTCCGGCCAGCCAACCGGCGGCCGCCTGGACGGCGGCTGCGTGCTCGTCCGCGCCACCGCCGCCCCTGCAGGGCGCGGCGCAGCGGCCGAGCAGCCCGGCCAGGCAGCTGCCGTCGTCCTCGGGCAGCGCCGGGCGGCAGCTGCGCAGCCGAAACGCCGCACGGATGGCGGCAGCCGCGGACTGCGCCTCCGACCGGCTTCGCAGCGGACCAACGCTGAGGGCGCCGGGATGGGGGCGCGCCGTCACCGACAGGCGCGGCACCCGCTCGCCGGTCGTCAGCGTCAGGTAGCAGCTGCGCTCGGGATGCGCGGAGCGGCGATTTGCGTCGGGGCGCAGGCGGAGGATCAGCTCGATCTCGAGCAGCGCCGCCTCGAACTCGCTGCCCACCGGCCGCGTCTCGATCCGCTCCGTCGCCTCCAGCGCGTGCTCCACCCGCTTTCGCAGCTGGGAGCCCGCGAAGTACGAGCGCACGCGGGCGCGCAGGTCGGTCGCCTTGCCGACGTAGAGGACACGGTCGGCTCGGTCGCGGAAGAGATAGACGCCGGGCCCTGCCGGCACGTCGCGCGCCAGCTCCCGCCGCAGCCGAACCCGCCGCCGCTGCGGCGCGGCGAAGGCGACGGCCTCGGCCACGGTGGAGACCCCGTGCTCCTGGGCCATGCCCAGCAGGTGGACGAGCACCTCGGCGGTGGCCTGGGCGTCGGGGAGAGCCCGGTGGCAGGGCCGCACCTCGGTGTCGAAGCGCTCGGCGAGGGTGCCCAGGTTCATGCGCGGCAGGCGGCCCTCGAGCAGGCGCCGCGCGAGCGCGACCGTGTCGATCACCGGCGCGGCCAGGCGCCGGCCCTCCAGCCGGGACAGCTCCGCGTCGACGAACCCGATGTCGAACCGCGCGTTGTGCGCGACCAGCACGGCGCCCTGGGCGAAGGACAGGAAGCGGGGCAGCGCCTGTGTGATCCGCGGCGAGCGCCGCACGTCGCGTGTCTCGATGCCGGTGATCGCCGTGATCGTCGCCGGCACCGGCACGCCGGGGTTCACGAGCTGCTCGTGGACGCCGACCTGATCGAACCCCTGCAGCCGCACGGCGCCGATCTCGACGATGCGTGAGACGCCGGGCCGGGTGCCGGTGGTCTCCAGGTCGAAGACGACGAAGGGCGCCTGATCGAGCGGGAGGTCATGGAGCGAGGCGACCTCCTCCCACTCCGCCAGGGCGACCTCGGTGGGCGACCGCCACACGAGCCGGCCGTCGCTGCGGACGACCTCATCGACCAGCTGGCGGACGAGCGCCGAGGGCGGCTGGCCGCGCAGGGCGAACAGGCTGGCGGCGGCCTCCGCCATTCCCACCGGCGCGCGCCGCTCGGCGAGCTGGTCGACCAGCCGGTCGGCACCGTCGAGGGACAGTTGGGCAGCGGCCGCACGCATGCGAACATATGTTCGCATGCGGCGCGGATGGAGCGCAAGGCAGCCCAAGCCCCGAACCCAACCAGCCGAAGCGGTGCCGGACTGAAGTCCGGCACCTGGCGACGACACCTACGGGGTCA
>DATAHR010000104.1:0-16815 GCA_036263035.1 Gaiellales bacterium | reverse complement strand
CGATACCATGTCTTCACCATGGACCTCGACGTCCTCTTCCTTGGCACGGCCGGCGCCGTGCCGACCGCGCAGCGGGCGCCGGCCGCCTATCTCGTCCGGCGTGGGGGCGAGCGGATCCTGGTCGACTGCGGCGAGGGCACGCAGCGCCAGATGCTCCGGTCGTCCGCAGGCCTCGCCGACATCGACCTCGCGCTGGTCACCCACTTCCACGCCGATCACGTCCTCGGACTGCCCGGGCTGCTGAAGACGCTCAGCCTGCGCTCGCGGGACGCTCCGCTCACCATCTGCGGCCCACCTGGCCTGCGCTCGCTGATGGCCTCGCTCGACCGCGTCATCGGGCGACTGTCGTTTCCGCTCACGCTCGCGGAGGTGTCCGCCGGTGATGCGATCGAGCGCGACGGCTACCGGATCGAGCCGTATGCGACGGTGCACGGCGTCTCCAGCCTTGGCTACGCGCTCTGCGAGGACATCCGGCCGGGCCGGTTCGACATGGAGACGGCGTCCGCGCTCGGCGTCCCGTTCGGCCCGCTCTGCGGAGCGCTTCAGCGCGGTGAGGCGGTCACGCTCGACGACGGCACCGTGGTCACTCCGGAGCAGGTCGTCGGCCCGCCGCGGCCGGGCCGGCGGATCGTCTTCTCGGGCGACACGCGTCCATGCGCGGGCACACGCGAGGCCGCGGCCGGAGCCGACCTGCTGATCCACGAGGCGACCTTCCTCGACGACGAGCGGCGCCGAGCCCGCGACACCGGTCACAGCACGGCTGCCGAGGCCGCGCAGCTGGCGGTCGACGCGCAGGTGTCGATGCTCGCCCTGACGCATCTCTCCACCCGCTACACCGGCGGCCAGATCAGGCGGGAGGCGCGGGAGCTGTTCGAGCACACGGTCGTGCCGCGGGACTTCGACTGGATCGAGCTGCCCCTGGCGGAGCGCGGCGAGCCGCGGCACGTCCGCGCGGACGGCGAGCAGGAGGCTCCGCTGCCGGCCCCGGCAGGCTGATGGACTTCGCCCCGCTGGCCGAGCGCTACGACCAGCTGCGGCCCGCCGGCGAGACGTGGGAGCAGCTGGCCGACGCCACCCTCGCCGAGCTGGGTGAGATCCGCCGGCTGCTCGATGTCGGGTGCGGCACCGGCCGCTTCGCCGCCTACGCGGCTGCCCGCACCGGCGCTCGGGTGTGGGGCGTCGACCCGTCGCCCGAGATGCTGGCGCAGGCGCGTGCGCGCGCCGTCCCGGGAGCGGGGTGGAAGCTGGCCTCGGCCGAGCGGCTGCCGTTCCGCGACGGGTGGTTCGACGGCGTGCACGCACACCTCGTGCTTCACCTCGTCAAGGACGCGGGGCGCGCGGTGGACGAGATGGCGCGCGTGGCGGCGCCCGGCGCTCGGGTGGTCGCAGCCACGTTCCGCCTCGAGCACTTCGACGCCTTCCACCTGAACCCGTACTTCCCGTCCGTGCGCGGCATCGACCGGGCACGGTTCCCGGCCCCCGAGCGGCTGTCCCGCCTGTTCGAGGCCGCGGGCATGGAGGCGGTGTCGGTCCGTCCGTTTACCCAGCAGCTCTCGCTGGCGCCCGAGGACGTGCTGGAGCGCGTGCGCGGGCGCTACATCTCCACGCTGCACCTGATCTCGGAGGAGGAGTACCGCGACGGCCTCGCGCGCCTCGAGCATGACCTCGCCGGGCGCACGGAACCTGTGGCAGCCGAGCTGCACTGGGCGCTCGTCACGGGCTCGCGGCCAGCGCGGCCGTGATCCCTGCGGCGAACGCCGATGCACCGCCGTTCGCCGGATGGCGGATGTAGACGGCGCGGTCACCGAGCACGCCCTCGGCGATCCTGCCGACGGCCAGGACCAGGCGCGGCTGCACGAGCTCGATCAGGCGCTCCGCGAATGCGGCGCCCGCAGCCGCCTCACCGACGGTCGGTCTCCGGTTGGAGAGCGGCCTGCCCGGATGATGAGGGTGGTGCGGGACGGTGTTCCAGAGGATCACGCGGCGCTCGGCATCCAGCTCCTCGAGCACGCGATGCACGATCGTGCCGGACGGCTCGCTCCAGCCGTTCGGCCGGTCGCTGGTCGCACGGTAGGGCGGCCCCCAGCGGGCGAGGTCGCGCTCGCTCGTGAACGCGATCCCCGACCAGCGCATTCCCTGGTAACCGGCTGCCTCGCCCAGCGCGACCACGTCGGCGCCGCTGCGCTCCGCCAGATACGCGCGGAGGTTGGCGAGCCGCACGGCGCCGTCCTCGCCGGCGTAGATGTTGAAGGCCGAGCCGATGCTCGCCGTCCGAAGGCCCTCCAGGAGGTCGTCCATCGGGCCGCAGCGTACTGGTCTAACGTCCGGATGTGGACGAGCAGCACCGGCAGCGAGCGCGGTCGTTCGGCGACGTGGCCGAGGCCTATCAGCAGGCTCGGCCGACCTACCCGAAGCACGCCGTGCAGTGGCTGCTCGAGGCGGCTCCGGGGCGCGATGTCCTCGATCTCGCGGCGGGCACCGGCAAGCTGACACGGGTCATCGCCGAGCAGGGATGCTCCGTGACGGCCGTCGAGCCACTCGGCGAGATGCGCGCGCAGCTGGAGCACGCCTATCCCGAGGTGAAGGCGCTTGCGGGCAGCGCCGAGCAGATACCGCTCGAGGACGACAGCGTCGACGCCGTGCTGGTCGGCCAGGCGTTCCACTGGTTCGACACGGAGCGGGCGCTCCCGGAGATCGACCGGGTGCTGCGGCCGTGGGGGGTGCTCGGCCTGCTCTGGAACATCCGTGACGACTCGATCGGCTGGGTGGCGGAGCTGTCGAGCTCGCTGGCCGTTGGGCACGACGTCCTGTCACAGGTCGACGGCTCGGACTGGGCCCCGGTCGAGCAGCATCCGCGGTTCGGGCAGGTGGAGCGGCGCGACTTCCCCAACCCGACGCCGTTTGACGCCGCGCGGCTCGTGGCCTGGGCCGCCTCGACGAGCCACTTCGCGACGATGCCGCCGGCGGAGCGGGAGTCGACGCTGCAGCGCGTCCACGAGTTCGCGCTGCGGCACCCCGGCCTCGGCGACGACGACCATTTCACGATGCCGTTCGTGACGGTGACCGTGCGGGCCCGCGCGCACAGATAACGCGGACCGGCCTCCCGCCGTCCGCCGGCGCTGATAGGCTGTCATCCGGCTCGAGCGGTCAGAGAGCCACCACCTTGCACCCCTTTAATCCGTGGCCTGCGAGCCCGGGAAGGAGTTGACGATGATCTGCGCCTGCACACCGACGCTCACCGAACCTCGGTGAGCGCATTCGAGACCACCGGGCGCGTGCTGCTCGACGAGGCGGATCTGCAGCGCACGCTGCGCCGGATCGCCCACGAGATCGTGGAGAAGCACCCCGACCTGGACGAGCTCGCGCTGGTCGGCATCCACACCCGTGGGGTGTACCTGGCGGAGCGCCTCGCCGACCTCGTGGAGCAGTTCACCGGGACGCGCGTGCCGACCGGTGCCCTCGACATCTCCTTCTACCGCGACGACGTGCGCGTGCATCCCCATCCCGTGGTGAAGGCGACACGGCTCGACTTCGATCTCGACGGCCGGTCGGTCGTGCTGGTCGACGACGTGCTCTTCACCGGCCGCACGATCCGCAGCGCGATCGAGGCCCTGTTCGGCTTCGGCCGGCCACAGCGGGTGCAGCTGGCCGTCCTCGTCGACCGCGGCCACCGGGAGCTGCCGATCCGCCCCGACTACGTCGGCAAGAACCTGCCCACCTCGCGCACCGAGCGCGTGAACGTCCAGCTGTCCGAGGTCGACGACGTCGACCGCATCGTCCTTCTCACCGCCGAATAGGAGGCGCCGCTTTGGATCTCTACCCGCCAACAGGACTCGCCCGGCGCCGCCACCTGCTCTCGATCGCCGACCTCGAGCGGGCCGACGTGGAGCGCATACTCGAGACCGCCGAGGGCTTCGAGTCGGTCATGCACCGCGACGTCAAGAAGGTGCCGACGCTGCGCGGGCGGACGGTCATGAACGTCTTCTTCGAGTCGTCCACGCGCACCTCGAGCTCGTTCGAGCTGGCCGCCAAGCGGCTGTCGGCCGACACCGTCAACCTGAAGGCATCCGGATCGAGCGTGGACAAGGGCGAGTCGCTCAAGGACACGATCCTGACGCTGTCCGCGTACGACCCGGACGTGATCGTCATCCGCCACCCGCAGGCGGGCGCGCCGGCGCTGGTGACGCGCCACACCGATGCCCACGTCGTCAACGCCGGCGACGGCAAGCACCAGCACCCGACGCAGAGCCTGCTCGACCTGTACACGATCCGCAAGGCGCTCGGACAGGTGGAGGGGCTGCAGGTGGCCATCGTCGGCGATGTGCTCCACTCGCGTGTGGCACGGTCGAACATCCAGGCGCTGCGCCTGCTCGGCGCCAAGGTGCTCCTGGTCGGACCTCCGGCCCTGATCCCGCGCCACGCGGCGACCGCCATGGACGTGACCGTCTCGCATGACATCGGTGACATCGCGGAGGCGGATGTGGTGTATGTGCTGCGAATGCAGCGCGAGCGGATGCTGGAGGGCGCCAACTACGTGCCCTCGCTGGCCGAGTACTCCGCGCTCTGGGGCGTGACGCCCGAGCGCGTGCGGCCGAGCCAGCTGGTCATGCATCCCGGGCCGATCAACCGCGGCGTCGAGATCGCCGCCGAGGTGGCCGACAGCGCGAGCTCGAGGATCGTCGATCAGGTGCGAGCGGGGCTGGTCACGCGCATGGCCGTGCTCTACGACCTGCTCACCGAGCCGACCACCCGCGGCGGCCAGGCGGCGCTGCGTGCCGTCGAGCCGGCCGGTCAGGAGGTGGCCTGATGCAGCTGACGCAGCGTGAGGCCCCGCTGGCGGACATCCTCATCACGGGCGCCAGGCTGGTCGACGGCGCCAGCGGGCTCGAGGGCCCGCGGCTCGACGTCCGCATCGCCTCGGGCGTGATCGCGGAGATCGGCAGCTCCCTCGACCCGGAGGGTGCCGAGACCGTCGATGCCGCGGGCCTGACGATGACCCCGGGCCTGATCGATCCGCACGTCCACCTGCGCACGCCCGGAGACGAGGATGAGGAGGACATCGCCTCGGGGACGCGCGCCGCGGCCGCCGGCGGCTTCGTCGCCATCCTGGCGATGCCCAACACGAGCCCGGTGGTCGATTCCGCCGCGGTGCTGAACGGGCTGATCACCCGGGCGTCCGAGCAGGCGGTGGTCGCGACCGGATTCTTCGCCGCCATCACCCGCGGGCTGGAGGGCCGCGAGCTGGTCGACATGGCGGAGCTGGCCGCTCGCGGCGCCGTCGGCTTCTCGGACGACGGCCGCCCGGTGGAGCGGGCCGGTATGCTGCGGCGCGCGCTCCAGTACAGCTCGGTCACCGGCCGCAAGCTGTCCCTGCACGAGGAGGACCTGACCCTCACTGCCGGCGCCCAGATGCACGAGGGTGCCGTCTCGGCCGAGCTCGGGCTGCACGGCTATCCCAGCATCGGCGAGAGCGTGATGGTGGGCCGCGACCTGCAGATCGCGCGCTACGAGGGCGCGCCGCTTCACCTCTGCCACATCTCTGCGGCGGAGTCCGTGGCCGAGATCCGGCGAGCAAAGGAGCTGGGCGTCGCGGTCACGGCCGAGGTGTCGCCCCACCACCTCTGCCTCACCGACGAGCTGGTGAGAGACCTCGACCCGTCCGTCAGCAAGATGAGCCCGCCGCTGCGCTCGGACGCCGACCGGGCGGCGCTGGTCGAGGCGCTCGCCGACGGGACACTCGACTGCATCGGCACGGACCACGCGCCCCACCGCGCGCACGAGAAGGAGGTGCCGTTCGAGGCGGCGCCAAACGGGGTGATCGGGCTGGAGACCGCGTTCGCCGCCGTCTACACCCACCTGGTCGAGCCCGGCCTCACGCCGCTCGCGACGGTGCTCGAGCGCATGTCGACCGGCCCCGCGCGGGCGTTCGGCCTGGCTGCGCCGGCGCTGCGGGTCGGAGAGGTTGCGAACCTGGCGCTGTGGGATCTGGCCGACCGGTGGGTGGTCGGGCCGCCGTACGCGTCACGGTCACGCAACTGTGCCTTTGCCGGGCGGACGCTGCAGGGCCGCTGCACGATGACCGTTGCCGGCGGCTCGGTGGCACACCGGCTGGCGGAGGTGGCCCGATGAGCGCGCTGCTCGTGCTCGAAGACGGGACGGTGCTGGAGGGTGAGGCCTACGGCGCGGTGGGGCAGGCCGTCGGCGAGCTGGTCTTCATCACCTCGATGACCGGCTACCAGGAGATCGTCACGGATCCGTCCTTCGCCGGCCAGGTGGTGACCTTCACCCAACCGATGATCGGCAACTACGGGGTCGAATCGGATACGTCGGAGTCCGACCGGCCGCAGGCGCGCGCGGTGGTCGTGCGCGAGGGCCGAAACGCCTCGCCGAACGGCCGCGAGGGGTTCTCGGACTGGCTCGCCCGCCACGACGTGGTGGGGATCCAGGGAATCGACACACGCATGCTCACCCGCCGCATCCGCGACGGGGGAACCGTGCGTGCGGCGATCGGCTCGGACGGGGCGTCCGTGGCCGAGCTGGCGCAGCTGATCCAGCGCGAGCCGCTGATGGCGGGCCAGGCCCTGGCGGGTGACGTCTCCTGCGCGGAGCCGGTCACCCTGCCGGCCATAGGGCCGGAGCGGGCGCACGTGGCGGTGCTCGACTACGGCGTGAAGCGGTCGATCGTGCGCATCCTCCAGGAGCGGGGCGCGCGGGTGACGGTGCTTCCCTGGGACGCGACCTCCGAGCAGGTGCTCGAGATAGACCCCGACGGCGTGCTGCTCGGCAACGGGCCCGGTGACCCCGCCGCGCTTCCCGGCCCGATCGCGGAGGTGCGGGAGCTGGTCGGCCAGGTGCCGGTGTTCGGCATCTGCCTCGGCCACCAGCTGCTCGGCAGGGCGCTCGGTCTGGAGACCTTCAAGCTGCGGTTCGGCCACCGCGGTGCGAACCACCCGGTGCTCGAGGTGGACTCCGGCCGCGTCCTCGTCACCGCCCAGAACCACGGGTTCGCCGTGCGCGTGCCCGAGGGCGGGGGAGACCTCGAGACGGACTTCGGCCCGGCGCGGGTGACGCATATCTCGCTCTACGACGGCACTGTCGAGGGCCTCGCCCTGCGCGACCTGCCGGTCGCCTCGATGCAGTTCCACCCGGAGGCGAGCCCGGGCCCGCACGATGCCCGGGCGGCGCTCGAGGGCTTCGTCGACAGCCTGGCGGAGGTGACCGTTGCCAAGGCGTGAGGACATCTCGACGATCGCCGTGATCGGCTCCGGGCCGATCGTGATCGGACAGGCCTGCGAGTTCGACTACTCCGGCACCCAGGCGCTCCGCGTGCTGCGCGAGGAGGGCTACACCACGGTGCTGATCAACTCCAACCCGGCCACGATCATGACCGACCCCGGCTGGGCTGACCGCACCTACCTGGAGCCGCTCGACCTCGAGGGCGTGCGCGCCGTGCTCGAGGCCGAGCGCCCGGACGCGCTGCTGCCCACCCTCGGCGGCCAGACGGCACTGAACCTGGCCTCGCTGCTCTCCGAGGCGGGCGTGCTGGACGAGCTCGGCATCGAGCTGATCGGCGCCTCCTACGACGCCATCCATTGCGCCGAGGACCGCGAGTCGTTCGCGCGCACGATGGAATCGATCGGGCTGCGGGTGCCCCGAAGCGCGATCGCCCACACCCCGGAGGAGGCGCGCGCCGCCCTCAGCGGTGAGCTGCAGCTGCCGGTCGTCATCCGGCCCGCGTTCACGCTCGGCGGCCAAGGCGGCGGGTTCGCCCGGACGCCGGAGCAGTTCGAGGAGATCGTCCGGCGGGGCCTGCGCGAGAGCCCGATCAGTCAGATCCTGCTCGAGGAGTCGGTCGCCGGCTGGGGCGAGTTCGAGCTCGAGGTGATCCGCGACCGCAACGACAACGTCGTCATCATCTGCTCGATCGAGAACGTCGACCCGATGGGCGTGCACACGGGCGACTCGGTCACGGTCGCGCCCGCGCAGACCCTGACCGACCGCGAGTACCAGCTGCTGCGGGACGCGTCCGCCGCCGTGATCCGCGCCGTGGGGGTCGAGACGGGCGGCTCCAACGTTCAGTTCGCGCTCAACCGGGAGACGGGCGAGCTGGTCGTGATCGAGATGAACCCGCGCGTATCGCGGTCGTCGGCGCTCGCATCGAAGGCGACCGGCTACCCGATCGCGAAGGTGGCGACCAAGCTCGCGATCGGCTACACGCTGGACGAGATCCCGAACGACATCACCGGAACCACCCCGGCGTCGTTCGAGCCGGCGCTCGACTACGTCGTGGTCAAGCTGCCGCGCTTCGCCTTCGAGAAGTTCCCCGGCGCGGACGCGGGGCTGACGACGCAGATGAAGTCAGTTGGCGAGGCGATGGGCATCGGCCGCACGTTCACCGAGGCGTGGGGCAAGGCAATGCGCAGCCGCGAGCTGGACGGCACGTCGCGGCGCCATGGAAGCGTCGTAGAGGGCAGCTGGGACCGCTTCGACGTGATCGCCTCGCGGCTGTTCGACGGGGAGTCACCGGAGACGTTGTCAGAGGAGTCGCAGGTGCACCGCTGGTTCATCGACGAGTGGGCCGGCGTCGCCGAGGCGGAGCGCGGCCTGCAGGGAACCCAGGCTGCGTCGCTCTCCGCGGCGGAATGGCGTCGCCTGAAGCGGCTCGGCATCGCCGACGCGCGCATCGCCGAGCTGACCGGCGAGCCGGAACGGGCGGTGCGGCGGCTCCGGCGTGAGGCAGGAGTACGGCCGGTGTTCAAGGCCGTCGACAGCTGCGCGGCCGAGGTCGAGGCGCAGGCGCCCTACTACTACTCGGCCTACGAGATGGAGGACGAGCTGCGGCGGGGCGAGCGCGAGAGCGTCGTCATCCTGGGCGCCGGCCCGAACCGGATCGGGCAGGGCATCGAGTTCGACTACTGCTGCGTGCAGGCCGCTCAGACGTTCCGCCGCCTCGGCTACGACGCCGTGATGGTCAACTGCAACCCGGAGACGGTGTCGACCGACGCCGATTCGTCCGACCGGCTCTACTTCGAGCCGCTGACCGTCGAGGACGTGCTCGAGGTGATCGAACGGGAGCGCCCGATCGGCGTGGTCGCGCAGTTCGGCGGGCAGACGCCGCTGCGGCTGGCACGGCGGCTCGAGGAGGAGGGCGTGCGCCTGCTGGGCACGCCGTTCGAGGCGATCGACATCGCCGAGGACCGGGAGCGATTCGGCCGGGTGCTGGCGGAGCTGGGCCTCGAGGCGCCGGCGTGGGGGATCGCGAACGACGTCGACGACGCCGCCCGGATCGCCTCGTCCATCGGCTACCCGGTGCTGGTGCGGCCGTCATACGTGCTCGGCGGGCGTGAGATGCGGATCTGCTACGACGAGTCGATGCTCCGCGCGCGTCCGGTCCAGCGCGGCTCGCTGGTCGACCGCTTCGTCGAGGACGCCATCGAGGTCGACGTCGACGCGGTGTGCGACGGCACGCGCGCATGGATCGGCGCGGTGATGCAGCACGTGGAAGAGGCGGGGGTGCACTCCGGCGACTCCGCCTGCGTCATCCCGACCCTGTCGCTGGGTGACGAGGTGGAGCGCGAGATCCGCGGCCAGACGCGCTCGATCGCCACGGCGCTCGGCGTGCAGGGGCTGATCAACGTGCAGTACGCCGTGCAGGGGTCGCGGGTGTTCGTGATCGAGGCCAACCCGCGCGCGTCCCGCACCGTGCCCTTCGTCGCAAAGGCCACCGGCCGGAACCTGGTCGAGGCCGCCTGCCGGGCCGCGCTCGGCCTGCCGGTGGAGCTGGCCGAGGACGCGCCCGACCACATCAGCGTCAAGGCCGCGGTGCTGCCGTTCCAGCGGTTCATGGGATCCGACCCCGCGCTTGGGCCGGAGATGCGCTCCACGGGCGAGGTGATGGGCATCGGCCCCGACTTCCCGACCGCCTTTGCCAAGGCCGAGCGCGCCGCCGGCCGGCCGCTGCCGCGTGAGGGACGCGTGTTCCTCTCGGTGCGCGACGCCGACAAGGCGGCGGCGACGATGCTTGCGGCGCTGCTGCAGTCGCTCGGCTTCGACCTGGTCGCGACCTCGGGCACGGCCCTGGCGCTGCAGCGAATCGGCATCCCGGTCGAGCGGGTGCTGAAGGTCACGGAGGGGTCGCCGAACGTCGTCGACCTGATCCGGGAGTCGTCGATCAACCTGATCATCAACACGCCGTTCGGACGCGGCGCCCGCACGGACGGCTACGAGATCCGCGAGGCGGCCATCCGCCACCAGATCCCGTGCATCACCACGCTTGCCGGCGCATCGGCCGTGGTGCAGGCGATCGCGCAGGCGCGCGCGGTCGCGCCGATCGCCCTCCAGGACCTGCATGCCGCCGGAACCCATGCCGCCGGCTAGCCGCGTGCTCCCGGTCGACCGGGTGGAGGCGGTCGGCGGCTACACCCTCCTGGTGCTGCGCCGCGGGGGCGCCGAGGCCGGCGTGCCGGGACAGTTCTTCATGCTGCAGGCGCACCCAGAGCCGGCCGGTGCCTACCTTCCCCGGCCGCTCTCCGCCGCATGGGCGGACGAGCGGGAGGTCGCGTTCCTGCTCGACGTGCGGGGGCCGGGGACGGCGGCCCTGACCGGCTGCCGTGAGGTGACCGTGACCGGCCCGCTCGGCCGTGGTTTTCCGGATATCTCGGGGCCGGCGATCCTGGTCGGCGGCGGCATCGGCGCCGCCATCCTGCCCTGGCTCGTGCGCACGCTGGCGCCTCCCGTCACCACGCTGCTCGGCTTCCGCGAGGAAGCGCAGGCGGTGTGCGCCGCCCTCGTCGATCCGGAGGCCACCGTCGTGCTCGAGCCCACCCTCGTCACCGAGCCGCTGGCACGGCTGCTGCCGGCCGATGCGACTGTCATCGCCTGCGGTCCTGACCCCATGCTCAGGGCGGTCGCAGCCCTCTGCGCCGAGCACGACACGCCCTGCCTGCTGGCGATGGAGGCCGCGATGGCATGCGGCTTCGGCGCGTGCTACGGCTGCGCGGTGGAGCTGGACGGCGAGTGGAAGCGCCTCTGCATCGAGGGGCCTGTGGTCGAGGGCAGCCGGATCCTGGCCGGGAGGGCGGGTGGCTAGCTCCCTCGCGACGACCTTCTGCGGCATCGAGCTCGAGCACCCGGTGGTGAACGGGTCGGGAACCCTCGATGCGCTCGTCGCCGGCACGCTGGGCGCGTCGGCGTTCGTCACGAAGACGGTGACGCTGCGCCCCCGGGCGGGCAACCCGCCGCAGCGGATCGCCGAGACGCCGTCGGGCATGGTGAACTCGATCGGGCTCGCGAATCCCGGGCTGGACCGGTTCTGCGACGACCACCTGCCGCGGCTCGCGGAGCTGGGCGTCCCCGTGATCGTGAGCGTCGGCGGCTGGAGCAGGGAGGAGTACGCGGTCGCGGTTGCGCGGGTGGGCGCACACCCCGCCGTGGCTGCGATCGAGCTGAACGTGTCGTGCCCGAATGTGGACACGGGGTGCATCTCGATCGGGACCGACCCGGCGGAGACGCGGGCGTTGCTCGAGCGGTGCCGGGCGGAGACCTCCGTGCCGCTGCTCGCAAAGCTGACTCCGAGCGTCGCCGACCTGCCGGCCATTGGCCTGGCCGCCGCGGAGGGCGGGGCGGACGGCCTCGTCCTGATCAACACCGTGCGGGGGATGGCGATCGATCGCACGACGTTGCGGCCCCTGCTCGGCGGGGGTGGCGGCGGCCTGTCGGGACCGGCCGTCAAGCCCGTGGCCCTGCACGCGATCTACCACGCGCATGCAGTGACAGGCTTGCCGATCATCGGCCTGGGAGGCATCGAGTCGGCGCAGGACTGCATCGAGTTCGCGGCCGCCGGCGCCTCGGTCGTCGCGCTCGGCACAGCGCTCTTCCGCGACCCCGGCCTGCTCGGCCGCGTGGTCGAGGAACTTCCCCGCTTGCTCGGTGAACGCGGCGTTTCCACGTTTGACGACATCGTCGGCGCCGCGCATCACAGCGTCCCTCATCCTATACTTGAGGTTGATGGAGAACACTGAAGAAACCGCCTATTTTGGCCGTTTGTTGCCGCTTGCACGAGTGCGCAAGCGTGGTATCATCGCCCCGCACGATGCCCCAACTCCTCTCGCAGGCCCCCTCCCGTTCCCTCGACCAGCGACTCGACGCTCTCGATCGAGCGAACCGGATCCGGGTGCAGCGGGCGCAGCTGAAGCGGGCGCTCAAGGCCGGCGAGACGACGTTCGATCAGATCCTGCTCGACCCACCCGACTACGTCCTCACCGCCAAGGTGTACGACATGCTGCTCGCCGTCCCGCGCCTCGGGCGCGTGCGGGCGGGCAGGCTGCTGACGCAGTGCCGGATCAGCCAGTCGAAGACGATCGGCGGGCTGTCCGAGCGCCAGCGCGGCGAGCTGGTCGAGCTCTTCAACTCCTAGCCCGCGGGGGTTCGGGGTGAGCGGCCGCCGCGGCGGGCGGCTGTTCGTCATCTCCGGTCCGTCCGGCGTCGGCAAGGGGACGCTGATCAGGCTCGCGCGCGAGCGTGTGCCGGATCTCGAGCTCGCGACCTCGGCGACGACGCGCCCGATGCGGCCGGGCGAGGTCGACGGACGCGAGTACCACTTCCTGACGCCGGAGCAGTTCGAGCAGCGGGTGCGGGAGGGCGCGTTCCTCGAGCATGTAGAATTCGCTGGGCATCGGTACGGCACGCTGCGCAGCGAAGTCGACCGGCGCCTGGCCCGCGGTGCGAGCGTGATGCTCGAGATCGACGTGCCGGGAGCCCGGGAGGTTGAGCGGCAGCTGCCGGACGCGGTGCTGGTGTTCATCGCACCACCGGATGTGACCGACCTCGAGCGGCGCCTGACGGCGCGAGGCACGAACTCGCCCGAGGACATCGCAAACCGGCTGCGGATCGCCAGGGCAGAGCTGGAGGCGCGGGACGATTTCGCGCACGTGATAGTGAACGACGACGTCGAGAGAGCCGCTGAGGAGCTGGTCACGCTGATCCAAAGCGCGCTCGCGGAGTGAGGAGAGAACATGATCTACCCGAAGGTTGATGTGCTGCTGGAGCACGTGGACAGCAAGTACGCGCTCGTGATCGCGGCCGCCAAGCGGGCCAGGCAGATCAACGACTATCACCATCAGCTCGGCGAGGGCAGCTTCGAGGGCTTCGCGCCGCCGCTGATCGAGTCGCGGTCGAAGAACTTCCTGACCATGGCGCTCGAGGAGATCGCCGAGGGCAAGCTCGAGGTCTCCACCTCCGACGCGAACGCGCGCGAGAAGAGGTAGCCGGCCTTCGGGCTGAGCCCGGTTGAAGCTCCAGCCCGGTCGTCACGAATCCGTTACCGCCGGGCACCGGCGCGGCCGTACACTTCCGCCATGATCCTGTTGGGGGTGAGCGGGGGAATCGCGGCCTACAAGACCTGCGAGCTCGTGCGCCTGCTGGTGCGGGCCGGCCGCGATGTGCAGGTCGTGATGACGCCGGACGCCGAGCGCTTCGTCGGCCCGACCACCTTCGCGGCCCTGTCGCGGCGGCCCGTGCTGACCGAGAGCTCGGCCGACGTCTTCCCGCACCTCGAGGCGTCGCGTGAGGCGGAGCTGTTCTGCATTGCACCGGCCGGCGCCAACACCCTCGCCCGCATCGCGCGCGGCGAGGCGCCCAACATCCTGACCCAGAGCGTGCTCGCCTTCGGCGGCCCGCTGTTGCTGGCACCTGCGATGAACCCGCGTATGTGGGATTCCGCGGCCACGCAGGAGAACGTCGCGCTGCTCGAGACGCGGGGCGTCGAGCTGATCGGGCCGGCCGCCGGTGAGATGGCCGAGGGCGAGCATGGGCGCGGACGCATGGCCGAGCCCGATCAGATCGCGGCCCGGATCGAGCAGCGGCTCGCCACGATGTCGTCACTGGCGGGACGACGGATGGTCGTGACCGCCGGCGGCACCCGCGAGCCGCTCGACGCCGTGCGGTACCTGGGGAACCGCTCGAGCGGCCGGATGGGCGTCGCCGTCGCTGACGAGGCAGCCCGGCGGGGGGCAGCGGTGACGCTGCTGCTCGCAGCGGCCGTCGCGTCGCCGTCGGCGCCGATGCGAACCGTCCGGGTGGAGACCGCCGCCGAGCTGCGTGCGGCGACGCTTCGGGAGGCGGAGACCGCCGACATCGTCGTGATGGCGGCGGCCGTGGCCGACTACCGGCCCGCGGCACCGGCCGAGGGGAAGCGCAGGAAGGACGGCGACGCCTGGCTGGTCGAGCTGGAGCCGACGGCCGACATCCTCGCAGAGCTCGGCGCCGCCCGCCGCCCCGGGACGACCCTGGTCGGGTTCGCGGCCGAGCACGGGGACGGTGCGGTGGAACGGGCGCGGGAGAAGCTCCGGCGCAAGGGCGCGGACATGATCGTGGTCAACGACATCAGCCGCAGTGACATCGGATTCGACAGCGAGCTCAACGAAGTGGTGCTGGTGACGTCAAACGAGGAGACGCTGATATCGCGACGCTCCAAGCAGGCGTGCGCGGCGGCCATTCTCGACTGGGTCGCGAACCAGCCGGCGCGTGCCGCCGTAGAGCGTACGACGGTCTGACGAGAGGACATTTCTGTGGAAGCACACGAACTGCACGACACACCGCCCTCTGAAGCGATCGCCGGCGCCGGCGATACCGCCCGGCGGGTGGTCGAGAACGTCGCACGGGTGATCCACGCGCCGCCCGAGCTGCTCGAACGCTGCGTGCTGGGGATGCTCTGCGAGGGTCACCTCATCCTCGAGGACTTCCCCGGCGTCGGCAAGACGATGCTAGCCAAGTCCCTGGCCCGCTCGCTCGACTGCGAGTTCGCCCGTATCCAGGCCACCCCGGATTTGCTCCCATCCGACATCACGGGGGTCAACGTCTACAACCTTCAGGCGAACGAGTTCGAGTTCCGGCCCGGCCCGGTCTTCGCCAACCTGGTGCTGGTCGACGAGATCAACCGCGCCAGCCCCAAGACGCAGTCCGCGCTGCTCGAGTGCATGCAGGAGGGGCAGGTGACGATCGACGGCGCCACGCACAGGCTGGCCCGCCCGTTCATGGTGATCGCCACGCAGAACCCGATCGAGTACGAGGGGACGTTCCCGCTGCCCGAAGCCCAGCTCGACCGGTTCACGATGCGGCTTCACCTCGGCTATCCGCCGATCGCCGAGGAGGCGCGCATGCTCGCCGAGCACTCCGCCTCCGAGCCGCTGGAGGAGCTGGAGCCGGTGGCCTCGGCGGCCGACCTGGAGACGGCGATCGATGCGGTCAAGCGGGTCTACGTCGAGGACAGCCTCAACCGCTACGTGGTGGCGATCCTGCGACAGACGCGCGCCGACTCCCGGCTGGCCCTCGGCACGAGCCCGCGCGCGGGCATCTCGCTGCTGCGCGTGGCGAAGGCGCACGCCGTGCTGCGCGGCCGCGAGTACGTGATCCCCGCCGACGTCAAGGACGTTGCGGCCGACGTGCTCGCGCATCGGGTGATCCTTGCCGCCGACGCCCGCACCGGTGGAGTCGATGCGGCCGACCTGATCCGGGAGGCGGTGGCCCGCACCCCGGTTCCGGTGTAGAGGGAGGCGTGACGTGACCAGCCGCGGAAGCGGCACCCTGCTGCTCGCATTTGCCCTGTACATCGCGTCCTGGGGGTTCGGCACCACCGCGATGTACCCGGTCGCGGTGGGCCTGTTCGCGGCGCCGCTGATCGCGTGGCTGTGGGTGCGGTTGACGGCCAAGCCGACCAACCTGCGGCGGCGGACGGGGCACCGCGAGCTGGTCGAGGGCGGCCGCGTGGCCGTCGAGGTGGAGGTGCGCGGCGACGGCGGGCTGCTTCCGGCACGCGCGACGATGATCGAGAAGATCGGCGATCTCGGCACCCAGGAGGTGCCGCTGCGGCACGCCGGCCATGCCCTGCGCGGCCGGTACGTCATCGATCCGGCCCCGCGCGGCCGCTACACCCTCGCGGCTGCCGAGCTGCGCGTCGACGACCCGCTCGGCCTGGCGGAGTCGCTGACCTCGCTGCAGCGGTCGGACACGCTGCTCGTCTATCCGCGGGTCTACGCCCTGGACGGGCTGTTCACGGATGCGGGAACGGCGGGAGGCGACGAGGGGAGGGCGCTGCTGCACCGCACGGCCGGATACGACCTGCACTCGATCCGCGACTTCCAGCAGGGCGAGAGCCTACGGCGGGTGCACTGGCGCTCGACGGCGAAACGCCGCAAGCTGATGGTGAAGGAGCTGACCGAGCTGCCGCGCGACGAATCGGCCGTCCTCCTCGATTGCGACCGCACGGCCGAGGTGGGCCCGCCGGGGTCGAGCAGCTTCGATGCGCAGGTGCGCGCCGCCGCCTCGCTCATGAACCGGATGGTGGAGACTGGCCAGCGCTGCTCGCTGGTGATCCACGGCCCGACGCGGCGACGGATACGCGTGCAGGCCGGCGGCGGGGACTGGGGCACCGCCCTGGCGGCGCTCGCCGCCGTCCGGGCCGACGCCCACCGTCCGCTGGCCGCGATGCTGTCCGAGGCGTTGGGCGCCACCGGTGCCGCCGAGGCGATCGACGCGGCCCGGCTGTACATCGTCACGGGCGCGTTGAGCCCGCAGGCCGCGAGCCGGGTGCTCGCGCTTCGCTCGGCGCGGCGCGACGTTGCGGTGGTGGCCGTCGATGCGGCCTCGTTCGCGGGCGTCGAGCACGTCCCCGGCCCCGCCGAGTCCGCGGCGCTGCAGCTCGCTGCGAGCGGGTTGGCGGTCGCCCGCGTGCGGGCGGGGGACGACATCGGCGAGGTGCTCTCGTCCGCGATGGCCCGAAAGGCGGCCCTCCGTGGCTGAGCGGCTGGTCGTCTTCTT
>DATAHR010000103.1:0-6896 GCA_036263035.1 Gaiellales bacterium | reverse complement strand
TGGCGCGGATGCTGGCCGCTGCGAACGCCGCGCTGCGGGAGAACGGCGCGCGGCTGAAGGTCGCGGACGGCCACCGCCCGGCCCGGATTCAGGAGCGGTACTTCGCCGAGGCATGGGAGATGATGCGCGCCCGCCACCCGGAGCTGAGCGACGAACAGCTGCGGGAGGCGGTGCATGCGCTGTCCGCGGTCCCCGAGGTCGCAGGTCATCCGACCGGCGGCGCGGTCGACGTGACGGCCGCCGGCCCGGACGGCGCGGATCTGGACATGGGCGCCGCGCTTGCGGACTTCGACGACCTGTCGCGCGTGCCGACGTACGCGCCCGGGCTGAGCGCCGAGCAGGAGCTAAACCGGGCGCTGCTGCACGACGCCATGGTCACGGCGGGATTCGCACCGTTCTACGGCGAGTGGTGGCACTTCTCCTACGGCGATCGCGAGTGGGCGGCGTTCTACGAGCGGCCGAGCGCGCTGTTTGGATCAGCTACCGCCCAGCCTTGAGCAGGCGCCGCGCCTCAGGCCACTCGCGGGTGTTGACGACGTCGTCGGCCGTCGCCCAGCCGCGCCGGGCGTTCATGACACCGAACCGCATGTAGTCGAGCGCCGCCCGGCTGTGGGCATCGGTGTCGATCGCGAGCTTCACGCCCGCCTCCACCGCCAGGCGAACGTTGGCGTCCCGCAGGTCGAGCCGGTTCGGCTGTCCGCTCACCTCGAGCACCGTGCCGGTCTCGAGCGCCTTCTCGACCACCGCCTCCATGTGCAGCGGGTAGGCATCGCGACGGCCGAGCATCCGGCCGGTGGGGTGCCCGATGATGTCGACGTGCGGGTTCTCCATCGCGGCGCAGAGCCGCTTGGTCTGGGCGTCTGAGTCCAGGCGATGGGAGGCGTGGAGGCTCGCGACCACGACGTCGAGCTCGGCCATCAGCTCGTCCGAGTAGTCGAGCGAGCCGTCCTTGAGGATGTCGACCTCCGCGCCGACCAGCAGCGTGAGCCCGTCCAGGCGCGCGGCCAGCTCGCGCACCCGCTCGATCTGGCGCCGCAGTCTGCCGGCGTCGAGCCCCATGCCAAACCCAACGGCAGGTGAGTGGTCGGTCACGTTCAGGTACGAGTAGCCCTTCGCCATGGCCGCCTCGACCAGCTGCTCGAGCGTCTGCTTGCCGTCGCTCCAGTCGGTGTGGCTGTGGAAGTCGCCGCGGATCTGATCGAGCGTGACCAGATCCGGCAGCGCATGCGCCCGGGCGGCCTCGATCTCGCCCCGGTTCTCGCGCAGCTCGGGCGGAATCCAGTCCATGCCCAGCCGGGCGTAGACGTCGGCCTCGTCGCGGCAGCGGATCACCTCACCCGACTCGACGGTCTCGATGCCGTACTCGCTCACCTTCAGACCGGCGCGGACGGCGGCCTCCCGGATCGCGACGTTGTGCTCCTTCGAGCCGGTGAGGTGCTGGAGCAGGTTTCCGAACACTGCGGGCTCCACCATGCGCACGTCCACCCGGGTGCCGTCGTGCGCCACGCAGGTGACCTTGGTGTCGCCGCGAGCTTCCACCACGGCCACCCAGTCGGAGGCGACGATCGCCTCTGCCACCGGCGCAGGATCCGTCGTGGCGACCACCACATCGACGTCCTTGGCCGTCTCGGTGAATCGCCGCAGGCTGCCGGCGATGTCGCAGTCCTCGACCTCGTTGAGCGCAGCCAGCTGCGAGACGATGCGCTCGGCAAACGGCCGCAGCTTGCCCGACGAGACGCGGTCGCGCTTCTGGGCACGCGGCGCCTGCAGCCCCTCGAGGATCGCCTGCTCGGTCTTCTCGCCCAGGCCCGGCAGCTCGCGGATGCGGCCGTCCCGGGCCGCCTGCAGCACGTCGTCGACCGAGCTCAGCGACAGCTCGGCAAACACCCTCCTCGCCGTCTTCGGCCCCACGCCCGGGATGCGCATCAGCGGGACGACGCCGGGCGGCGTCGCCGCCACCAGCTTCTCGAGCGCGGCGATGTGGCCGGTCGCGATCAGCTCCGCAACCTTGTCGGAGATGGTGTCCCCCACCCCGGAGAGCTCGGTCAGCCGGCCCTGCTGCGACAGGCGGACGACCGACTCCGGCGTCTCGCGAAGGGTCTTCGCGGCGCGCCGGTACGCGAGCACGCGGTAGGCGACCGCGCCCTCGAGCTCGAGCAGGTCGGCGAGCAGCTCGAACCGCTCGGCGATGCCGTCATTGGTGAGGGTGGCGCTCATGAGGGGCAATGATACGGTCAGCCGATGGCCGCAGACCGCTACCTGATCGTGCTGCCCACATACAACGAACGGGCCAACCTGCCGCGCATGATCGAGGCGATCGAGGCCGTGCGCGAGCGGCTCCCCATGCAGGGCGACGTGCTGGTCGTGGACGACAGCTCGCCCGACGGCACCGGGGAGCTCGCCGATCAGCTGGCCGCGACCCGCCCGTGGGTCTCGGTGCTGCACCGGCCGGTGAAGGACGGGCTCGGCAGGGCCTATCTGGCCGGCTTCGAGTGGGCGCTGGAACGGCCCTACACCCATATCATCGAGATGGACTGCGACCTCTCGCACCCCGTCGATGCCCTGCCCGCCATGCTGGACGCCTCGCGGGAGGCGGATCTCGTGCTGGGCTCCCGCTACGTGCAGGGCGGCGGCGTCGAGGGCTGGCCGCTGTCGCGCAAGCTGATCTCACGCGGCGGGTGCACCTATGCCCGGGTCGTCCTCGGCGTTCCCATTCACGACCTCACCGGCGGGTTCAAGTGCTTCCGGCGCTGGGTGCTCGAGTCGCTCGACCTGCGCGACGTGCACGCCGGCGGCTACGCCTTCCAGATCGAGCTGACGTACCGCACGCTGCGGATGGGCGGCCGGGTAGTCGAGATCCCGATCACGTTCGTCGACCGCACGGACGGGGAATCGAAGATGAGCCGGGCGATCGTGCTCGAGGCGGTGCGCCAGGTGCCGCTGCTGCGGGCGCGGGCGCTGCGCGGCGGGCTGATCGAGGGCGCTGGAAGCGGCGCCGGGCGGCCCTCGCTGATACCCTGACCGACACCGAGAAACGATCACAATTGTCCGAGGAGTCACCGTGAGCGACACGATCATGGAAGTCAGCGATGGCACGTTCAGCAGCGAGGTTGAGGGCGCGGAGCAGCCGGTCATCGTCGACTTCTGGGCGCCCTGGTGCACGCCCTGCCGGGTGATGGATCCGATCCTCGACGAGCTGGCGCAGCAGCACCAGGGGCGCGTCAAGTTCACCAAGGTGAACGTGGACGAGAACCAGGGGATCGCCGACCGCTTCCAGGTGCTCTCGATTCCGACGCTGATGGTGTTCGAGCGGGGCGAGGTGCAGAAGAAGCTGATCGGCGCGGTGCCCCGGCGGCGGCTCGAGGACGAGCTCAGCAGCTGGCTCGCGCCGGCCTAAGCAGCGCCGTCTGAGCGATCGGTAGGCAAGCTCTAGCGGTCGCAGCCCCCACACGTTTGGCAACTGCCCGCAGTCAGGCGGTCAGACGTGCGCAGTCGTGGAATCGATCATCTAGGCCTGGAGCACCGCGACGGCAGCCACGCCGGCCCCGATCGCGCAGGCGCCCGCAACCTGCAGGCGCGTGAGGCGCTCCCCGAACACGAGGAACGAGAGCAGCGCCGCCACCGCGGCGAACTGCGACGACAGCACCGCCGGCACGGCGACGCCGTCGCGGGCGCCGATGATGTAGGCGGCGAAGCCGACGACCTCGGCGGTTCCCGAGAACAGCACCAGCGGCAGCGCCCTTCCCGGGCCGCGCAGGCGCCGCGACAGTGCGAGCGGGAGCACCACCGCCACCACCCCGACGGCGCGGGCGACCAGGATCGTCCACATCGGGCCGATCGCGTTGCCCGCCTTCGAGCTCGCGATCAGCCCGACGCCGAAGACGGCGGCGGCCGCCATCGCCAGCAGCGCCGGGCGCAGGTGGAAGTCCTCCAGCCGCGCCTGGTAGGTCACCGCGACCACCCCGGCAGCCACGACGGCCAGCGCCGCGCCGACGCCGGGCGAGAGCTCCTCGCCCAGGAAGGCGACCGAGAACACGGCGGCCAGCGCGCCCTCCGTCGACGAGATCGGCGCGACCACGCCCACCTTGCCCACCCGCAGCGCGGCGTAGACCAGCGACAGGCCGCCCACCGAGGTGATGCCGCCGAGCAGCGCCCACGCGGCGCCGCGGCCGGTAACGTCCGGCAGCCCCTCGGCGGCCGGCGCCAGCACGGCCATGATCGCGAGGCCGGTCAGCATCACGTAGGCCAGCACCTGCTGCGAGCCGATCATCCGCGTGGACCGCGACGCCACGACCGTCGACGTGCCCCACATGAGGGCGGCCAGGACGCCGCCGATGACGCCCGTCACCGGAAGTGATCCCAGCCCGTCATCGCCCGCGGCCGGCCGTCGGCGCCGAGCATGACCATCTCATCACCTGCGGTGAGCTCGCCGACCGCGGTCAGCCACGGGGGAAGCGGCTGCCCGGGCGGGATCGCCGCGAGCAGCTCGTAGTCCTCGCCCCCGGTTGCGGCCATGTCGACGGTCGCTCCGTCCGCAACCGGCAACCGGTCGAGCAGCACGCGCCCCCCGCAGCCCGAGGCGCGGGCAAGGCGGGCGGCGTCGGTGGCGATGCCGTCGGACAGGTCGATCATGGCCGTGGCGAACCCCGCGAGCTCGAGGCCCTCCGCGATGCGCGGGACGACCTCGGCGGTGTATCCGGATGCGGCCTGGCCGCCGAGCGTTCCCGTCACGGCCAGGACGTCGCCCGGTCGCCCGGTCGACCGCAGCACCGGCCGCTCGGCGCGCCCGACGGCGGTGACCGTGACCGAGAGCTCCCCCGCCCGCGACAGATCGCCACCGGCGAGCGGCACGCCGTGCGATGCGATCCCGGCCGCCAGCTCAGCCGCGCCCTCGTACCCCGGCGGGATGCCGAACGCCGCCAGCAGGCAGACCGGCCGGGCGCCCATCGCCGCGATGTCGCTGAGGTTGACGGCGGCGGCGCGGGCGCCGATCTGCCTGGGGGCCGAGCGGGCGGCGTCGAAGTCGACGCCCTCGACCAGCATGTCGCACGAGACCACCGTGCCGTCGTCAAGCACGGCGGCGTCGTCGCCGATCCCCGTCACCACTTCGTCGCCTGATCCGGCAACACGGGAGATCAGCTCAACCAGGTGCTGCTCTGATAGCATCTGGCGCAATGTACCGGCTCGCCTTCACCGGCTTCGCGTTTACCGCCCGCACGGGAGGCTTGTGAACGCACCGGGACATCCGCGAGCGTTCGGGCCTCCCACCGGGAGGCCTTTTTCATGGCCGGAGGCTGGGGCGTGACCCCGGTCGCGCACTTCGGCGAGGAGGGCGCCTACGCGGCCGAGGCCGCGGGGCGGATGTACCCGGACTCCGAGCTTGTCGCCTGCCACTCGATCCCGGACGTCGTCCGCGCGGTGACGCGCGGTGACGCGATCTGCGGCGTGCTGCCGATCGAGAACTCGCTGGCGGGCGTCGTGCCGGAAACCTACGACGTGCTCGCGCACGCACCGCTCTCGATCATCGACGAGACGGTGCTGCCGGTCCCGCACGTGCTGGTGGGCCTGGCGGGCACGAACATCGACGCGCTGTCACGGATCCACTCACACCCGATGGCGCTGACCCAGTGCCGCCGGTTCCTGTCCTCGCTTCCCGACACGCTGCCCGAGGTCGCTCCGAGCACCGCCGGTGCCGCGCGGCGGGTGGCCGAGGCCGGTGACCTCCGCCAGGCCGCGATCTCGTCCCGCTGGGCGGCAGAGCGCTACGGATTGACCGTCCTTTTGAACGACGTCTCCGACCACGCCCAGAACTACACCCGCTTCGTCGCGGTGGCCGCCCACACGCGCATCGACCGCCGCGACGGCGAGCCGTGGCGGTGCGCCATCCGGTTCGTCACCCACCACCACCCGGGAGCCCTGCACGACGCGATCGAGCCGCTGCGCAGGTTCGGGGTGAACATGACGTCGCTGCAATCCCGCCCGATCCCCGGCCGGCCCTGGGACTACCAGTTCTACGCCGACCTCGAGGGCCATCCGCTCGACCGCCCTGTGTCCGAGGCGCTGCGGGAGATGGCGGACAAGGTCGCCGAGCTTGCGCATCTGGGCTGCTATCCGGCTCATCCACGGCCGTGATCGCTCCGTGGGAGCCGGTGCTCGCCTACGGCAGCGCGCCGGAGGGGACGCAGCTCGTGCACCGCAGTCGCACCCCGGCCCGCGAGGCGCGGTATGCGCCGCTGCCGGCCGGCCTCTACCCCGGGGTGGCGGATGCGCTGGCCGCCGCCGGGATCGACCGCCTCTACAGCCACCAGGCCGAGCTGTGGGATGCCGCCGCTGCCGGGGACGCCATGGTCGTGACGGGCACGGCCAGCGGCAAGTCGCTCGCATTCAACCTGCCGGTGCTGGACGCGGTCGCCCGCGATCCGGCGACGCGGACGCTCTACCTGTACCCGACCAAGGCGCTCGCGCAGGATCAGGCGCGGGCGCTGACCGCACTCCAGGCGCCGGAGGCGCGGGTGGCGATCTATGACGGCGACACGCCGACCAGCGAGCGGCGGCAGGTGCGGCGCTGGGCCAACCTGATCCTGACCAACCCGGACATGCTGCACGTCGGCATCCTGCCCGCGCACTCGGCATGGGCCGACGTCATGGCCAACCTGCGCTACGTGGTGGTGGACGAGGCCCACGCCTACCGTGGGGTGTTCGGCTCGCACGTCGCAAACGTGCTGGCACGGCTGCGCCGGCTGGCGGCCTCCTACGGGTCGCAGCCGCGGTTCCTGCTGGCGTCGGCCACGATCGCCAACCCGGGCGAGGCCGGCGCCACCCTCGCCGGGCGAACGCCGGCGGTGGTCGACGACGACGGATCAGCGGCGGCCGAGCGGGACATCTGCGTCTGGAAC
>DATAHR010000102.1:0-8194 GCA_036263035.1 Gaiellales bacterium | reverse complement strand
CGCGGATCCGGTGGAGCAGGTCGAAGTCGGTCTGCGAAGGCCCGCCGCTCAGGGACGGCTTCTCAAGCACGAACGGCAGGGCGTCGACCCGGAAGCCGGCGACCCCGAGCTGCAGCCAGTAGCCCATGATCCGCCGCAGCTCCTCCCGGACGTGGGGGTTCTGCATGTTCAGGTCGGGCTCGAAGTCGTAGAAGCGGTGGAAGTACCACTCCCTCGCCTTCGGGTCACGCGTCCAGGTCGTCCGCTGGACGCCCGGGAAGACGGTTCCCGACCTCCAGCCGGGCGGCCGCGTCTTCGACCACACGTACCAGTCGCGCGTCGGCGCGTCCTTCGACGCCCGCGCCGCGCGGAACCACGGGTGGCGGTCGGAGGTGTGGTTCACCACCAGGTCGATGATCACGCGGATCCCCCGGCTCTCCGCCTGGCGCATGAACTCCGTGAAGTCACCCGACGACCCAAGGCGGGCGGCGACGTTGTAGTAGTCGCTGATGTCGTACCCGTCGTCCCGCAGCGGGCTGGGCTGGAACGGGGCGAGCCATAGCGCGTCGATGCCGAGGCTCTCGAGGTAGTCGAGCCGGCGCGCCAGCCCCTCGAAGTCACCGCACCCGTCCCCGTCGCCGTCCATGAACGTCTCAACGTTCAGGCTGTAGATGACCGCGTTCTTGTACCAGAGGTCGGACAGCACGCGAGAGACGTTCCCGAGAAGCGCCTCCCGGGAACCACCGGAGCGTGGACGCCGGCCGACACGTCCCCTGGTGGCGCGACGCGGTCGTCTACCAGATCTACCCGCGTTCCTTCCAGGACAGCGGCGGTGACGGCGTCGGCGACCTGCCCGGGATCGAGCGCCGGCTCGACTACCTGGCCTGGCTCGGGGTGGATGCGGTCTGGATCTCGCCGTTCTACCGCTCGCCCATGGCCGACTTCGGCTACGACGTCAGCGACTACTGCGACGTCGACCCGCTGTTCGGCACGCTCGCCGACGCTGACCGGCTGATCGCGGCCGTTCACGAGCGGGGCATGCGTCTGCTGGTCGACTGGGTGCCCAACCACACCTCCGACCAGCACCCGTGGTTCGTCGACTCCCGCTCGTCGCGCTCCTCCCCGCGCCGCGACTGGTACCACTGGCGCGACGGCCGCGGCGACGGGCCGCCCAACAACTGGCGGGCGGCGTTCGGCGGGCGCGCCTGGACGTTCGACGAGCGAACCGGCCAGTGGTACCTGCACCTGTTCCTGCCGCAGCAGCCGGATCTGAACTGGTCGAATCCCGAGGTGGTCGCGGCCATGCACGACGTGCTGCGGTTCTGGCTCGACCGCGGCGTGGACGGCTTCCGGATCGACGTCGTCCACTGCATCGGCAAGGACCCGGCCTTTCCCGACCAGCCGGCCGAGCTGGGCGAGATCGACCGCGTCGGCATCCAGAACGAGCCCGTGACGCACGAGCTGATCCGCGGCTTCCGCCAGCTGGTCGATGCCTACCCGGGCGACCGCACGACGGTCGGCGAGGTGCAGCTCGGCGACGTGGCGGTCTTCGGCAGCTTCTACGGCGCCGGTGACGAGCTGCACATGGTGTTCAACTTCCTCCCGCTGCACGTCCCGTGGACGCGCCCCGCGTGGTCGCACATGGTCGAGCGCATCGAGCGTGGGCTGCCCGCGGGTGGCTGGCCGACCTGGGTGCTGTCGAACCACGACGGCCCCCGCGTCCGCACGCGTCTCGGCAACGACGCGGCTGCGCGGTCGGCGGCGCTGCTGCTGCTCACGCTCCGCGGCACGCCGTTCATCTACCAGGGCGACGAGCTCGGGCTCGAGGACGCCGTCGTGCCGGAGCGCCGCCGCGTCGACCCCGGCGGCCGCGACGGCTGCAGGGCGCCGATGCCGTGGGATGCCCGGCCCGGGCACGGCTGGCCCGGCCGCGAGCCCTGGCTGCCCTGGCCGCCGCATGCGGAGACGCGCAACGTCGAGTCGGAGACCGGCGACCCGGCATCGATGCTGCATCTGTACCGGCGCCTGATGGCCGCGCGCCGCCGGTCGCCGGCGCTGCGGCGCGGCGACCTGACGTTGCGTCCGGCCGGTAGGCACGTGCTCGCGTTCGAGCGGCACGCGGCGGGTGACCGCCGCCTCGTCCTCGTGAACTTCGGCGACCGCCCCGCGGAGGTGCGGCTCGACGGCGACTGGACGGTGGAGCTCGCCACCTGCGATGACGAGGGCCCCGGGCGTCTGCCGCCGAACGGCGGGGCGCTGCTGCGGCCGGCTACGACGCCGGCGGCAGCGTCACGGTGAACACGGTCTCGCCCGGCCGGGAGCGGAGCGAGACATCCCCGCGGTGCCCCTGGACGATGCGGTGGACGATGTCGAGGCCAAGCCCGGTGCCCTCGCCGACCGGCTTGGTCGTGAAGAACGGGTCGAACACCCTGCCCTGCGCGTCCTCCGGGATGCCCGGGCCGTCATCGGCGATATCGACCGCCAGCCCCTGCCCGGACGGCCGCGTGGTGATCGTGATGGTGCCGCGGCCGTCCAGGGCGTCGAGCGCGTTCGACAGCAGGTTCGTCCAGACCTGGTTGAGCTCGGAGCCGTACGCGGTGACCCGCGGCAGGGCGCGGTCGAATCGCCGCTCGACCCGTATGTCGCCGTGCTTGAGGCGGTAGCCCAGGATCGTGAGCGTGCTCTCGATGCCGTCGTGCACGTCCACCTCGGCAACGGCGGCGCGATCCATGTGTGTGTAGTCCTTGATCGCCGAGACCAGGTCGGAGATGCGGCGCGTGCTCTCGTGCAGCTCGTCGACCAGCCCCTCCGCAGCCAGGCTCGCGGCCACCCACTCGATCGCCGCGCCGGTCGCGGGGCCGGCCGTCGCTGCGACCTCGTCCAGCCACCGGTCGGGCAGCTGGGCACGCGCGAGCGGCTCGGCCAGCCGCCAGCCGTCGACGCCGAGCTGCTCGAGCCGTGCGGCCAGCGCCTCCTCGCGGTCGGCCTGCGCGAGACGGTCACCCGGCTGCGCGGCCGCGGCTGCGCTGCGCGCCTCCTGCTGCAGCTCCACCAGGCGTGCCGCTCCCTCACGCTCGACACCGCTCGACACGAACTGGTGCACGGTGTCCTCCAGCGTCGCCAGCGCCTCGGCCAGCTCCGTGGCCGTCCGCCTGGCCGCGGCCGCCGGGTTGTTGAGCTCGTGCGCGAGGCCTGCCGACAGGGTGCCGAGCGCGGCGAGCTTCTCCTGCTGGAGCACCAGCGACTCGGCCCGCTGCGCGACCGGCGCGATCAGGCGGACAGCTGTCTGCATCGCCGCGGGGACCTCCGACAGGTACTGGAGGAAGGCGCTGCGGTCCCAGGCGATCACGTCGAGGTCGGTGACGGCCTGTCCCGTCGCTACCGCCGGGTCGCCGGTGAGCAGGTTGCCGGCGCCGGCGTATGTGGGGCCGGCGCGCTCGACCAGCGTGATGTCGACGCCGTTGATGCACCGCGACCAGTGCACGCTGCCGGACACGATGACGACGAACTCCGCCGGCGTGGCGCCCTCCTCCAGAAGCAGCTCGCCGGGCGCCATCCGCCGCCTCGTGCCGGCCTCGGCGAACCGCCGCAGCACCTCCTCGTCGACGTCCTCGAAGAGGTCGAGCCCGCGCAGGATGTCGATCATCCGCCGGCCAGGTACTCGTGCACGAAGTGCACGGCCATCGAGCCCTCGCCCACCGCCGAGGCAACACGCTTCATCGACTCGCTGCGCACGTCGCCCGCCACGAAGACGCCGGGCAGGCTCGTCTCGAGCAGATGCGGCGGCCGCGGCAGCGCCCACCGCGGCCGCACGTCCTCCTGCAGCACCTCGGGCCCGGCCAGCACGAAGCCGCGGTCGTCGCGGGCGACGGCCGGCGGCAGCCAGCCGGTCTGCGGGCGCGCGCCGATGAACACGAACATCGCGGCCGCATCCATGGGCTCGAGGTCGCCCGTTCGCGTGTCTCGCACGGTCAGCCGGTCGAGCGACTCCTCGCCGTGCGCCTCGGCCACCTCCGCGAACGTCCGTACGTCGATGTTCGGCGTCGCCTCGATGTGGTCGATCAGGTAGCGCGACATGCTCTTGGCGAGCGTCTCGCCGCGGTAGAGGATGGTCACGTGCTGGGCGTAGGCGGCGAAGAAGATGGCGGCCTGGCCCGCGGAGTTCGCGCCGCCGACGACGACCACGTTCTCGTCCCGGCAGGACACCCCCTCGCTTCGCGACCCGCCGTAGTAGACGCCACGGCCGGTCAGCTGCTCGACGCCGGGCGCATCGAGCCGCCGGTAGTCCACGCCGGTCGCCACGATCACGGCCGAGGCGCCGAGCTCCTCGCCGCCCGCCATGTGCACGACCTTGGCCGAGCCGCGCTCCTCGATTCCCGTCACCTCCTGCACCGTCAGCAGCTCCGCGCCGAAGCGCTGCGCCTGGGTGGTGGCGCGGCGCGCCAGGTCGCCGCCGCTGAGGCCGGCCGGAAAGCCGAGGTAGTTCTCGATGCGCGAGCTCTGGCCGGCCTGCCCGCCGAACGCCTCCCGCTCCACGAGCGCCGTCTGCAGGCCCTCGGATGCGCCGTAGACGGCGGCCGCCAGCCCGGCCGGGCCACCGCCGACGATCAGCAGGTCGTAGAACGGCAGCTGCGCGCGGCGGAGCACGCCGGCGCGCTCGGCCAGCTCGGAGATGTCCGGTCGGCTGATCGAGCTGCCGTCGGGGAACAGCACGAGCGGCAGCTCGGCCTGGCCGTTCGCGGCCGCCAGCAGCCGCCGGGCGTCGGAGTCGCGGTCGCCGTCGAGCCCGCGGTAGGGCACCTGGTTCCTCGCCCGGAAGTCGCGCGCCTCGGGGGACTCGCGCGACCAGCGGTGGCCGACGATCTCGATCCGGTCGGCGGGCGAGGGGGCGTCGGCCCGCCAGGCGTCGAGCAGGTCGTCGACCACCGGATACAGCTGCTCCTCTGGCGGATCCCAGGGCTTCAGCAGGTAGTGGTCGAGCGAGACCTTGTTGATCGCGTCGATGGCGGCCTGGGTGTCAGCGTAGGCGGTCAGCAGCACGCGGCGCGCCTGCGGGGCGAGCTCGAGCGTCTCCTCGAGCAGCTCGACGCCGGACATCCGAGGCATGCGCTGATCGACCACCAGCAGCGCGACCGGCGCGCCGCGCAGCGTCACGTCGCGCAGCAGCTCGAGCGCCTCCTCCCCGCTCTCTGCACGAAGCACGCGGAACTCCTGGCCGTAGCGGCGGCGCAGGTCACGCTCCACGGCGCGGGCGACCGAGGGCTCGTCGTCGACCGCCAGCAGCACCGGCCGGGCCGGCTCGGCAGCGGGCTGATCGCTCACGCGCCGGCGCCCACGGTGAAGGCCACCTCGTCCTCGTAGCACCAGAACCAGTCCTCGCCCGGCTCGGCCGAGCGGATCACGGGATGCGATTCGGCGCGGGCGTGGGCGGTGGCGTGGCGGTTGGGCGACGAGTCGCAGCAGGCGATATGGCCACAGGTGGTGCACATGCGCAGGTGCAGCCAGCGGTCGCCGATCTTCAGACAGTCCTCGCAGCCGGGGATCGAGTCCGGCAGCTGCGTGAATTCGATCTGTTCCAGGTGGGTGCAGGCGTCGGCCATGCGGGCCTCCGAGTGAGGTCTATACCGGTAGGCCCGCAGCGTAGACCAGCGGTCAAGCCGGGCCCGGGCCGCCGTCAATACCGCAAAGCGGGGACCCAATTATTGGAGTCAAAGCCCCACCGGACCGGCGTGACGGATCTGGCACTGAACTGTGACGGTTTGCCGGGATGGTTGGGCGACACCGGCTCGCCGACCAATTATTGGAGTCAAAGACCGACGGGGTGGGTTTGACGCTTCCGTGACGGAATTGTGACGGTTCGGCCGTGGGTCAGATCCGTGCAAACCCGTATGCGCCGCGGACGACTGAGGAGGAGCATGAACCGGGCCTCCCGGCCGGAGTTCCCCACGAGATGCCGCCCGTCGTCCGGCGTCCGCACCGCCGGGAGGCCCTTAGCCGCCCTGGTGGTACGTGACCGCCGGGTACAGGACGTCGGCGGCCGGGATCTGGCCCGACAGCGGCTGCCCCGGCGCCTTCACCGGGTAGTAGGCGACCCGCGCGCCGTCGATCAGCACGCTCCAGCGCTCGGTGATCCACAGCTCGTCGCCGCGGATCTCCCACTGAAACCGGTCGAGCGGTCGCACGGCCGGCCCCGCGATGCGAGCGCCCCGCTCGTCGAACTGGCTGCCATGGCACGGGCACGAGAACCCGACGCCGGTCGCCTGGGCCGGGCAGCCGACGTGCGTGCAGCGGTTCGAGAAGACCACGAACATCGCGTCGGCGGCGAGCCAGTCGGTCGAGCGGCCGCCGGTGTGATGGACGTAGGCCAGCTGCCGCGAGGTGAGCGGCTGCGCCGGATCCTCGACGAACGGCGCAGCGGTCGGCCTGAACCCGCGCTCCGCCGCGAACTCGTCCACGGTGCCCAGCGCCGCGGGGTGAAACGTCTCCTCGTCGACGGCCGGTGCCGCCACGTAGCCCGCCACCGGAACGGCGATCACCCCGCCGATTGCCGCACCGATCCCGACGGTGATCGTCGCAAGTGCTCCGCGGCGGGTGACGCCCCGCCCGTGATCATGATCGCCCACGTCGCCTCCTCCGAACTCGCTTGTCGTTTGAGAGGTACCGACGGCGAGGCGAGTCGGTTTCCGGGAACCGTCAGGCGCGCACGTCGCCCGGCACAACCAGTCCGGCCTCGTACGCGTAGATGACGGCGTGCACTCGGTCACGCAATCCGAGCTTGGCGAGCACCCGGGCGACATGCGTCTTCGTCGTCGTCTCGGTGATCACCAGCCGCGAGGCGATCTCGGCATTGCTGAGGCCGCGGGCCAGCAGGCCCAGCACCTCCCGCTCGCGCGCGGTCAGGCCAGCCAGGTCGGCACTCGGCTCTGGGCGGGAGGGCATGGAGACGAAGGCCTGTATCACGCGCTGGGTGATCGACGGTGCCAGCAGCGCCTCGCCCGCCGCCACCGTGTGGATGCCGGCGATCAGCTGCTCGGGCGGTGCGTCCTTGAGCAGGAATCCACTGGCTCCGGCGCGGAGCGCGCCGTACACGTACTCGTCGAGGTCGAACGTCGTCAGCACCAGCACACGGGCGTGCACCGAGAGGTCCGCGCCCAGGCGCTCCGTTGCGGCGATGCCGTCCAGCACCGGCATGCGAACGTCCATCAGCACGACGTCCGGGCGCAGCCGCCTGGTGAGCGCCACGGCCTCCTCCCCGTCGCCCGCCTCGCCCACCACATCGATCCCGGGCTGCGACTCGAGCAGCATGCGAAACCCGGCGCGGACCATCTCCTGGTCGTCGGCTATCAGCACCCGCGCGGCGCTCACGTCAACACCGCCGCCGGCGACACCGGCAGCTCGGCCCGAACAGCGAACCCACCCTGCTCGCGCCTGCTGGCCGTCAGCGTGCCGCCATAGATGCCGACCCGCTCGCGCATGCCGACTAGGCCGTGGCCCGACCCGGGTCCCTGCGAGCCGCACCCGTCGTCGGTCACCTCCACCACGACCGCACGCTCGCCGACGGAAACGGTCACGGCTGCCGTCGCCGGCCCGGCGTGCTTCAGCACGTTGGTGAGGGCCTCCTGGACGATGCGGTACACCGTCAGCCCCAGGCCGGCCGAAAGAGCGTCCGCTCCGATCATCTCCAGCTCAACGGGCAGTCCGGCTGTGCGCATCTGGTCGACGAGGTCCTCGATGTCGCCCAGTCCGGGCTGCGGCGTAAGCGACGCATGCTCGCCGGAGCTGCGGAGGATGCCCAGCATGCGCCGCATCTCCTCCAGCGCCTCGCGGCCGGCCTGCTCCACACGCTCGAGCGCCTCGCGCTCCCGCGCGTGGGCGCTGTCCAGCCGATGCCGAACCGCGCCGCTCTGGATCACCATTACGCTGACACTGTGCGCGACCACGTCGTGCAGCTCGCGCGCGATCCGGGCGCGCTCCTCCTCGATCGCACGACGCGCAGCCTCGCGGTGGGCCGCTTCCAGGTCAGCCGCCTCCGCCTCGAGCTGATGCGCGCGCAAGCGCGGACGCCTGACGAGGGTGCCGATGAGCCACGCTCCGCCGTAGAACATCGTGATGAACACGAAGTTGTCCAGCCCCGGCTCGTGGATGGCGACAAGCCCGAGGATGATGCCAAGCGCAATCGCCATGGCAGCGGCCGAGCGCCGGAGCTCGACCCAGG
>DATAHR010000101.1:0-9899 GCA_036263035.1 Gaiellales bacterium | reverse complement strand
AGAAGAGTTGCAGCTTGTCGATCTGGCCGATCGTCGCGCCGTGTGTGCAGCGCACGTCGTTGGCCTCGATCTCGAGGCCCGGGATCGAGTCGGCCCGCGCGTCGTGCGACAGCAGCAGGTTGCGGTTCTCCTGGTAGGCGTCCGTCTTCTGCGCACCCTTGTCGACCCTGATCACGCCGCGCCAGACCGCCCGCGAGTGGTCGGCCAGCACGCCCTTGAAGAACAGGTCGGAGGTCGTGTTCGGGGCTGCGTGCTCCTGCGTGGTGTCGAAGTCGGCATGCTCGGTGCCGGTCAGGAAGTACGCGCCCGTCACCTTCGCCGTGGCGCCCGGTGCCGCCAGGTAGCTCTCGATGCGCGACTTGGCGCGGGTCCCGCCCAGACCGAGCACCACCCAGTCGATCTCGCCGTCACGCCCGATGGTGGCACGGTGCGTCCCGAACTGGCGGGTCTGCGGATGATGCCGCTGCGTCGTCACGTACTCGAGCCGCGCCCCGTCGCCCACCACCAGCTCCACCACCGTGTTGACGTAGCCGGCCGCCGTGGATCCGTAGTCCTCCGCGAAGGTCGCCCGTGCCCCCCGCTCCAGCACCACCAGCGTGCGGTGCATCAGGGCCGTCCCCTCCGCGGTCACCTCCATCGATGCGCGAAGCGGCGTGGTGACCTCGACGCCCTCGGGCACGTAGAGGAAGACGCCATCCGCCCAGCCCGCCGCGTTGCCTGCGGCGAACTTCTCCTCGGAAGCCACCACCGAGCCGTAGTACCGCTCCACCAGCTCCGGCCGCTCCGCGGCCAGCGTCGCCAGGCTGCCGAACACGACTCCGTCGGGCAGCTCGGCCTCGGTCAGCTGGAGCGCGGCGTCCGACACCTCGAACGCGTCCGGGTCGAAGCCGCGGAGGTTCGTGAACCGCCACGCCTCCTCCCGGTTCGTCGGTACCGGCAGCGCCGCATACCGCTCACGCGCAGCAGCCCGCTGGCCGGCCAGCCAGGCGGGCTCGGACACGGTCTGGGTCATCCGACCGAGCCCTCCATCTGCAGCTGGATCAGCCGGTTGAGCTCCACCGCGTACTCGAGCGGCAGCTCCTTGGTGATCGGCTCCACGAACCCGGAGACGATCATCGCGGAGGCCTCCTCCTCGGACAGTCCGCGGCTCATCAGGTAGAAGAGCTGCTCCTCGCCGATCTTCGAGACCGTCGCCTCGTGCCCGATCTCGACGTCGTTCTCGTCGATGTTGATGTACGGGTACGTGTCGGTGCGGCTGTCCTCGTCGATGATGAGGGCGTCGCAGACGACCTTCGACTTCGAGCCGACCGCCCCCTCGTTCACCTGCAGCAGGCCGCGGTAGGAGCTGCGGCCGCCGTCCTTGGAGATCGACTTGGAGGTGATCACCGAGCTCGTGTTCGGCGCGGCGTGCGTGATCTTGCCGCCGGCATCCTGGTGCTGGCCCTTGCCTGCGAATGCGATCGACAGCACCTCGCCGTGCGCGCCCTCGCCGTTCAGGATCACGGCCGGGTACTTCATCGTGATCTGCGAGCCGAGGTTGCCGTCGACCCACTCCATCGTCGCGTTGCGCTCGGCGACGGCGCGCTTGGTGACGAGGTTGTAGACGTTCGTCGACCAGTTCTGGATGGTCGTGTAGCGGCAGCGCCCGCCCTCGGCGACGTGGATCTCGACGACAGCCGAGTGCAGCGAGTCGGTCGAGTAGATCGGCGCCGTGCAGCCCTCGACGTAGTGCACGTAGGCGTCCTTGTCGACGATGATCAGCGTCCGCTCGAACTGGCCCATGTTCTCGGCGTTGATCCGGAAATACGCCTGCAGCGGCAGCTCGACCTTCACACCCGGCGGCACGTAGATGAACGAGCCGCCCGACCACACCGCGGAGTTCAGCGCCGCGAACTTGTTGTCGTTGTAGGGGATGATCGTCCCGAAGTACTGACGGACGAGATCCTCGTGCTCGCGCAGCCCGGAGTCCATGTCGAGGAAGACCACGCCCTGCTTCGCCAGATCCTCCTGCAGGTTGTGGTAGACGACCTCGGACTCGTACTGGGCGCCCACGCCGGCGAGGTACTTCTTCTCGGCCTCGGGGATGCCCAGCTTGTCCCAGGTCTCCCGCATGCCGGGCGGCAGGTCGTCCCACGTCTTCGCCTGCTGCTCGACCGGCTTCAGGTAGTAGTAGATGTTGTCGAAGTCGATCGTCCGCAGGTCGGCGCCCCACTGCGGCAGCGGGCGCTTGAGGAAGTGCTGGTAGCTCTTCACCCGGAACTCCGTCATCCACTCCGGCTCACTCTTGTGCGCGGAGATCTCGCGCACGACCGCCTCGTCCAGCCCACGCCTCATGTCGAAGACGGACGTGACCTCGTCGTGGAACCCGTACTTGTAGTCGCCGATCGCGACCGCTTCCTGCTCTTCGCGCGTCAGCTCAGCCATCAGACCGCCGCCTCCTGCACGCCGTAGGGCGCATAGCCTTCCCGCTCCAGCTCGTCGGCCAGCTCGGGCCCGGCGGAGCGGACGATGCGCCCGTCCACCAGCACATGGATGTGATGCGGCTGGATGTACTTCAGCAGCCGCGAGTAGTGCGTGATCACGAGCGCACCCATCTCCGGGCCGACCAGGCGGTTGACGCTGTCGGACACGATGCGAAGCGCGTCGATGTCAAGGCCGGAGTCGGTCTCGTCGAGGATCGCGATCTGCGGGCGCAGGATCGCCATCTGGAGCATCTCCATCCGCTTCTTCTCGCCGCCGGAGAAGCCGTCGTTGAGGTAGCGGCTGGTCATGGAGCGGTCGATCTTGAGCGCATCCATGCTCTCCTGCAGCATCGAGCGGAACTCGGGGATGCGCACCGGGTTCTCCTCGCCGTCAGGCCCACGCCGCTGCGCATTGACCGCCAGGCGCAGGAAGTTCGCCACCGTCACGCCCGGGATTGAGGACGGGTACTGGAATGCGAGGAAGAGGCCGAGCCGTGCCCGCTCGTCCGGCTCGAGCTCGAGCACCTGCTCGCCCTGGAAGATGACCTCGCCCTCGGTCACCTCGTAGGCGGGATGACCCATCAGCACGTGGGCGAGCGTCGACTTACCGGAGCCGTTCGGCCCCATGATGGCGTGCACCTCGCCCTTGGAGAGCTCGAGGTCGACGCCCTTCAAGATCTCAGCACCGTCGATCGACGCGTGCAGATTGCGAATGATCAGGTCTGGCATGGATTCCTCTCGGAGGAGGTGAAACCGTCGTCGTCGCCGGGCGACTCGTTCGGCGCCCAGCCAATCAAGTGTAGCCGTCAACCCTCGGCTGCCCGCCCACACGTGGTACCCTGCGGGCATGCCCGACGTATCACCGATTCAGCTCATCATCGTCTTGATCATCGCGCTCGTGGTGCTCGGCCCCAAGCGGCTTCCGGAAGTCGGCCGCTCCCTGGGTAAGGGGATCCGCGAGTTCAAGGACTCGGTCACCGGTCACGACAAAGAGGACGAGGCTCCGAAGCCGGCGGCGGCCATCGAGCCGCCCGCCACCACGACGTACACGGCGCCGACCGAGCAGCAAGGCCCGGTCCACCAGACCCGGGACTAACACGTGGCTCGCGCCCGGCGCGTCAAGCCTGACGAGGAGCTGACGCTTGTCGAGCACCTCGATGAGCTTCGCTCGCGCATCATCATCGTGCTCGCCGTGCTCGCGGTCGGCGTCACGGTGTGCTTCTACGAGTCGGGTGCGATCCTCAAGTACTCGCGGCATGCGCTGCCGGCGCACCTGCACGACGCGAGGTTCCTCCAGACGAGCCCGCTGGACGCGATCATGACGTCGATCGCGATCGGGATCTACGGTGGGCTGCTGCTGACGCTGCCGGTGGCGACCTACCAGCTGTACGCCTTCATCGTCCCGGCGTTCTCGGAGGAGTACCACAAGCACCTGCGGCCGCTGATCCTGATGATCCCGGCGCTCTTCATCGCCGGTGTTGCGTTCGGCTGGTACCTGGTCTGCCCGCCCGCCCTGGCCTTCCTGTTCAACTGGAACTCGGAGCAGTTCAACGTCCAGCTGCGGGCGGGCGACTACATCCAGTTCATCATGCTGACGCTGGTCGCGATGGGCCTGGTGTTCGAGATGCCGGCGGTGATGTTGGTGCTCGCCCGGATCGGCCTCGTCACCTCCGCGTTCATGCGCCGGAACTGGCGGCTCTCGATCGTGGTGCTGGCGGTGGTCGCCATGCTGCTGCCGGGCGTCGACCCGATCTCGTTCGTCGTCGAGTTCATCCCGCTGCTCGCGCTCTACGGCCTGTCGTACCTCATCGTGGTGGCCGTCGAACGCGGGCGCAGCGAGGAAGAGCCTGACGCCGCGCCGCTGACATGATCCTCGGCGCGGACTGGGTGCTGCCGGTCGACGGGCCTCCGCTCCGCCACGGCGCCGTGCGGGTGGAGGACGGCGTCATCACCGAGGTGTCGGCCGATCTCGAGCCGACGGAGCGGTTCGAGGATGCGGTGATCCTCCCCGGGCTGGTCAACGCCCACACCCATCTCGAGTACATCGCGATGGCGGGAATGGGCGACGGGCTGCCCTTCTCCCCCTGGATCGAGCAGCTGATCCGCCGCAAGAGCGGGCTGGTGCGCGAGGATTACCTCGCGCAGTCCCACGCCGGCGTCCACGCCTGTCTTGCCGGCGGTGTGACCACGATCGCCGACTGCTCCTACGCCGACACGGTGACGGAAGCGGCGATCGCCCAGGGCCTGCGGGCGATCGTGTACCTCGAGGCGTTCAGCGACCAGGGGGACCCGGCGGGGCTGATGGAGGGGCGGCTGGACGCGCTTCCCGAGCATCCGCTGATCACACCGGGCGTGTCCCCGCACGCGCCCTACACGGTCACGCCCGAGCACTACGCCGAGCTGATCGCTCTGGCCCGGCGGCGTGGGATCCCTGTCGCCACGCACCTGCTCGAATCCGACCGCGACACCAGCCCGCTCGCCGAGATCGCCGAGCTGCTCGGTCCCGACACGGTGGCCATCCACCTCGTCCGCGCGGAGCGCGGCGACATCGAGACGCTCGCGCAGCGCGGCGTGCCGGCCGTGCACTGCCCGCGATCGAACGCGCTGCTCGGGTGCGGGACGGCTCCCGTGCCCGACCTGCTGGCCGCGGGGATGACGGTGGGGCTCGGAACTGACTCCCCCGCCTCGGCGCTCACCTTCGACATGTGGGACGAGATGCGGGCGGCGATCCTCGTGGCGCGCGCGAGCAGCCGCCGCCCCGACGCTCTCGGCGCCGAGCAGGTGCTGCGCATGGCAACGCTCGACGCAGCGCGGGCGATTGGCCTCGGCGAGGCCGTGGGATCCCTCACGCCGGGCAAGCGCGGGGACCTGGCGGTGGTCGGCCTCGGCGGGTCGCCGTTCCTGCCCTGGGAGGACCCCGTCACGGCCACGGTGTACGGCGGCACCGCCGACCGGGTGCTGCTCACCATGGTGGACGGCCAGATACGCTACAGGCGGGACGGCGAACCTGCCGATACCGAGTCCGCGCGCCTGGTGCGCGCGAAGATGATCGGAACCTGACGCCCCCACCCCGCCATGCTCTTCGAAAAGATCCGCCGCACCCAGAAGCCCGTCTTCATCTTCCTCGGCGCCGTGTTCGCGCTCAGCTTCGTGTTCCTCGGAGTCGGTTCCGGGGTCGGAGGCATCAGCCTGGGCAACCTGCTCGGCCAGAGCACGAGCTCGAGCACAAGCGTCAGCAGCCTGCTCGACAAGGTGCACAAGGACCCGAAGAACGCGAACGCCTGGCTCGAGCTGGGTGACGCCTACCAGGCGGACAAGAACCCGGATTCCGCGCTCGGCGCCTACCAGCAGTACCTCCAGCTGCGGCCGAAGGACCTGAACACGCTGGCCCTGGTCGCGGGGCTGTACGAGACGCGCGCGAGCAAGATGCAGGCGAAGGCCAGCTACTACCAGGCGATCGCCTCGCAGTACCAGAGCACCAGCTCGGCGCTGCCCTCGACGGCGACCAAGCTGGCGGCCGCCTTCCCGTCGCCGCTCGTGACGGCAGTTCAGCAGCCGCTCCAGCAGAAGCAGCAGGTCTACCAGCAGCAGGCGCAGGGCGACCTCACGCAGTCGGAGTCGCTGTGGAAGCGCGTGGTCCAGATCAGCCCGAATGACGCCACCTACCAGCGCGCGCTCGCCCGCGACGCGCTGGGCGCGCAGGACTACGCCACGGCGTACACCGCCGTGCAGCAGATCCTCAAGCTCGACCCGAGCACGCCGGACAAGAAGCAGCTGGAGCAGCTCCTCACGCAGCTGAAGCCGCTCGCACAGATCAAGACGAGCAGCGGGTCGAGCACCGGCACCACCCCCTGAACCTCCCCGTTTGTGGTATCCCGGATACGCCGCAAAGGGTGTGGCAAACCGTATCTCGCAGTCAGCGGGGCTGTGGCACGATGAACGCAATGGCCCCATCCGTCCTGATCGTCGATGATCATCCGAGCTTCCGCGCAATGGCGCGGGCCCTGCTGGCCTCGGAGGGATACACGATCGTCGGGGAGGCCGTCGACGGCGCGTCGGCGCTGGTGGCGGCTCGCGAGCTGCGACCGGAGGTGGTGCTGCTGGACGTCCAGCTGCCCGACACGGACGGCTTCGCCGTCGCTGCGGAGCTGACCAGGGATCCGGACGCGCCGGCGGTGGTGCTCACCTCGAGCCGTGAGGCAAGCGACTTCGGCCCCCTGATCGGCGAGAGCGGCGCGCGGGGATTCGTGCCGAAGGGAGAGCTGTGCGGTCAGACGCTGGCCGACGCGCTCGGCTGATCGGCAGCCCCGGCCTGCGGGCGCTGACCTTCGCGGCAGGCGCCGTGCTGACGGTGCTGGTGGTCGACGCCGAGCTGACCACCCACGTCCACCACAGCACCGCCGGGTACCTCATCCTCGGCCTCGGCGTGGCCTGGTCGTTCCTGCTCGCCGGGCTGCTCGCCTGGGTTCGCCGCCCGGCGAACCGGATCGGCCCGCTGATGTGCGGCGTCGGCCTGACCTGGCTTTGCAACGGGCTCTCCGACTCGCCGCACAACATCCTGCTGACGTTCAGCCTGGTGGTCTCCAGCCTGTGGCTGGGCATGCTCGTCCACCTGCTGCTGGCCTATCCCACCGGGCGCCTCGGCACCCTCGACGCCAGGCTGGTGACGGCCGCCGTCTACGTCGACACGTGGGTGATCTCGCTGATCGCGATCCCGTTCACGGAGCCGGCGAAGGACGGGTCTGATCCGCGCAGCGCGCACAACCTGCTGCTGGCGGAGCACAGCCACGAGACCGTGACGGTGCTGGACAGCATCTCGCTCGGCATCGGCATCGCGCTGATCGTCGCCATCCTGGTGATCCTCGGCCGCCGCTGGCGGGCCGCCTCGCCCGCGCTTCGGCGCACGCTCGCCCCCGTCTACCTGACGGGCGGCCTGAGCGTGATCATGATCGGGGTCGTCGCCTTCTTCTTCACGGTCGTCGAGTCCGGGTCGAGCGACGTGCCCTTCTATCTGTTCTCGCTGACGTTCGCAGCCGTGCCCCAGAGCTTCGTCTACGGGCTGCTGCGATCGCAGTTCGGGCGGTCGAGCGCCGTGCGCGGCCTGATCGCCCAGGTCGAGTCCAGCGACCAGCCGGCCCGCCTCCGCGACGCACTTCGCGACGCGCTCGGCGACCCCAGCCTCGAGCTGGTCTACGAGCTGCCGGACGGCAGCGCCTGCACGAACGCCGACGGTGAGCCGGTGGCCCGGCCCGAGCCAGAGCCCGGCCGCGCCGTCACCCCGATCCAGACGGGCACGCTCGGCTCGGTGCTGATGGTGCACGACGAGTCGCTGCTGGACGACCCCGGACTGATGGAAGCGGTCACAGCCGCCGCCGCCCTGGCCCTGCGCAACCAGTCGCTGACCGGCGAGCTGACCACGCGCCTGCGCGAGCTGCGGGCATCCCAGGAGCGGCTGAACGAGCTGCTCGAGAACGTGCGGCTGATCGCGGTCAGCCTCGACACCGAGGGCCGCATCACCTACGCCAACCCCTTTCTCTGCGAGCTCACCGGCTGGGAACGCGAGGAGCTGATCGGCCGGGACTGGCTCGAGACGTTCGGCGGCACGAAGGTGCGGTTCCTCGAGCGGATGGCGGCCGACGACGTGCTGCCCTACGAGGAGAACTGGATCCGCACGCGCACCGGGGACGTCCGGGACATCGCGTGGAACAACACCGTGCTCCGCGACCGTGACGGCCACATCATCGGCGCGACCAGCATCGGGGAGGACATCACCCTGCGCCGGCGCAACGAGCGGCGCATGGGCTTTCAGCTCACCGTCGCCCGCGCGCTCGCGAACGCCGAGCGGCTGGAGGACGTTGCCGAGCCGCTGGTCGAAGCGGTGGGCTCCGCGTTCGACTGCTGGGCCTGCGTCTACTGGAAGGCGGAGCCGGACGAGCTCGTCCCGGTGGCCGTGTGGGCGCGGCGCGGCGTCGTCTCGGACGGGTTTGTGGAGCGCATCAAGGAGACGCGGCTGCTGGACGACACCGGGCTGGCCTGGTACGTGCGCGACCGCCGCAAGGCGCATTGGGATCTGGACGTTGCGGATGACCCGGTGGTGGAGGCGAACGCGCGTGCGTCCACCGCCGGCTCCTTCGCTTTCCCGATCATCGCCGCCGGCGAGGTGGACGCGGTGGTGCAGATGTGCGCCGATGACCCCGTCGGCCCGGATCCGGAGATGCTGGCGCTGATGGAGGCGGTCGCCGACCGGATCGGCCAGCTGATCGAACGGCGGCGCGCCGAGGCGGCCGTGGCCCAGAGCGAGGCGCGGAAGTCCGCGACGCTCGCCTCCGCGCTCGACTGCATCGTCACCATCGACGCGAACGACCGGATCGTCGAGTTCAACCCGGCGGCCGAGCGCACCTTCGGCCGGGTGGCGCACGACGTGATCGGGCACGACATGCCGCAGCTCCTGATCCCGCCCCGCCACCGGGAGGACCACCGGCGCGGCCTGGCACAGCACAAGAACACCGGGAGCGGCCGGCTGATCGGCGCGCACGTCGAGCTGGCGGGGATGCGCGCGGACGGCAGCGAGTTCCCGATCGAGCTGACGGTCACCCGCATCCAGGGGGATGACGGCCAGCCGCTCTTCACCGCGTTCATCCGCGACATCACCGAGCGCAAGCACGCCGAGGAGGAGCTGCGGCAGTCCCGCGCGCGCATCGTCACGGCCGGCGACGAGGCACGCCGACGGCTGGAGCGCAACCTGCACGACGGCGCCCAGCAGCGGCTGGTGTCGCTGTCGCTCTCGCTGCGGCTGGCGCGCTCGCAGTTCCAGAAGGATCCGTCAGCGGCCGACGTGATCCTGGAGGCAGCCGGGGAGGAGCTGGCGCATGCGCTGGAGGAGCTGCGCGAGCTCGCCCGGGGCATCCACCCGGCGATCCTGACCGACCGCGGGCTGCAGCCGGCGCTGGAGGCGCTCGCGAACCGGTCGTCGCTGCCCGTCGAGCTGACGGAGGTGCCCGAGCAGCCGCTGCCGGCGCCGGTGGAGGCGGCCGCGTACTACGTCGTCGCCGAGTCGCTGACCAACGTTGCCAAGTACGCGAACGCCAAACGCGCTACGGTCCGCATCATGCAGGACAACGGATCGGCGGTGATCGAGGTGGAGGACGACGGCGTGGGCGGCGCGAACGCGGCGGCCGGCAGCGGGCTGCGGGGGCTGGCGGACCGGGTGGAGGCGCTGGACGGCGAGCTGACGGTCGAGAGCCCGCCGGGCCAGGGCACGCGGGTTCGGGCGGTGATCCCATGCGGGTAGTGCTGGCCGACGATTCGGTGTTGTTGCGTGAGGGTGTGGCGCGGTTGTTGGTGGATGCGGGGTTCGAGGTGGTTGGGCAGGTGGACAATGCGGAGGATCTGGTGCGGCGGGTGGGGTTCTCCAAGCCGGATGTGGCGATCGTGGAT
>DATAHR010000100.1:0-18104 GCA_036263035.1 Gaiellales bacterium | reverse complement strand
CCGGGCGCTCTACGACACCCGCCGCGAGGCTGCCTAGATGATTGGTTCTACGGCGCCGTGCGGTCTGAGCGATCGGTAGGCAAGCAGCGCAAGGATCGAGGGAGGGCCGATATCGGGGAATATCGGCGCGATCGAGGACGCCGCAGTTGCGAGGCCGCAGGCCTTGCAACGGTCACGACCGATCTGCGATCACGCAGATCGGGAGGGGACGCCTACCGGTCGCAGCACCCTGACGGTCGGCAACTACCGACAGTGAGGCGATCAGACGTGCGGGGTCGTGGGATCAACCATCTCACGATCCTTGGGGGGGAAGGCGGCGCACGGCGCCCGGCCGTTTCGGCGGCCGGGCGCCGCTGCATTCCCGGTCGCTCATGGCCACGGGGTGATGGCGTATGCGAGGTCCCTTGCATTGCCGCTCGTGAGGCGGAACGTGCCGCTGCCGTCCAGGTTCGCGGCCCAGAGATCCATGTGCGCGTCGTCAGAGCCGCTCTCGTACACGAGGGCCTTGCCGTTGGGCGTCCAGACGGCACAGCAGGAGCCGCCGTCGTTGGGGGTGGGGACGAGGCTGGGGCTGCCGCCGTCGGGGTCGATGACGAACAGGTCATGCGCGCCTCCGCGCTCGTTGGCTGTGTCGTACGCCAGCAGTCGGCTATCGGGCGACCAGTGTGCGCTGGTCGTCCATTGGCCCCAGTCCGTGACCCGGCGGACGCCCTCGGTGCCACGCTGGGTCACGAACACCGCACTCTGGCCGTCGGTGAACGCGTCACCTTGGGGAACGTGCTGGAAGGCCGCGAACGCAACCCTGCCGTCCGGCGACCAGCTCGCCGGTGAGCCGAAGAAGCAGCACCAGCTGCCCATGCCGCGGGGCGTCAGCCGGTGGTAGCGCGCGCTCCCGATGTCGAGGACGCCGACCTCCCCGAACCCCCGATCCGTCGTAGGCCGGAAGACGAGCACCCAGGAGCCGACCGGGGAGAAGGCGAGCGGCCGCATCTCTCGCGCGGTGAACCTGCCGATCCGATACCACCTCCCGCCGGCATGAACCTCGACCGCCCCCCGATGCGGATCGGCCCGCTGCCTGGCCCACACCGCGATCCGGGATCCGTCGGCTGAGAGCACGCCCGGCCCGAGCTCCATGCCGCGCAGGGTGAGGGGGCGCAGCACGGTGCCGTCCGTCTGGCTTGCAAGCAGCAGATCACGCGACCCGTGCCGCGTCCGCTGCGTGAACAGGATGGTGTGGCCGCCGATGCTGGTGCAGCAGACGGCGCGGGCCGAGACCACCCGCTGCGGCCCCCCGGCGGCGCCGGCGATGGTGAGCCCGGCGACGAACGTGCTCGAGTGTGGCGCGTAGCGGCCGTAGACGACGGCGCCGTTTGCCTCGGACGTGCCGTGCGGCGCCCCCGGCACGGGTGACGGCGCCGGCGCCGTCACAGCGGTGCTCGAGCCACCGAGCAGCAGGGCCACTGCGGCGGTGCCGAGCACTGCCAGCAGGCCGGCAACGCCGGCGATGCCGGCCGGCCCGGTGTGCCGATGTGACACTGCCGTCGTGGCGGAAACCTCCTGCTGGCCGGTTCAGCCTACCGGCCGCGCCGCCGCGGCACGGGTCAGCCCGTTGTCGGGAGCGCCCAGGCGTAGCCGGCGACGAATGACTCGCCCTGGATCTCGTACGAAACCACGGAGGGCCGCCCGATGGGCGGCCCTCCGCTGTCGTCCCGTTATGTGAGGCTCGCCGTCTAGCGCAGCAGAGACAGAACGCTCTGCGGAGACTGGTTCGCCTGGGCCAGCATCGACGTGCCGGCCTGCTGAAGCACCTGCAGCTTGGTGAAGTTCACCATCTCGGACGCCATGTCGACGTCGCGGATCCGGCTGTTCGCGCTGGTCAGGTTCTCCTCGTAGTTGGCGAGGTTGTTCAGCGTGTGCTCGATCCGGTTCTGCACCGAGCCGAAGGTGCCGCGGGCATCGCTGACGCCCTGGATGGCGGCGTCGATCGAGGCCAGCGTGACGGTGCCGCTGAAGTTGAAGATGCTCGAGTCGACCTTGTACGTCGAGCCGGAGCCGAACAGTCCAACAGCGCTCACCGACAGCGTCTCACCGTCGTTGGCACCCACCTGGAAGGTGATGCTGGCCGTGCCGGTCAGCAGGGCGATGCCGTTGAAGGTGGTGTTCGCACCGATGGTCGAGATCTCGTTGCACAGCTGGGCAACTTCGGCCGTGATCGACGCCTTGTCGGCGGTCGACAGCGTGCCGTTGTTGAACTGCACAGCGAGGTCGCGGACGCGCTGCAGCATCGAGTGCACCTCAGCCATCGCACCCTCAGCCGTCTGCACCAGGGAGACGGCGTCCTGCGCGTTGCGCTGGGCCTGATCGAGGCCACCGACCTGCGCCTTCAGCTTCTCGCTGATGGCAAGGCCGGCCGAGTCGTCGGCGGCGCGGTTGATCCGGTAGCCCGAGGAGAGCTTCTCCATCGACTTCGCCAGCGTTGCGCTGGTCGCAGTCAGGTTCCGGTGCGCGTTGAACGCCTCGATGTTGCTCTGAATGCGAAGGGACATTTCTTCCTCCTTGAAGATCGGGTCCCAACTCCGGGCTCACATCATGTGGCCCGGGCGGCTGGGCCATCCAGCCGCACACCGGTAATCGTCTCGAGCAAACGACAATTTAGTAGGTCGAATGAATTGCAATAAGAGCCTGACGATTACCGTGGCGTGAGCTTCCTCAGCGCCGTGTCCCGGGTCGCGCAGATCGAGCAGCTGCTCGGCCAGCCCACCGCCCCACCGGCGCAGCCGGCGGCCGCCGCCCAGGCGGCCGCAACGCCGTTTGCGCAGGCGCTGGGACAGGCCTCTGCGACCGCGGCCGGTGGGTCGGATGCCGGCCTGCGCGCACTCTCGGTCGCCGAGGGCGAGATCGGTGTGACGGAGCAGCCGCCAGGCTCGAACGACGGGCCGCGCATCGCGGACTACCGCTCCGCCGTGGCCGGCTCCTACGCCGGCGCGCCCTGGTGCGCGTACTTCGTCTCGTGGGCCGCGGCGCAGGCCGGTGCGCCGATCGGCCCCAACGGACAGGGCCTCGGCTCGGTGGCCGGGATCACGGACTGGGCGCGAAGCACCGGGCGCCTGACCAGTGACCCCCAGCCGGGCGATCTGATCCTGTTTGGCACGGAGCACGTCGGCATCGTCGAGTCCGTCAACGCCGATGGCACGCTGACCACCGTCGAGGGCAACGCCTCGAACGGCGTGCGGCGCGAGGTGCATCCGCGCAGCGACGCGACCGGCTTCGTGCGCCTCTAGAGTCTCGACGCTACGCCCGCACGTCCACGTGCGGCAGCCCGTCATCGTCCTCGGCCTGCTCGTGCGGCGGCTGGTCATGGCGTCGTGGCGGCCGCCGCTGCTCCTCGTCGCGCGCACGCTGCCGCGTCACCCGCGGCGGGGCCGGGGGAGGGGTCACGCGTTCGATCGGGCTCATCGGGTCGCTCATCAGTCACTCCGTGCCCGCTGCTGCCGGGCGAGCTCGAGCTCGCGCAGCTCGCGTGCGCGGTCGACGGCCAGCCGGGCCTGGGCCTGCAGCAGGTGGCGCCACACGGTGACGGCCGCGGCGTAGCCGATCAGGTATCCGACCACCCCGCCGGCGACCGCGCGCAGGGCGATGTCGGCGAAGGGCAGGCTCTGCCCGTAGCTCTCGTACGCCGCCAGCAGGAACCCCGCCAGGGCGGCCCGCGACTTCCACCGGCGGACACTGACCGCCGCGTACGGGTGGGCGCTGATCCCGACCAGCGGTGGCTTGATGTCCGCCATCAGCGCGCCCGCATCCGCTCAGCGGTCATGGCAGCACCAGCTCCGCCAGCTCCGCGGCCTCGGCGGGGCGAAGCCCGGCATTCGGCCGCCGGCCCTCCGCCAGGTAGGAGATCGGGCGCTTCAGCGTGAACGAGAGGCCGGCCGCCGGCGCCAGGCTCGCCGCTCCCTCGAGCTGTGTGATCAGGATCCGGTTGACGGCGATGCCGGGCGTGACCGCCTCGTACAGCGCCTCTGCGGCGCGGGCGTCCATGGTCGCCGGGACGACGAGGTGGATCTCGTCCGGTCGTACGGTGGACAGCAGCTCCGCCAGCGCCCCGATCGACTCGGCGTCGCCCGCGGCCACGGGCGGCGTGTCGACGACGATCAGGCTCTCACCCTGCATCCGTGCGGACGCCCGCTCGGCTGCCTCGGGCGTGTCGGCGATGCGCAGGCCGATGTCCAGGTGCTCCGTCAGCGTGCCCAGACGGTAGGCGGCTGCCGCCGGCTCGAGGCTGAGGGTGCGCACCGCCAGCCGCGATCCGGCCGCGTAGGCATGGCAGAGCTTCGCAGCCGCGAGCGTCTTGCCGGCACCCGGCGGCCCGACCAGCGCGATCGTGCGGCGCTTCGTCTTCCAGCCGTGCTCGATCCGCACCTGCCGCGCGAACGCCCGGCGCACCAGCTGCTCCGGCGTGGCGGACTGGTCGAACGGCCGCATGCCGCGCTCCGCTTCGCGGATGAGGGCGGCCGTCGCCGCCTCAGGCATGCCCAGCTCGAGCAGCCGTGCCCGGACCGGCTCGAAATCCGCGTCCACGTCCGGTAGCACCGCGGGGGCGACCGGCTCCTCGAGCGGCGCCAGCTGCTCGAACGCGGGCTCGGACTCCCGCTCCGCCGTCTCCAGCACGGCGGCGAAGGGCGCCGCCTGCGCGATCATGGCGTCGATCACCGCCGTGCGGGCCTCCTTCACCGAATCCTCGGGGCCGGCGTCGTATGCGTTGAACACGTGCTGTGCTGGGATCGACGGCGTTGCCGGCGCAGGTGCCGGGCTGACCTCGACCTCGACGCAGCGCCGGGCGAAGAACCCGCCGATGCCGCCGACCAGCCCCTCGCGCTGGTGGGTGATCACCGCGTTCGGTCCCACCTCCTCGCGGATCTTCGGCAGCAGCTCCTCGAGCGTCCGCCCGCGATAGGTCTTCGTCATGGTCGTCATGCGGTCACCACCCCTGTCGTCTCAACCCGGATGCCGGGCAGGATCTCGTTGTATGCCATCACCGGAAGCTGCGGCAGCGTCTGCTCGACCAGGCGCCTCAGGTGGCGCCGGATGCGGCTCGAGCAGAGGACGACCGGCCGCAGGCCCATACCCGTCGCCGCCTCCACCTGGCCGGCCAGCGAGCCGACGAGCGCCTGGGCGCGCTCGGGATCCATCGCCAGGTACTCGCCGTCTGCGGTCTGCGCCACCGACTCGGCGATCTCCTGCTCGAGCGCGGGCTCGAGCGAGATGGCGCGGAGCGTCTTCTCCTCGTCCAGGTAGCCGGCGGTGATCGTGCGGGCCAGGGCCTGCCGGGCGTACTCGGCAAGGACGGACGGATCGCGGGTGAACGCGGCCCTGTCGCCGATCGCCTCGAGGATGGTGCCGAGGTCGCGGATCGAGACGCCCTCGCGGAGCAGCGCCTGCAGCACCCGCTGCACCTCGCCGACGCCCAGCTTGTCGGGGACGACCTCCTCGACGGCTGCCGCGTTCGCGGCCTTCAGGGTGTCGAGCAGCTGGCGCGTCTCCTGGCGTGTGAGCAGCTCGTCGACGTGGCGCCGGATGGTCTCGGTCAGGTGGGTGACGATCACCGACTCGGGGTCGACCACCGTGTAGCCGAGCGCCTCGGCCTCGGCCTGCTGTCCCTCCTCGATCCACACGGCCGGCAGCCCGAAGGCGGGCTCGACCGTGGGAATGCCGGCGATGCCGGGCGTCGCGTCGCCCGGGTTCATGGCGAGGCGGTGGCCGGGGATGATGCGGCTGCGGGCGACCTCGGTGCCGCGCACCTTGATGCCGTACTCGTGCGACTCGAGCATCACGTCGTCGTGGATGCGCACCGGGGCGATCACCATGCCGAGATCGCTCGCGATCTGGCGCCGGACGACGCGGACGCGGCCGAGCAGCGCGCCGCCGGAGGACTGGTCGACGAGCGGCACGAGGCCAAAGCCGATGGTCAGCTCGAGTGGGTCGATTGCGAGGGCGCCCTCGGCCGGGTCGGTCTGCGGCGTGCTCTCCGAGCGCGCGGCGCGCTCCGCCTCGAGCGAGGCCTGCGCGTCCTTCGCAGCCTGCGATGCCATCGCCCGGCCGAGCACGAACAGCATGCCGCCGATCACGAAGAAGGGCACCTTCGGCAGGCCGGGGACGAGGCCCATCGTGCAGATCACGCCGCCGGCAATCATCGGCGCGCGCGGCTGGCGCAGGATCTGGTTGGTGATGTCGCGGCCGAGGTCGGCCTCGGAGGCGGAGCGCGTGACGATGATGCCCATGGCGGTCGAGATCAGGAGCGCCGGGATCTGGGCGGCGAGCCCGTCGCCGATCGTCAGGATCGGGAAGGTGTGCACGGCGTCGCTGAAGCCCATCCCCCGCTGCAGCACGCCGACGCCCATGCCGCCGAGCAGGTTGATGGCGACGATCAGGATGCCGGCGACGGCATCGCCCTTGACGAACTTGGACGCGCCGTCCATCGCCCCGTAGAAGTCGGCCTCACGTGCGATCAGCTCGCGACGCCGGCGGGCCTCCTCGTCGGTGATCTGGCCGGCGTTCAGGTCGGCGTCGATCGCCATCTGCTTGCCGGGCATCGCGTCGAGTGTGAAGCGGGCGCCGACCTCGGCGACGCGGCCGGAGCCGTTCGTGATCACCACGAACTGGATGACGACCAGTATCAGGAAGACCACGAGGCCGACGAGCACGTTCCCGCCGACGACGAAGGATCCGAAGGCGTGGATCACGTTGCCGGCGTCCCCCTTGAGCAGCACGAGCCTTGTGACGCTGACGTTGATGGCCAGGCGGAAGAGCGTCGTCAGCAGCAGCAGCGAGGGAAACGACGCGAACTCGAGCGCCCTCGGCACGTACATGGTCGTGATCAGGATGATCAGCGCCGCACCGATGTTGGTCGTGATCAGCAGATCGAGCAGCGGCGCCGGCAGCGGCACCAGCATCATCACGACCACGACGACGACGGCGATCGCGCCAACCAGATCGGAGTGCTTGAGCAGCTGCTTCATGCCGCCGCCCAGGGGCGGTCGCACCCCAGAGCCGGGGCCGCAGGTGCGCCGTGCCGGGGGGCAGCGCGGCGCGTGACGGGACGACAGCTACGCACGTCACACGGGGTAGTCGGCCGGCCCAACCCCCGATTGAGCGACCGCGCAACGCGGCATTTGGCTCGTTAACGGCCGAACGGGCCGCCCCCCGGAGGGGACGACCCGTTGGTGTCTGCTGGGAGCAGCAGATCTCGGCTACGAGACCGGGACTGCCGTGTGTCCCTTCGCCTCCTTCTCGGGCGAGACCGACAGCGCGTCCTCCCGGCTGCGGAGCGTGAGGCCGGCGGCCAGCACTCCGAACCCGATGCCGCTCAGGACGAGGGCGATGCCGGTGACGACCGCGAACAGCGAGAGCTGGTCGGCCATGTAGCTGCTCTGCAGCGCCGTGGACAGCGCCATCTCGTTGATCCAGATGTTGCGGGCAGCGTTGTCCTGCGGCTGGCCGTTGACCTTCAGGGCCTGGTTCACGTCGTTCGTGCCCTTGCCGTCGGCCGTCGCGTAGCGCGGCATCTCGGCGTAGGTCTTGCCACCCGTCGCCTCGAGGGCGTGGATGCGCATGTACAGCGCGAAGTCATGCGCGCGGCTGCCGCTGTTGATCGGCAGGTTCGCGACGCTGTCCTTCGGGAACGTGATGCTGTTCACGTCCAGCCCGGCCTGCTTCGCCTCGGCCTTGATGGCGGCCGGCGTCATGTCGGGCGTGCCCACGATGTTCTCCTGGGCGAGGGTGTTGTGCACGGTGTTATGACCGTTGCTGGCCATGTACAGCGCGCCGAAGCCGAAGACCACGAGGACGGCGGCGGCGATGAAGCCTCCGATTTCAAAGAACTTACGCATGATCTGCTCCCTTCCTTGAGCCACCCACGGTGGCTCCTTGCTGACGGTCTCAGTCTCACCGCGGTTGCCCCGCGGGGCATCGGCGTTTCGGCCCCGATCGTTCTCAGGGAGTTCTGCATGGCCGTTTCGGGTTTCCCGCAGTGCGGTGCAGCGCAGCCGGTATCGTCAGCGGCTGTGGCCGCCCCCACCGCACCGCATGCCGGCCGGGCCGATCTGGTCATCTCGCGGCTCGAGCAGCTGGCGGAGATCGATCGCGACGCCGGCGCCAACCGCCACGGCCTGAGCCCGGCAGAGCAGCGGGCGCACGACCTGGTCGCGGGGTGGATGCGCGAGGCGGGGCTGGCGGTGGAGGTCGACGGCGCCGGGAATCTGCGGGGCCGCGCCCCGGGTGCCGACCCCGGCCTGGCCGATGTCTGGAGCGGCTCACATCTCGACACGCCGCCTGACGGCGGCGCGTTCGACGGCGCCCTCGGAGTGCTGGCGGCCGTGGAGGCTGCTGGCGCCATCCACGCCACCGGCGGCCTTCGCCGAGGCGTGACGGCCGTGGCGTTCCGGCTCGAGGAGGGCCCGCGGTTCGGACGCGGCGTGTTCGGCAGCCGCGCGCTCGTGGGCCGGCTCGAGCCCGACGAGGGCGACCTCGTCGACGCGGACGGGATCACGCTGGCTCAGGCCTTCGCCGGCCTTGGGCTGGGACACCTGCCCGGCCGCGCCCTTGCCGGCAGGCCGCCGCACGTGTTCGTCGAGGCCCACATCGAGCAGGGCCCGGTGCTCGCGGACCGGAGATGCCCGCTTGGGGTCGTCACATCCATCGCCGGCATGGCGGGGTTCGAGATCGTCTTCCATGGGCGCCGCGGGCACGCCGGCACGGTGCCGATGCATCTGCGCGCCGACGCGCTCGCCGCCGCGGCGCGGTTCGTCACCGAGCTGCACGCTGCGGCGGGCGGCATCCCTGGCGCTGTGGCGACCGTCGGGCGACTCCACGCAGAGCCGGGTGCGACGAACACGATCCCCGAGCGGGCCACGCTCTTCGCGGACGTCCGCGCCCCGGACGAGGACGGGCTGCGCCGGCTGGTCGGGTCGGTCGAATCGGCTGCGGCCGGCGCCGCCCGCGCGGCCCGCTGCGAGGTCGCGGTCGCCGAACGGTGGAGCTACCCACCGCAGCCGATGGATGGGGCGGTGATGAACGCGGTTCGCCAGGGGATCGGCGCGGCCGGCCATCAGGCGGTCGAGCTGCCCTCCGGCGCGGGCCATGACGCCGGGATCCTGGCCGCCGCCGGTATCCCGTCGGGGATGCTGTTCGTGCGCAGCGACGCAGGCGGAGTCTCCCATTCCCCCGACGAGCACACCGGCGCCGATGCCGTTGCGGCGTGCCTGGCCGCGCTCGAGCACACGCTGCGGGTGCTGGCCGCGTGACGGACTGGGATGCCATTGCACGTCCGTCGCTGCGAGGGCTGACCCGGTATGACCCGGGCGAGACACGCGACGCGCTTGCGGCCCGGCTCGGCGTCGAGCACCTCGAGCCGCTCAACTGGAACGAGGACCGCTTCGGGCCGCCGCCCGAGGTGCTGGCCGCCGCGGCGGACGAGCTCGGCAACGTCGCGCTCTACCCCGAGCGTCTGTATGCCGATTTCCGTGACGCCGTTGCCCGTGCGCGAGATGTGCCGCCGGAGACGGTGATCCCGGCCCACGGCGCGCAGTCGTTGATCGGGACGATCTCCGCCGCCTTCCTCGAGCCGGGGCGGGCGGTCGTGGTGCCGGCTCCGACCTACGGGCTGTACGCACAGGTCTCGGCCGCAGCCGGCGCCGAGGTGGTGCGCGTGCCGGGTGAGCTGAGGCGCTTCGATCTGGACGCCATGGCCGCCGCGGCCGCCCGCAGCGCCGCGACGCTCGTCTGGCTCGCCGACCCGAACAATCCCACGGGCGGCGTCATCGACCGCGATGCCTGGGACGAGTTCCTCACGGCGCTCCCCGCGGGCTGCGCCGTCGTGGCGGATGAGGCCTACGGCGATTTCGCCGACCCGGACGTGCTGGCGGACCGCCGCCGGGACGTCCTCGCCGGGCGACCGGTGATCATGATCCGGTCGTTCTCGAAGACGTTCGGGCTGGCCGGTCTGCGGCTGGCGTTCGCCCTCGCCGACCCGGAGGTCGCACGCCTGCTCGACATCGTCCAGGAGCCGTTCAACGTCAACCGCATCGCGCTGGCGGCGGGTCGCGCCGGTGTGCAGTTGGAAGGGTTCGTCGAGCGACGGCGGGCGGAGGTGGCCGCCGCCCGGGACGTCCTGCGCTCGCACCTCGATCGCATCGGCGTCGAAACCCTGCCCTCGCAGGCGAACTTCGTCCTGGCCGACCTCGGCGCCGACGACCGTCAGGTGGCCGGGGCGCTGGCTGCGCGCGGGGTGTTGATCCGGGCCGGAAGCGAGTTCGGCCTGCCGGGCTGGGTCCGCATCACCGTTGCGCCCGAGCGGACGATGCGCGCGGTGGCCGACATGCTCGGGGCCGCGCTCCGTCGTATGCCGTAGTATGGTATACCGCCATGCTGGTCGCCGACCGCATCGTCGAGCTGCTGCAGCGCGAGGGCGCCGAGCAGCTGGTCGGCTTCCCCGAGAACCGGTTGATCGACGCGGCCGCCGCCGCCGGCATGCGGCCGCTGATCACCCGGACGGAGCGTGTCGCCGTCAACATCGCCGACGGCTTCGCCCGGGCCACGAACGGGCGCGGCCTGCTGCCATGCGTGACGCAGTACGGCCCCGGCGCCGAGGCCGCGTTCGGGGCGGTGGCCCAGGCCTTCGGCGACCGCAGCCCGATCCTCCTGCTTCCCGGCGAGCACGGCGTGCCCGAACAGGAAACCCATGGGCTGTTCCAGGCGGAGCGGTCGTATCGCGACATCACGACGTTCGCGGCCACCGTCAACCGGCCCGAGGCGGCGCCGATCGTATTCGGCCGTGCGCTGCGGGCGCTGCGAACAGGATGCGACGGGCCGGTGATGGTGGCGGTGGCGAACGACGTCCTGAACGGCGAGGCCGGCGACGCCGGGTGGGCCATCCCGCCCATGCAGCGCGTCCGCAGCCAGGCGGATCCCGATGACGTGCGCCGCGCGGCGGAGGCCATCCGCGCCGCCTCGCGGCCCGTGCTCCTGGCCGGCCAGGGGGTGCTGTACGCCCAGGCGACCGCGGAGCTTGTCGAGCTGGCCGAGGCGGCGGGCGTGCCGGTGGCCACCACGCTGAACGGCAAGAGCGCGTTCCCGGAGGACCACCCGCTCGCGCTCGGCACCGCGTCCCGCACGCGTCCCGCCACGGTCGACCACGCCTTCGCAGACGCCGACCTGATCATCGGCGTCGGCACCAGCTTCACCCCGTCGCTCTACATCACCCCGCTGCCTCCGGGCGCGGCACTGGGGCAGATCACCAACGATCGCCGCCATCTGGTCACTCGCGGCAGGGTGGCCTTCACCTGCATCGGCGACGCAGCCCTCGTCCTGCGGCAGCTGATCGACGAGCTGAACGCCGGCGGCCCGGCATCCGGCGGGGAACGGGTCCGTGAGGTCGCGGAGCAGCGGGACCGGTTTCGCGCCGCGTGGGCCGAGCAGCTCGCGTCCGAGTCTGCGCCGGTCTCGCCGTACCGGATCGTCGCCGAGCTGATGCGCCTCTGCGACCGGCAGCGCACGGTCGTCACGCACGACGCCGGGCATCCACGCGACCAGATCGCGCCGTTCTACGAAGCGCTCGTCCCCCGCGGGTACCTGGGCTGGGGGAAGAGCACCCAGCTCGGCACCGGCTTCGGCCTCGCCCTGGGCGCCGCGCTGGCACGCCCCGACTGGCTGGCGGTCAACGTGATGGGAGACGCGGCCTTCGGGATGATCGGCATGGACGTCGAGACGGCCGTGCGATGCCGCATCCCCGTCGTCACCGTGGTCATGAACAACGGCCTGATGGGTGGCTACGGCGCCTGGATGCCGCAGGCGGTCGAGCGCTACGGCTCAAACCTGCTGTCGGGCGACTATGCCGCTGTGGGCAGGGCGCTCGGAGCGCACACCGAGCACGCTGCGACGGCGGAGGAGCTCGGGCCGGCCCTGGAACGGGGGCTGGCGGCCGCGCGCGATGGGCGCACCGTCCTGGTCGAGGTCATGACGCATGAGGAGCCGCGGCTTGCGACCGGCCCGTGATGCCGGCGTCCGGGCGTTCGCTCCACGTTGCCTGCACGTGGCCGAGGTGGTCTCGCATGGCCTGCTGGGCTCCCGAAACGTCATGTGCGGCGATCGCGTCTCGGATGCGCTGGTGCATGCCGACGACGAGCCGGCGCTCGTTCCGCCCGCGGGCGAGGTTGTGGCGGCGCACCTCGAGCAGCATCTCGCCCATGCTGTCGTGGAGGACGAGGAACAGCTCGTTGTGGGTGGCGCGCGCGATCGCCCGGTGGAACGCAAGGTCGTGGCGGACGCTCTTCTCGAGATCGGTGCACTCGTTCTCGAAGGCGGCGATGGTCTCGTCCATCGCGGCGACGTCCGCATCGTCGGCCCGCTCGGCGGCGAGCCCGGCTGCCGCCACCTCGAGCACGCGCCGCATCTCGTCCACCTTCGCGTAGTCGACGCTGCTGCCGTGGACGAAGTGGCGCATGGACTCACGCACGGTGGACTCGTCGACCGCCACGACACGGACGCCGCTGCCGGAGCGCACGTCAAGCAGGCCCTTGGCGTCGAGCGCCCGCACCGCCTCCCGGACGACGGTGCGCGAGACGCCGAACTGCCGCCCGAGCTCCCGCTCAGGCGGCAGCAGGTCACCGGGCTTCAGCTGGTTGGATGCGATCATCTCGATGATCGCCTGGGTCACCTTGTCCGACAGCCGCGGCTCCCGCTCAACCGCGCTGAAGGCCGGCCGTCCGCTGTCGTCGACTGTCCCGATGCACCAAACGTACCATGTCGCATCCTCCACCCGATGACCGTTTACACTCGCGAACCATGGAATCGCTGAACGCGTCGGCCACCCTCCGCTGGGAGGGGTACCACGGCACCATCGAGGGCGGATCGGGCGCCCTCTCCGTGTCGACCGCGACCCAGTCCGAGCTGGGCGGCCCCGGCGGCGCCTCGAATCCCGAGGAGCTGTTCTCCGCCGCCCTGGCCAACTGCTTCACGTCCACCTTGACCAGCATGGCGCGAAAGCGCGACGTCCCCCTTGGCCCGATCGAGACCTCCGTCTCCACGCGGCTCTCGTGGGGCGAGGGCTCGGAGCACCACCTGTCGCGGGCCAGGCTCCGGACGCGGGTGGCCTCGAGCGCTCCCGAGGGCGAGGTGCGTGCGCTGATCGACGAGGCGTTCGCGCACTGCCCCGTGTGCCAGGCGGTCGGCGGGCACATGCAGCTGGAGCTGGAGGCAGACGTCACCGCATGACGGGGGACCGCTACGCGATCCCGGACGCCGTTTCGGCCCGCGACCTCGTCGGCTACGGGCGCCGGCCCCAGCGGTTCGAGTGGCCGGGCGGCGCCCGGGTGGTCGTCAACCTCGTGCTGGTCTACGAGGAGGGATCCGAGTACTCGGTGATGTGGGGCGACGACCGAAACGACGGCTGGGGGGAGTACGCGGACCCCGGGGTGCAGCCGCCCCAGCGCGATCCCGGCACCGAGAACCATTACGAGTACGGCAGCCGGGCGGGGGTCTGGAGATTGGCCCGCATCTTCGATGCGGCCGGAGTGCCCGTCACCGTGTCGGCAGCGGCGGTCGCGCTCGAGCTCAATCCCGCGGTCGCCGAGTGGATGCGCGAGCACGACCACGATCTGCTCGGGCACGGATGGCGCTGGACGGAGGCCTGGACCTTCTCGCGGGAGGACGAGCGCGCATCGATCCTCCAGGCGATCGAGACGTACGCGCGCGTCTTCGGCAGCGCTCCGTCGGGCTGGAACTCGCGCGGCTGGCCCAGCGAGAACACGCGCAGCCTCCTGCGGGAGATCGGCGGCTTCCTCTACCACTCCGAGGGCGCGGCCGACGACCTGCCGTACTACGAGACGGTGGACGGCGTGCAGATGCTCGTGGTGCCGTACTCGAAGACCTACAACGACTCGCGCTTCCTGATGAGCCCTGGCTTCTCCAGCCCGCGCGACTTCCTCGACACGCTGACGATGGGAATCGACGAGCTGGTGCGTGAGGCGGACGACCGCGCCACCATGATGACGGTGGCGGTGCACGCGCGGTGGAGCGGCCAGGCCGCTCGCGCCGCGCCGCTTCGGATGTTCATCGAGCATGCCCAGGCTCTGCCGGGGGTCGCGTTCATGCGCCGCCGGGACATCGCGCAGTGGTGGCTCGACACCTACCCGGCGAGATGATGGTGCCGCTGTGAGATGCGTTGTCTTCCATGGCACCGGTGGCCCCGAGGTGATGGCCGTCGAGGAGCGGCCGGACCCCGCGCCCGGCAGGTTCGACGTGCTCGTCGCGCCGCCGTTCGCGGGCGTGAACCCCGCGGACGTCCTGCAGCGCGAGGGGCGGCACCCGGTACCTCCCGGCTACCCGGCGGACATCCCCGGCCTCGAGGTGGCGGGCACCGTGGTCGCGGTGGGAAACGGCGTCTCGGCCTTCGGCCCGGGAGACCGGGTGTTCGGCCTCGTGGGCGGCGGCGGGCAGGCACAGCTCGTGCTCGCCGAGGAGCGGCACCTCCTGCCTATCCCCGAGGCCCTCGACGAGCGCACCGCCGCCGCTGTCCCGCAGTCCTTCCTGACCGCGTTCGACGCGCTGGTCAACCAGGGGGACGTGCGTGCCGGAGACGTCGTGCTCGTGAACGGCGCGAGCGGGGGAGTCGGCTCCGCCGCCGTGCAGATCGCCTCCGCCATGCGTGCCCGGGTGGTCGGCGGCGTGCGCACCGAGGCGGTGCGCGCCCGGATCGCCGAGCTGGGAGCCGATGCGCTCGCTCCCGACGACGCCTTCGAGCGGGTGGCGTCCCTGGGCGGAGCCGACGTGATCGTCGAGCTGGTCGGAGGTCCGCACATGGCGCGGAACATGGAGGCTCTCGCACGTGGCGGCCGCCTTGTCCTCGTCGCCGGCAAGCCGGGCGAGGAGGCCGCGATCGTCCTTCGTGATCTGATGAGCCGCCGAGCCTCCCTGATCGGGACGACCCTTCGGACGCGACCCGCAGAGGAGAAGGCGGCGCTGGTGCAGGAGTTCGGGCGCCGGGTGGTGCCGCTGCTCGCGGACGGGACGCTGACGGCGCCGGTCGGTGAGGTGTTCCCGCTGGAACGGGCGGCGGACGCCTACGACCACGTGCGGACGCCCGGCCGGTTCGGAAAGACGCTGCTCGACCTGCCGCCGCGATGACACCGCTGCGGGTCGGGCTGCTGGGCGGCGGATGGATCGCCCGCGTCCACGCCCCGGCGATCGCGGGCGCAACGGACGCCGAACTGGTCGCCGTCTGCGACCTCGACCCGACGCGCGCGCAGGCAGTCGCGGAGCCCCTGGGGGCAGCGGTCTACACGTCCTGGGAGGAGATGCTCGAGCGCGAGCAGCTGGACGCACTGTGGGTGTGCACGCCGCCGATGCATCACCGCGCGCCGGCCGAGGCGGCGCTTGCCGCCGGCCTGCATGTGTACCTGGAGAAGCCGGTCGCACGCACCGTGGCCGATGGTGAGGCGATCGCCGAGGCGGCGCAATCGTCTCGCGCCGTGTGCGCGGTCGGCTACCAGTGGCACGCGAGCGAGCTGCTGGAGCGGGCACGCGAGGCGCTGGACGGCGCGGAGCCGGTGCTGCTCGCCGGCCGGAACTTCGGCCCGGTCGCGGGACGGCCGTGGTTCATGGATCAGGCACAGGGCGGGGGACAGATCCTCGAGCGCGGAAGCCACCACATCGACCTGCAGCGCCGGCTTGCCGGAGAGGTCGCCTCCGTCCGCGTGACGGCGGCGCGCGGGGGCCTGAGCGGCCAGGCGAATACCGGAATCGACGAGGCGATCGTGATGGAGCTCTCCTTCGCGTCCGGGACGCTCGGGACCGTGCAGATCGCGTGGACGCGTCCCGGGCAGCCTGAGGTCTACTCGACCGATGTGCTGGCCGACGGGGTCACGATGCAGCTCGAGCTGGGGCCGGATCGCTACCGGCTCACGGGCCGCTCGCGGCACGGCTCGCTGGACGCATCGGCTGGCGATCCGATGGAACGGTCGATCCGCCGCTTCCTCGACGCGGCCGCAAAGGGTGACGCGGCCGCCGTCGCGTGCGGCCCGGCAGATGCCGTGCGAACGCTGCGCGTGGCGGCCGCCTGCGAGCTGGCGCTGCAGGAGGGCCGGCCGGTGGCCGTCTGATGCTGCGGCGGATCGATCACGTCGGGGTCGTCGTCGCCGATCTCGACCGGCACATGCGTCAGCTCGAGCGCATGGGCCTCGCCCTGGGGCGAAGCAGCGACAGCGAGGCCAGCCTGGCACGGTACTTCCCGTGCGGCGACGCCAGCGTCGAGCTGATCGAGGCGCGCACGGCAGAGAGTCGCGAAGAGCGCCTCGGCGACGCCGCCGCCCGCATCGAGCACATCGCGTTCGAGGTCGACGACCTTGCCGAGGTGCGCGATCGCCTCACGGCCCAGGGGGTCTCGGTCACCTGGCCACCGTTTCAGTCGGGCCCCAACCTCATGATCTGGACGGATGAGGCGACGACCGGGGGCATCCAGTACCAGTTCCTGGTTCGGGGCGGATGAGGCTCGGGCTGATAGGAGCGGGCGCGATCGCCAGGCGCCACGCGCAGGTGCTGAGTGCTGACGACGAGGTGGTCGTCGCGGCCGTCTGCGACGTCGATCTCGCCCGTGCGCAGGAGCTTGCGGCCACCCTCGATGCGCAAGCAACGGCCGACTGGGCTGAGCTGGTCGCCGCCGACCTCGATGCGGTGGTCGTGTGCACGCCGCCCGCGGCCCACGCCGCACCGGCCGTGGCCGCCTTCGAGCACGGGCTTGCGGTCTACCTTGAGAAGCCGCTGGCGCGATCGCACGCGGACGGTGAGCGCATCGTCGCGGGCTGGCGGGACGCCGGCGTGGTGTGCGCGGTCGGCTACCAGTGGCGGAGCCTCGAGATCCTGGCCCGGGCGCGCGACGCTCTGGACGGCGCGATGCCCGGCATGCTGGTCAGCAGAAGCTTCGGGCCGACCGAGCCCGGTCGTGGTGACCTGGGGGAGGCCGGCGCGAGTTCGTGGTTTGCAGACCGGCGCGCCGGCGGGGGCATCCTGTTCGAGCTCGGAAGCCACGACATCGATCTCCAGGTCGCCCTGGCGGGGCCGGCGGCGCGCGTTCACGCGGCCGGCGCCCGAGGTCTGCTTGCGCTGCGCGGGCGAGACGACCGCGACCTCGACGACGCGGTTGCCGTACTGCTGGAGTACGCCGGCGGGGCGATCGGCCTTGTTGCGGTTGCCTGGAGCACGTCCGGGCGTGCACCGGTGTACACCCTGGACGTCGAGGCCGCGGCCACAGCGCTGCACCTCGACCTCGATCCTGCCTTTCGCCTCACGGGCACCGCGAACGGCCGCCGGCTCGAGGCGGCCGAGACGGCCGACCCGAGGCGGACGTCGCTGGAGCGCTTCCTCGCCGCCGCGCGGAGCGGCGACCCCACGGGCGTTCCCTGCTCACCGGCAGACGCGCTGCACAGCCTCCGCGCCGCCGTGGCCGCGGAGCAGGCCGTTGCGTCGGGCCGGCCGGTGGAGCTCTAGATGATTGATCGATATCTCCGTGAAGTCCAAGGCGCAAGGCGGAGCCTTGCGCCGGTCACTCGCGATCTGCGATCACGCAGATCGCGAGTGGGCGAGAACCGAGCCTGGCCAGGTGCACGGCGGATGCCTTGCACCGGTCATGAGCGATCTGCGATTACGCAGATCGCTCATGGCAGGGAGCGTCAATATCGGGAATATTGGCGCGACCGAGGACGCCGCAGGTGCAAGGCCGACCGGCCTTGCACCGGTCACGAGCGATCTGCGATTCACGCAGATCGGGAGTGGACGGTTCGCAGCCGTAGCCACCCTTAGCCGTCTCCTCCACCGAGCCGCTCGGAGCGGCCAGGCTCTCGAGAGATATCGATCAGTCATCTAGAGCGCCCGCTCGATCACCCGGCCCTCCCGCACCTCCCAGAGCCGGTCGCACGTGATCCCGCGGATGAACTCGCGATCGTGCGACACGGTGATGATGGTGCCCGGGAAGTCGTCGAGCGACCGCTCGATCACGTCGATCGAGGCGAAATCGAGATGGTTGGTCGGCTCGTCGAGCAACAGCAGCTCGGCGCCGCTCA
>DATAHR010000099.1:0-3591 GCA_036263035.1 Gaiellales bacterium | reverse complement strand
GGCGAGCCTGGAGATCGGCCTGCCGATCCTGGGGGTGCCCGAGGACCTGGGCGGGATCTCCACCGAACGGTCCGCGATGGCCGGCACGCTCGTCGCCGAGGCGCTCGCCCACGGCGACATGGGGCTCGCCGTCGCCACGCTCGCTCCCGGCGCCGTCAGCACGGCCCTGTCGCTGTGGGGCTCGGAGCAGCAGCAGGCGACGTACCTCCCGGCGTTCACCGGTGACGAGGTGCCCGCCGCCGCCCTCGCGCTGACCGAGCCGCGCCCGCTCTACGACGCCCTGGCCCCCGAGACCACGGCGACGAGGGACGGCGACGGCTACGTCCTCGACGGCGTGAAGTCGATGGTCCCCCGCGGCGCGGACGCCGAGCTGTTCGTGGTGGGTGCGCTGCTCGACGGCGAGCCGCGGCTGTTCGTCGTCGAGTCCGGCACACCGGGCGTCGAGATCGAGGCCGAGCCGTCCATGGGGCTGCGGGCGGCCTCGCTGTCCCGGGTGGTGCTGAAGGACGTGCGCGTCGGTGACCTGGCCCTGCTGGGCAGCGCCGACGACTACCGCGAGTGCGTGCGGCTGTCCCGGCTGGCCTGGTGCGCGCTGTCGCTGGGCACCGCCCAGGCGGTCCTCGACTACGTGGTGCCCTACGTCAACGAGCGGGAGGCGTTCGGGGAGCCGATCAGCCACCGGCAGAGCGTGGCGTTCATGGTCGCCAACATCGGCATCGAGCTGAACGGCATGCGTCTGGTCACCTACCGGGCCGCGTCCCGCGCCGCCCAGGGCAAGTCGTTCGCCCGCGAGGTCGCGCTGGCCCGCCGGCTGTGCGCCGAGCGGGGCATGCAGATCGGCAACGACGGCGTGCAGCTGCTCGGCGGGCACGGCTTCGTCAAGGAGCACCCGGTCGAGCGGTGGTACCGCGACCTCCGGGCCATCGGACTCATGGAAGGCGGGGTGCTCGTCTGAACACCCCACGCTGCCGCTCGCTGCCTCGCTCCGCTCACTCCGCTCACACCACCGAGGGGACCCCGTTCGATGATCAACCTCGAGACACCGAAGAAGTTCCGGCCGCTGATCGGCCAGGCGCACCAGGTCGCGATGAACATGCTGCGGCCCAACTCGCGCCGCTACGACACCCTCGAGCACGAGTACCCCAAGGAGCTCGACATGCTCGCGGCCATGGTCGACGGCCTGTCGTCGTCCGGGCAGACCAGCGGCGCCGGAGCCTCCGGCGTACGGAAGTCCGCGGACGCACCTGACGCCGACGCCGGCACCGGGGCCACGAAGAACGGCTCCAACCTCGCCTCCGTGCTGTCGATCATGGAGATGTGCTGGGGCGACGTCGGGCTGCTGCTCTCGATGCCCCGGCAGGGGCTCGGCAACTCCGCGATCGCGTCGGTGGCCGACGACGAGCAGGCCGAGCGCTTCAAGGGCGTCTGGGCCGGGATGGCGATCACCGAGCCGGGCTGCGGGTCGGACTCCGCGAACATCCGGACGACCGCGACTCTGGACGGCGACGAGTACGTCATCAACGGCGAGAAGATCTACGTCACCGCGGGGGAGCGGTGCGACGCCGTGGTCGTGTGGGCGACGCTCGACCGGTCCCTGGGGCGCGCGGCGATCAAGTCGTTCGTCGTACCCAAGGGCACGCCCGGCATGACCCTCGAACGGCTCGAGCACAAGCTCGGCATCCGCTCGTCGGACACGGCCGCCTTCCGCTTCGAGAACTGCCGGGTGCCCAAGGAGAACCTCCTCGGCAACCCGGACATCGACACCAAGCAGGGCTTCGCGGGCGCGATGGCCACCTTCGACAACACCAGACCCCTCGTCGCCGCGATGGCCGTGGGCTGCGCCCGGGCGTCCCTGGAGCTGACCAGGGAGCTGCTGGAGGAGGCGGGCGTCGACATCGACTACGACCGTCCGGCCCAGACCCAGTCCGCGGCCGCCGCGACCTTCCTCCAGCTCGAGTCGGACTGGGAGGCGGCGTACCTGCTCACGCTTCAGGCCGCCTGGATGGCCGACAACGGCAAGCCGAACTCGCTGGAGGCATCGATGGCCAAGGCCAAGGCCGGCCGGGTGGGCAGCGACGTCACCCTGCGTTGCGTGGAGCTGGCCGGCAGCGTCGGCTACAGCGAGCACGAGCTGCTGGAGAAGTGGGCGCGGGACTCCAAGATCCTCGACATCTTCGAGGGCACTCAGCAGATCCAGCAGCTGATCGTGGCCCGTCGGCTGCTCGGGAAGACCAGCGCCCAGCTGAAGTAGCGCGGTCCGGGTCGTACACAGGGTGCTCGCGGGCCACGGGATGACCGCCTGACCTCTGGATCTCATTGGGTTTCCCCTATCCCGGATTGCGTCGAGCAGCCCGCTCACGGAGTCGAGGGCGGCCAGATGCTCTCCTGGCCGACCAGCCCAGCCACGTGGCGAAGCCGGCCCAGGCGAACGATGGCCACAGCCATGCCGGCGTCCACACCGAACCTGCCACCATCCCGATCCCGAGGAGCGCGGTTACCGCGGACTCGCCATGTCCAGCCGTTCGACGCGACACTGCCATCGCGATCAGCAGCAGACCGGCAAGCACGCATGCAAGGAACTGCCACGGGACCCCGTCCCCCAGCGACTCGAACGTCACCGCATAGCTCCCCAACGGGAAAGACCCGAAGTCGATCGTGCCCGCGGCCGCCGAGACGAACACCAGCACCAACACCACACGCCCGAGCGCCGCAGCACGTCGCGCGTCGTCCGCCTCAGCGCCACGAACGAGGCATGCCAGTCCGGGGATGAGCAGCAACAACGCCAGTGGCAGAGCCTTCGCGGAGTCCATCCACGTCAGACCGGCAACGATCCGCATCTCGTTGACCTCAGTGCGCCCGTGCGCGCTCATCTGGTGCAACGCCACAGCCGCCCAGATGGCGGCAGCGGTGAAAGCGCCGGCAGAGCTCCCGATCAGGCGGCGCCGGCTGGCGACCGGGTTCATCACAGCATCATGTCCGGTGCAGGCGGTCTCCAGAAGCTTCAGCGGCCATCCGACTGGGGACACCTCGTCAGCACTCCCACGACTGCCTCCTGTGCCGCACCCCGCCTGGAGGCTGTCCGGCGCCGGTGCCGTTCCGATCCGGGATCCCATCAACCTGGTTACGGGTTTCCCTTGTGGACAACGCGATTCTCGGACTTTCTGCGGCGATGAGTGTCGGTGGTGGCGTCTAGGTTTCTCGTATGACCAGCACCCCGCTCGACGAGACCGAGACCTCCGACGTGCGGGACCTGGACGCGTCGGCGGTGCTGGACGCGGTCGTTTCGGCTCGCCGGGCAGCGGATGCGCAGGAGGCCCGGCTGCTGGCGTTGGCGGTGCACTGGGTGGACCTGCACCCGGTCACCCCGGATCGCCCGGCGGCCTCGTTTCCGACCCAGCGGACCGGCGGGCTGGCGTCGGCGTTGGGTCCGGGCTTCTTCGACCGGGCCCCGCTGGCCGGGGTCGGGACGCCGGCGGTGGCGGAGTACGCGGTCGAGGAGCTCGCCGCCGCACTGAACCTGTCCCACGCGGCCGGACTCACGTTGGTCTCCGAGGCGGTGGAGCTCTGCTACCGGCTCCCACGGTTGTGGGC
>DATAHR010000098.1:0-2397 GCA_036263035.1 Gaiellales bacterium | reverse complement strand
GCTGCGGGTCATGGGCGAGGCGCTGACCGGTCCGGACGCCGACACGCCGACCGGCACCCCCCGTACACGAGTCCTCCCCGCGCGCCGCGGCTGACCCCGGCGACGAGGCCCGCCCGACACGTACCCTGACCGGCGATGTCGGAGAACGCTGCAATCCGTGGCCGCCTGATCGTGAAACTGGCGATGACGATCGTCGTCGCCGGAGCGCTGCTGGCGGGGTTGATGCTGCCCTGGATCGGCGGCACGGGGCTGGTCGCCCGCAATTCTGCGTCGCTGCTCGACGCCCTGCCCGGCGAGCTCACCGATCAGACGCCGGCCGGCAACAGCCGCGTCCTCGCAGCGGACGGCTCGCTGATCACGAACCTCTACACGAACAACCGCACGTCGGTGAAGTCGAACGAGATCTCCGGCATCATGAAGCGGGCCCTGGTCGACATCGAGGACTCCCGCTTCTACGAGCACAACGGGCTCGACGTGCAGGGCACCCTGCGAGCCCTGGCGAAGAACGTGGCCGCGGGCTCGGTGCAGCAGGGCGGCTCGACGCTCACCCAGCAGTTGGTCAAGCAGACGCTCCTGCAGTCGGCGACGACCCCGGAGGAGCGCGCGGCCGCGACCGCGGAGGACGTCGCGCGCAAGCTCCGCGAGGCCCGCCTGGCGCTGGCCCTGGAGGACAAGTACTCGAAGGACGAGATCCTCACGCGGTACCTGAACATCGTGTACTTCGGCCAGGGTGCGTACGGCATCCAGGCCGCCGCGCAGCGGTACTTCAGCATGAACGCCAAGGACCTGCAGCTGCCGCAGGCCGCGATGCTCGCCGGGCTGGTGCAGAGCCCCACCAACGACGACCCCATCACCCACCCGGACAACGCCAAGACCCGGCGCAACGAGGTCCTGGCGCGGATGCACCAGCTCAAGCACATCAGCGACGAGCAGCTGAAGACGATCTCGGCACAGCCGGTGGCGGTCAAGCCGGGCGTGGCACCGGCGAACGGCTGCATCGACGCCTCGATCGGCGGCTTCTACTGCGCCTACGTGCTCGACTACCTCCGGGGCACCCTCAAGATCCCCCAGGACCAGCTCTACGGCGGTGGCCTGACCATCCAGACCACGCTGCGGCCCGACATGCAGGCCGCCGGTGACCAGGCGGTGCTCAACACCGTGCCGATGGGCGACCCGCTCGCCGGGATGTACACCGCCGTCGAGCCCGGCACCGGCCACGTGCTGGCGATGAGCGTCAACCGCCGGTACGGCTGCTCGACGCCCGAGTGCGAGTCGGTCGTGCTCAACACGGCGGCGAGTCAGGGCTCCGGCTCGACGTGGAAGGTGTTCACCGCCGCGGCCGCGCTGGAGGAGGGGTTCTCGAAGTACTACACGATCACCACCGGCCGGCGGTACACGTCGCACGTCTACAAGAACGACGGTGCCCCGTACTCGGTCCCCGCGCTCGGCAAGAGCACGCCGTCGACCGCGGACATGGAGAAGGCGCTGATCGTCTCGTCCAACCCGTACTTCCTGGCGCTCGAGGACGCCCTGGGCAGCATCGAGAAGCCGGCCCGGATGGCCGAGCGCATGGGCATGCGCTTCGACCGCCCCAACCAGATCCCGCTCGACACGATCATCAAGCAGAACAACGGCTCCTTCACCTTCGGCCCGTACCCGACGAGCCCGCTGGACCTGGCGATCGCCTACTCGACGCTCGCCGCCAACGGCACCCGCTGCGCGCCCACCCCGATCAAGGCGGTGCTCGACCGCACCGGCCAGCCGCTCGAGGGGGAGGACGGCAAGCCCGTCGTCAAGGGCGACAACTGCAAGAAGGACGCGATCCCGGCCGGGGTGGCCACCACGATCAACCAGATGCTGCGCAAGGACGTCGAGCCCGGGTTCGGCGGGACCGGCACGCGGGCGTACGTGCCGGGGCAGCAGATCGCCGGCAAGACCGGCACCAGCCAGTCCAACTTCTCCATCGCGTTCGTCGGGTACACCCCGCAGTACACCGGCAGCGTCATGGTGCTCAACCCGAAGCGGAACCAGGACGTCGGCAGCTTCGGTGGTGGCAAGGGCGCGACCATCTGGCACGACGCCATGGCACCGATCCTGACCGGCAAGCCCATGGTGCCCTTCCCGCCGGCCGACCCGAAGGTGGAGAACGGCAACACCCAGGTCCTGCCCAACTGCTTCTCGGCCTCGCGCTGCGAGGACGCTCTGGCGGCCGCCGGGTTCAAGACCGTGCGCGAGCGCGTCGACAGCGACAAGCCGGAGGGTTCGTTCGTCGGCACCACCCCCGGCGCCGGGCCGCGGGCGGTGCTCGACCAGGTGGTCACGATCATGATCAGCACCGGCTCCGGCGACGGGGCGCCCGCGCCGAAGCCGACGCCCACGACCGCGGCCCCGCCGTCA
>DATAHR010000097.1:0-3586 GCA_036263035.1 Gaiellales bacterium | reverse complement strand
CACGCCGAACACCTTGGTCATGCTGTCGAGCTCCTGCTGGAGCGGCGAGCGGGTGCGCTTGGTGCTCGTCACCATGTCGGCGATCCGGCCCATCTGCGTCGAGGTGCCCGTCTCCACCACGATCGCCGTGGCCGTCCCGCGCGTCACCTGGGTGTTCTGGAACACCAGGTTGATGCGGTCGCCAAGGGCGGTGTCGGCGTCAAGCACGCTGCCGGCGTCCTTCGCGATCGGCGCGCTCTCGCCGGTCAGCGCCGCCTCCTGCAGCTCCAGCGTCGCCGAGACGGCCACCCGCGCGTCAGCCGGGACGATGTCGCCGGCCTCGAGCAGGATCACGTCGCCGGGTACGAGCCCGGTGGAGTCGATCTCCTCGATACGGCCCCCGCGCCGCACGCGCGCGTGCGGCACCTGCAGCTGGGCCAGCGCCTCGACGCTTGCCAGCGCGTTCAGCTCCTGCTTCGAGCCCATGACCACGTTGAACGTGACCAGGCCGAAGACGACGATGGCGGTGGCGTACTGGCCGATCACCAGGCTTGCCACGCCCACGATCAGGAGCATGATGTTCATCGGATTGGACAGCTGGCCACGAGCCACATCCCACACGCTGGGCGGCGGCTCGCTGGGCAGCGAGTTGGGCCCGTACCGCTGCAGCCTGCGCTCCGCCTCGGCGGAATCGAGGCCGGTGTCGATGTCGACCTCGAGCGCCTCTGCGACTGCTGAGGGCGCCTGGCTGTGCCAGGGCTCCGCCTCTACCGGCGGACTGACGGTCGTTGCCATCTCCTAGCCTCCTTGCGTCGCAGCGTGAACGCCCTCATCCGGCGGCACGTCGAGGCCGCCGATCTGGGGACGGGGGTGACGGAACAGGGCGTCGAGGATCACCGACAGCACGGTGATCGCGATGATTGCGGTGAACGTCTCGGGCGCGTTGCGGGCCGTGTCGACGGCGAAGAACGCCAGCACGATCGACGTGACGCCGATCGCGGACAGCACCAGCACCGGGTTGCTCCCCGTGTCGGCCCGCCGCCGCCAGCCGGCGACGCCGACCAGGACGAAGATCATCAGGGCCACGGCGCTGCCCACCGAGGCGATGGCCGACAGGTTGACGAGGTTCGCGATCACGAGCACGAGCAGCGTCGTGATGATCAAGCCCGCGTTCGGTCCGAACCTGGAACGCGAGCCGAATGGCTCCGGGAAGAGGCCCTCGTCGGTCAGCATGCTGGTCAGGTTCTTCGACGCGTACAGCGTCGCGTTGGTGCAGCCGGCCGTCGACAGCAGCGCGGCAATCGCCATCACGGTAAAGCCCGCGTCGCCGAGCGACGGGCGAGCCGCCTCGGCGATCGCCGTCTCGCCGTGCTTGATCACCTCTGCCACGGTCAGCGTGCCGAACACGCCGATCGCAATCAGCACATAGGTGGTCGCCGCGATGCCGATCGACAGGTAGGTGGCCCGCGGGATGTCGCGCCGGGGGTTCTGGAGATCGCCTCCCGTGAACGTGATCACGTTGAACCCGAGGTAGGCGAAGAACGTCAGCGCGACGCTCGAGATGATCTTGCTCAGCGACGGGTACCCGCTGAACGCCAGCAGGCTGGTATCGACGCTGCTGATCGTCACCCAGATGAAGACGCCGAACACTGCCAGCACCCCGACCACGATCATGGACTGGGCGGCGGCCACCACTTTCGTCCCGACCAGGTTCAACCCCAGCATCAGGAGCAGCATGGCGGTGATGAAGAGGTGATCCCAGGCGGCGCTCGCGTTGTCGCCGATGAAGAGCGACGACGCATAGCCGCCGAACGAAACGGCGACCATGGCCGTCACGATCACGATCGCCGAGATGTAGCCGAGCCATGAGCAGATCCCGACCAGCCGGCCCATCCCGAAGCCCTTGACGAGGTAGGTGATCAGCCCGCCCCGGGACGGGTAGGTCATCCCCATCCTGGCGCAGACGTAGCCGAGCAGCCCCGCCACCGCTCCGCCGATCAGGAACGAGATCCAGACCGCGGCGCCCGCGATCGCGCCGGCCTCCCCCAGCAGGGAGAAGATGCCGGCGCCGATCATCGACCCCACGCCCAGCACCGTTGCGCCGCGCAGCGTCAGCTGGCCCGGGGGCTCGACGGTGCCGACGCTCATCAGCTTCCGATGGTCGCGACCATGACGGCCTTGATGGTGTGCATCCGGTTCTCGGCCTCGTCCCAGACGATCGACGCCGGTGACTCGAACACCTCCTCGGTCACCTCCAGCGCGTCCAGGCCGTACTTCTCGTAGATCTCGCGCCCGACCTCGGTGTCGGTGTTGTGGAAGGCCGGCAGGCAGTGCATGAACTTCGCGTCCGGGTTGCCGGTCTTGCGCATCACCTCGGCGTTGACCTGGTAGGGCTTCAGCAGCGCGATGCGCTCCCGCCAGACCTCGTCCGGCTCGCCCATCGACACCCACACGTCCGTGGCCACGAAGTCGCAGCCGCGGACGGCCTCGTCAACGTCCTCGGTAACGGTGATCGTGGCTCCGGTGCTCTCCGCGACCTCGCGTGCGCTGTCCAGCACCTGCTCCGATGGCCACAGGCTTTGGGGGCTGGCGATGCGGACGTCCATGCCGAACTTGGCGCCGCCGACGAGATAGGTGTCGGCCATGTTGAAACGCGCGTCGCCGAGATAGCAGAAGACCACCTCGGAGAGCGGTTTGGACGAGTGTTCCCGCATGGTCAGGAAGTCGGCCAGGATCTGGGTCGGATGCCACTCGTCGGTGAGGCCGTTGTACACCGGCACCCCGGCGTGAGCGGCGAGATCGTCGGCGACGTTCTCGGCGAATCCGCGGTACTCGATGGCGTCGTACATCCGTCCCAGCACCCGGGCGGTGTCCTTGACGGTCTCCTTGTGGCCCATGTGCGACCCGGAGGGGCCGATGAAGGTCACGTGCGCGCCCTGGTCGTACGCAGCCACCTCAAACGCGCAGCGGGTGCGGGTCGAGTCCTTCTCGAAGATGAGGGCGATCTCCTTGCCCTTCAGCCGCAGCTCCTCGCGGCCCTCCCGCTTGGCCGCCTTCAGCTCGGCCGCGAGGTCGAGCAGGTACTCGAGCTCCGTGCTCGAGTAGTCGTCAAACGTAAGGAAGTGCCTTCCGTGCAGATCCACGGTGGTGCTCATGCTGCCCCCTTGCTGATCACGGGTCGCGAACGATCGGACAGGTCATGCAGTGGCCGCCCCCGCGGCCGCGCCCGAGCTCGGATCCGGCGATCGTGTGCACCTCGACGCCGGCCTTCTCGAGCTTGAAGTTAGTGGCCTCGTTGCGCTCGTATGCGACCACCACACCCGGCTCCAGCGCCACCACGTTGTTGCCGTCGTCCCACTGGTTGCGTTCCGCCTCGAACTCGTCCCCGCCGGTGGTCACGACCGTGAGCCGCTCGAGTCCCAGCGCCTCCTGCACCTCCTCGAGGAACGTGCGCTCCGACTCGCGAGCGGTGACGCCGGTGTGGCCACCCGGCTCGAACAGGATCGGGAGGATCTGCGACACGACGGGCTCGTAGATCGTGACGAGATCGCGGTTGCAGAAGGTGAACACCGTGTCCAGGTGCATCGCAGACCGCTCGCGGGGCATC
>DATAHR010000096.1:0-6352 GCA_036263035.1 Gaiellales bacterium | reverse complement strand
CCACTTCTTCTGGACGGCCATCCTGGCCGCCGTCACGCTCTCGATCGTGTCGGTGATCCTCGATGTCTTGACCCGCGGCATCCGCAGCTAGATATTTGCGCGGTCAAGTATGCTGCGGGTGATGAGCCACCCAAAGCGCATCGGCTTCCTCTCGTTTGGTCACTGGCATCCCGCCGGCGGGCTGACGAACAGCGCGGCGTACTCGTTGCGCCAGACGGTGGAGTTGGCGGTGGCGGCGGAGGAGATCGGTATCGATGGAGCGTTTGTGCGGGTGCATCACTTCGCCCGCCAGCTTGGCTCGCCGTTTCCGCTTCTGGCGGCGATCGGTGTGAGGACGAGCCGGATCGAGATCGGCACGGGCGTGATCGACATGCGCTATGAGAATCCGTTGTATATGGCGGAGGATGCCGGCGCGGCTGATCTGCTTGCCGGTGGCCGCCTCCAGCTTGGCATCAGCCGCGGCTCGCCGGAGCATGCGTGGCGCGGTGCAGAAGCGTTCGGCTATTCGCTCGACACCGAGGATGTGCATGCAAAGACTGCGCGGTTTCGCGCGGCGATCGCCGGGGCCGGCGTGGTCCATGCGGATGCCGGCGGCCGGCCGGCGGACGCAATGCTGCCCATCCAGCCGCAGTCCCCGGGGTTGAGCGACCGCATCTGGTGGGGCTCCGGAACTCGCGGGTCGGCTGTGTGGACGGCCGAGCAGGGCATGAATCTGATGAGCTCGACGCTGCTCCTGGAGGACACGCGGGTGCCGTTCGACGAGCTGCAGCTCGAGCAGATCGACCTCTTCCGCGAGGCCTGGGCGAAGGCCGGCCTCGAGCGCGAGCCTCGCGTCTCGGTCAGCCGCAGCGTCATCCCGATCACGTCCGACCTCGACCGCAGGCTGTTCGGCTCCGATGAGAACGCGGATCAGGTGGGCTGGCTGGACGGCGCGCTCGCGCGCTTCGGGCGCACCTACACCGGAGAGCCGGACCGCATCGCCGAGGAGCTCGCACAGGACAGGGCGGTGCAGGCGGCGGACACCGTGCTGCTGACGGTGCCCAACCAGCTCGGCGTCGACTACAACGCCCACATGCTGGAGACCATCGCCCGCGACATCGCACCGGCGATCGGATGGACTCCGGCGACGGCGTCAGTCGCCGGCTGACTCAGTCCGCCGGCGCCGGCTGATCACCAGGCTGGTCTGGCGACCATGCTCGGGTCGTCGATCGGTTCGATCTTGCGCCGGTTGAGCAGCCACGACGTGACGGCCATGCCGAACACGAACCCGCCGATGTGAGCGAAGAAGGCAACGCCGCCGGCGTGCGGCGATGTCGACACAAGGCTGTAGTGCGCCGAAACGAGCTGGTAGAGGAACCAGCCGCCCAGATAGATCCACGCGGGCACCCGCACGATGATGAACACGACCAGCGTGCGGATCCGCGAGTTCGGATAGAGCACCAGGTAGGCGCCGAGCACCGCCGCGATGGCACCGCTGGCCCCGAGGGTGGGCACCCGCGCCTCGGCTCCGGATCCGAGCATGAGCGTGATGGCCACCTGCGTCATGCCGGCGACGAAGCCTCCGGCGATGTACAGGGCGAGGTAGCGGAGATGCCCGTAGGCGTCCTCGACGTTCTTCCCGAAGATGACGAGGAACAGCATGTTGCCGAGGATGTGATCCCAGCTGCCGTGCAGGAACATCGACGTCAGCCAGGTGAGCGCAGTCGGCTCGGGCGTGTGGCAGGAGTTGTTGACGCCGCAGGGGTAGAACGACCAGCGGTACACCGCCTCGTTCAGGTGGGGCACCTCGTAGAGGAGCCAGACCGCGAAGTTCGCCACCACCAACGAGACGTTGACGATGGGGAACTCACGGGATCGAAGGCCGTCTGAAAGCGGGAGCATGGGTTCCTCCTACGCCGGAGCACCGCGGGGTGGGGTCGGACGGCCGCCACCCCGCGGATGCGGGTGGCGCTAGGCGTGGAGCTTCTCCTTCGCCTTGGCCACCTTCTCGTCGACGTCGGCCTTGGCCTTGGCCTTGCGCTGCTTGTAGAGCGTCTTTCGGGCCTCCTGGGCGGCCGCGTTGGCGGCCTCCTCGGTGGCCTCGAGATCTGCCGTGACCTCGGCGATTGGCCGGCGGGTCAGCGTGCCGCCGAGCTTCTCCATCTCGACGTCGAGCACCTCGACGGCCGGCTCGTGGACGCTGGCGATGACCGCGTTTGACCCCGGCGGGATCGCCCTGCTGAGCATGGCGATGCCCTCGCCGGAGGCCTCGATGCGGCCGAGATCCCAGGCGCCGCCCATGATCGCACCGGCGCCCCAGCCGACGAGCACGCCGACCGGACCGCCGAGCACGCCGACCAGCATGCCGAGCACGGAGCCCGTTCCGGTTCCGGCCAGCTCGGCGTTGTCGGTGCGCTCCACCATGTTCAGCTCGCCCTTGGCGTTCCGCTCGACGACGCACGCCTCCTCGAGGCCGATGCGGCCCTCGGCGGCGCATCCCTTGATGATGCTCCAGGCCTCATAGGCCTTGCTCGACTCGTCGAACGTGACGACGACGACGTTGTCCTGCTCACTCATGACCTTCCTCCTCCAACTCGACGGGTACTGACAGGGCGACTCTCTCCGCCGCCGCTGCCACCGCGCTGCCACGCTGAGTACGTTGGCTGCCGCACCGTCGAGCATCGAACGCGCCACCGCCCGCGCCATCGGGGAATCACCTGATCCTGTGCCGCCTGCAACGAGGCGTGGTCAGCGGGGAGCCGTCAGGTGCGTGCGTTGGCCGCTGACAGCAGCTCGACGACGTGCTGCAGCAGCTTCCACATCACGTCCGGGTTGTCGTGCGCGAAGGTGCGGAAGTCCCAGAAGGGGATCTCGAGGCAGCGCAGCTGCGTCTCGGCGGTGACGGTGGCCGATCGCTCCGCCTCGCTGACCAGCGCAAGCTCGCCGAAGTGGTCTCCGGGGCCGAGGCGGCCCACCTCGCTGTCACCGACCGTGACCCGCGCCTCGCCGTCGGCCACGACGAAGAAGCCGACCCCGCTCATCGTGCCCTCGGTGACCAGCTTCGTGCCGGCCGGCACGGTGCGCTCATGGAAGAGCTTGGCCAGCTTCTTGCGCTGCCGCTCGCTGAGCGTGCTGAAGAGCGAGACTCGCGCGAGGTCGTCGGTGGTGGCGGCCACGGGGTGATGCTAACGAACGCCCGCGGCGAGCGGGAATGCCGGACGGGCTATGCGGCGTCGCGCTCGGCCCGGTCGGCCAGCCCGAGCACATCGAGCAGCGCCTCGACCACGCCTGGATCGAGATGCGAGCCTGTGCTGCGTCGCAGCTCGACGGCAGCCTCCTGCGGCGTGCGCGCCGACGAGTACGGCCGGTCTGCCGTGATCGCGGCGTAGGCGTCGGCCGCGGCGATGATCCTCGCTTCGAGCGGGATCCCATCGCCGGAGAGGTTGTCCGGGTAGCCGCCGCCGGCGTACCGCTCGTGGTGGTGGCGCACCGCCTTGGCGACCTGCCGCAGGGCGGGCACGTGCCGCACGATGTCGGCGCCGACCGCCGGATGCGTGCGCATGATCGCCCACTCGGCGTCGTCGAGCTGCCCCGGCTTCGTCAAGATCTGCTCCGGCACCGCCAGCTTCCCGATGTCGTGCAGCAGGCCGGCCAGTGCGCAGCGGTACGCGACGCGCGGGGACTGTCCCAGCCGCTCCGCCGTGTGGCGCGCCAGGCGTGCGACCTCCTCGGCGTGCTCCTGCGGGATGCCCTCGCGCAGGCTGCAGGCGTACGCGAGCGCGCGGGCCAGCTCCATGGCGTCCGGCGCCGCGTTCGCCGGCGCGGTGACGCGGGTGTCACCGGGGACGATCGACACCCGGTTTCGGCCCCGGTGCTTGGCGTCGTACAGGCAGCTGTCCGCCCTCTCCAGCAGAGAGTCCAGCGTGGTGCCGTGCTTCGGGGCGAGCGCCCCGCCGACCGAGATGGTGAGGTCGAGCTCGCTGTCCTCGTGCGCGATCGGCGAGTCGCCGACGGTCTCGCGGAATGCCTCGGCGCGGCGCAGCAGTTCCTCTTCGGCCACGACGCCGGGCAGCAGGATCGCGAACTCCTCACCGCCCCATCGCGCCAGGCAGTCTCCCGCCTCGAGGGCAGCGGTCAGGCGGGCGGCCAGCGCAATCAGCACGGCGTCGCCGATGGCATGGCCGTACGCATCGTTGATCTGCTTGAAGTGGTCGGCGTCCAGGAGCACCAGGCCGCAGCCGTCGGTCGTCGCTGCCAGCGTCTTGGTGGCGATCTGGGCGAAGTGGCGACGGTTGAAGGCGCCGGTCAGCTCGTCGGTCGCGGCTCGCACCTCGGCCTCAGCCCGTGCCCGCTCCAGCTGGCGGTGAGCCTTCCGCATGTCGCTCATGCTTCGCTGCAGCTCGTCCTCCAGCCGCCGCCGCTCGGTCACGTCGGAGACGATGCCGCTCACCTCGAAGGTGCCGTCGGGCCGGGTGCGGCACGCCGCCCGGTCGTTCACCCAGCGTGTGATCCCGTCGGCGCCGATCAGCCGGTAGGTCACCTCGGAGTCCTCGCCGCGGGCGAGCGCCGTGTTGAACGCGTCGTATACGGCCCGGTCGTCCGGATGCACGGCTGCGTCCCAGTTGATCATGTCCGGGTCGGGCTCCGCGCCGCCGAGCAGCCGGTCGCCGCCGGGGCCCTGGAACAGCTCCTCGAGGTGGCCGTCGGGATGGGCCAGCGCGAGGTAGACGTGGGCGCCGACCACGTCGAGCATGCTCGTGAACCGGCCGCTCGCCTCGTCCAGCCGAGCCGCCGCCTCCTCCCGCGCGGTGATGTCGGAGATGATGCCCTCGACCAGCAGGCTGCCGTCGGGCGTACGCCGTGGCCGGGCGCGGTCGCGGAGGATGCGCGTGACGCCGTCGAGGCCGATGAACCGGTAGGTGACTTCGGCCTCCTCGCCGTCCAGGAGGCGGCGGTTGAACGCCTCGTACTGCGCCCAGTCAGCGGGCGCGATGCGTGACTCCCAGAATTGTCCCATCTCGGCGTCCTGAGGGAAAACGCCGCCGACCAGGTGATCCATCGACGACATCGACGCGTGGTGGACGTAGCGACCGTCGGCCGTGATCTCACCCGCGTAGATGTGCTCCTCGAACATGTCGAGAACGCGGGCCAGCTCCACCTCACGCTGGTGGCCGCCCGCGAACCGGCTGACCAGGCGCTGTGCAGCCCGTCGCAGCCCGCCCGCGCGACCGCGGACAGGCGCGGTCGGCAGAGCGTCGCGTGGCGGCAAACCGGGCATGGCCTTCCCCCGTGTCATCGGTGCGACGCGGTGCGCTCTTTAATGCCCCGCAATGGCCGAAGATGCGGCGCCTGGCCTATTCTGGCCCGCAGGTCCGGCGGTGCGACCGGTTCCCGAGAAGAGGAGTGTGGAGTTGGTGACCACGTCATCGCCGATAGCCGGCGTTGAGCCGAGCGCGTTCTGGGCCCATTTCGAGGCGTTCACGCGCATCCCGCGGCCCTCAGGCGGCGAGGAGGCGATGGTCGAGCACGTGCGCGCCTGGGCGGCCGGCCTTGGCTTCCCGGCCGAGCAGGACGCGGCCGGGAACCTGGTCGTCCGCGTGCCCGCGACCGCCGGCCGCGAGCATGCGCCGACCGTCATCCTGCAGGGCCATCTCGACATGGTCTGCGAACGGCAACCCGACAGCCCGAATGACCCCGCCGAGGGGCGGATCCGGCTGGTGCGCGACGGGGAGTGGCTGAAGGCCGACGGCACGACGCTGGGGGCGGACGATGGGGTGGCGATCGCCGCGATGATGGCGCTGGCCGAGGATCCGGCGCTGCCGCACGGGCCGCTCGAACTGCTGATGACGGTGGCCGAGGAGGTGGGGCTGGAGGGGGCGAACCGCCTGGACGGGTCGCTGGTGACGGGATCAGTGCTCCTCAACCTGGACAGCGAGGAGGACGGCCGGCTGACCGTCGGCTGCGCAGGCAGCACGGACACCTGGATTCACATCGAGCGGCCGCGAAGCGCGGTCGAGGAGGGGGCGGCCGGCCTGGCCGTCACGATCAGCGGCGGGCTGGGCGGGCACTCGGGAAGCAACATCGCTCTTGGGCGGTCGAACGCGATCAAGCTGCTCGGGCGCGCGCTTCGCCAAGCGCACGGCGAGGTGCCGTTGCGTCTCGTGTCGCTGGATGGGGGCCGGAGCCGCAATGCGATTCCGCGCGACGCGGTGGGGGTGGTGGCGGTGCCTGGGTCCGAGGTTGCGGAGTTCAGGCGCGCCGTGGATGCCGTCGCGTCGGAGATCCGGGACGAGTTCAGGAGAACTGATGCAGGCGTGACGGTCGCCGTCGAGGAGGCCCCGCCGGCCAGTGATGCGTGGTCGGCCGCGGATAC
>DATAHR010000095.1:0-17238 GCA_036263035.1 Gaiellales bacterium | reverse complement strand
ACCGCCTGCACGACGCCCGCCGGCGACGGCATGGTGGTCGACTCCCACGGCGCCCGCGCCCGCGAGGGCCAGGACGCCGTGCTCGAGTTCCTGCTGCTGAACCACCCGCTCGACTGCCCCGTGTGCGACAAGGGCGGCGAGTGCCCGCTCCAGGACCTGACCTTCCGCTACGGCCCCGGGCGCACCCGGATGACCCTGCCGAAGCGCACGAACGACAAGCCGGTGCCGATCTCGCCGCTGATCAAGCTCGACCGCGAGCGCTGCATCCTCTGCTACCGCTGCACGCGCTTCTCGGAGAACGTCTCCGGCGACCTGCAGCTGGTGACCGAGAACCGGGGCGCGGGATCGATCATCACGACGTTCGAGGGACGGCCGTACGACGGCGAGTTCTCCGGCAACGTCACCGAGCTGTGCCCGGTCGGCGCCCTCACGTCGACCACCTACCGCTTCCGCGCGCGGCCGTGGGAGATCCAGAACATCCCGACGGTCTGCGGCGAGTGCCCCGTCGGCTGCAACATCTACGCCACCATCCGCGAGGGCCAGGTGCAGCGGGTGCTGTCGCGGAACAACCCGGCGGTGGATGACGGCTGGCTGTGCGACCGCGGCCGCTACTCCTATCCCAGCATGGAGGCGGCGGAGCGGATCACCGCCCCACTGATCCGCGGTGGGCGCGGCCTCGAGCCGGTGGCGAACGACACCGTCCTCGATCACATCGCGGACCGGCTGCGTGCCACGGTGGAGCGGTTCGGCCCGGGGTCGGTCGCGATCGTCGCGTCGGGCGACCAGACCAGCGAGGAGGCGCACCTGTGGGCGCGCATCCAGGAGGAGGTTCTCGGAGGCGGGGTCAGCGTCTGCGGCCCGGAGGGCGCGGCCGGCTGGGAGGCGCTCGCCCCCTACGCGGGATCCATCGCCGACCTCGACGACGCGGACGTGATCGTGGTCGCGGGCGCCGTCGACCTCGTGCACCGCGCGCCGATCCTCGAGCTTCGGATCCGCCGGGCCGTGCAGCGAGGCGCGAGGGTGGTCACGGTCGGCCCCGGCGCGACCCGGCTGGACACCCTGCGCGGCGCGAGCCACGTGTCGGCGGCGCCCGGCACGGCGCACGCCGCGCTGTCCCGGGCGGCGGCCGAGGGCGGCGAGCTGGCGGGCGCCCTCGGCGAGCGCAGCGTCGTGATCTGGAACGGCCGCATGAGCCGGCCGGTGGCGGCGGTGCTCGGCCATCTGGCGCACAGCGCCGGGTGCCGGATCCTGCCCACCCCGCAGGCGCCGAATGAGCTCGGCTGCCAGGCGGCCGGCCTTGGCACCCACACCCCGGAGCAGGCGCTCGAGGCCGTGGAGGCCGGCACCGTGCGCGCGGTCGTGCTGCTGGGAGCGGACCCGGTCGGCACCTGGCCTGGCGGCAACCGGTGGCGGGCGCTGATGGAACGCGCGTTCTTCGCTCTGCAGGTGAGCCCGTTCCAGACCGGGTCGAGCGGATGGGCGACCACGATCGTCCCGTCGGCGATGCCGCTCGAGAAGGAGGGGACGTTCACCAACCTCGAGGGCCTGGTGCAGCGGCTCCGCCCCGCGGTGTCGCCGCCCCCGGGTGTGCTGGACGGGATCACGTTCGCCTCGGAACTGGCGCGCCGGCTGGGCCTGGAGGTGCCGGATCAGGCATCGACCGCATTCCGTGACATGTCCGAGCGCCGGGCGGCGTTCGCGGGACTCAGCTGGCACGGCATCGGCGAGCAGGGGGCCCGCACCCCGGCCGCCCCCGCGGGCGCCTCGGCGCCGGCCGCGCCGCAGATCGGCGCCGGGGAGCCGGGCGGCATCGTGGTGGTCGGCTACCGGCAGCTGATGAGCGGGCCGAGCGTCGACCACGCGCCGGTGCTGCACTTCCAGCGCCGCACCGGGATCGAGATCTCGCACGACGATGCGCAGCGGATCGGCGTCGCCACCGGCGACCGGGTCGAGGTGCGATTCGGCGACCAGACGCGTACCGGTGCCGCCGTCGTGCAGCGGCGCCTGCGGGCCGGCGTCGTGCGCCTGGCCGCGGACGTGCCCTACGTCGGGCCGGGCGACCTGATCCGCGGGGCGGAGGAGACGGCCGGTGCCTGACGGGTTCATCGTCACCGCCATCAAGTCGTTCGTGCTCGTGAACCTGGTGATGGGGACGTTCGCCATCATGACCTGGTTCGAGCGGCGGCTGATCGGCCGCTTCCAGGTGCGCTACGGCCCGAACCGGGTGGGGCCGGCAGGCCTGCTGCAGCCGATCGCCGACCTCGGCAAGCTGCTGCAGAAGGAGAGCCTGATCCCGTATGGCTCGAGCCGGTTCCTGTACCTGCTCGCGCCGGTGATCTCGCTGTTCACGTCGCTGGCCGTGTTCTCGGTCGTGCCCTTCGGCGGCGAGGCGACCATCCCGTTCACGGACTACCAGATCTACCTGTGGATCGCGGATCCCAACGTCGCGCTCCTGCTCGTGTTCGCGCTCGGCTCGTTCTCGTTCTACGGCTTCCTGGTCGGAGGCTGGTCGTCGAGCTCCAAGTACTCGCTGTACGGGTCGATGCGCGCCGTGTCGCAGCTGGTCAGCTATGAGGTGAGCCTGGCGCTGGCCGTGATCGGCGTCGTCATGATGAGCCAGACGCTCTCGCTGACGGGGATCGTCGAGGCCCAGCAGCGCGACGGCGTCTGGTACATCGTGCCGCAGTTCATCGGCTTTCTGATCTACCTGCTGGCATCGACGGCCGAGGTCAGCCGCATCCCCTTCGACCTGCCCGAGGCCGAGGGCGAGCTGGTGGCCGGCTACCACACCGAGTACGGCGGCATGCGCTGGGCCATGTTCCAGAACGCGGAGTACGTGGCGCTGATCGCCTTCTCGGCGCTGGCCTCGATCCTGTTCCTCGGCGGCTACGACGGGCCGGTGCTGCCGGGGCCGCTGTGGATGGCGATCAAGATGTTCATCTTCCTGTTCATCTCAATCTGGATCAGGTCGACGCTGCCGCGCGTGCGCTACGACCGGCTGATGACCATCGGCTGGAAGGTGCTGCTCCCGCTCGCCACCGTGAACCTCCTCGTCACCTCCGCGATCGTGGCGTACAGAGCATGAGCGTCACCGACAACCTCAAGGGATTCAGCGTCACGTTCCGGCACCTGTTCCGGAAGCCGGTGACGCAGCAGTACCCGGAGTACAAGCGGCCGGTGTACCCGCGGTTCCGCGGGCGCCACCGGCTGCACCGCCACGAGAACGGGCTGGAGAAGTGCGTCGGCTGCTCGCTCTGCGCGGCAGCGTGCCCCGCCGACTGCATCCGCGTTGTCGCGGCCGAGAACACCGCCGAGGAGCGCTACTCGGCCGGTGAGCGCGACGCGCGCATCTACGAGATCAACATGAGCCGCTGCATCTTCTGCGGGTACTGCGAGATCGCCTGCCCGTTCGACGCGATCACGCTCGGCAACGACTACGAGCTGGCCGAGATGTCGCGCGACGCGCTGGTCTACACCAAGGAGATGCTGCTCGAGCCCTCCCCCGAGTCGCGCCGCACGCCGGTCGCCCCGGTCGACCCGTACGACATCCCGGCCCAGGAGTCCGCATGATGTACGAGGTGACATTCGTGGCCGCCTCGGGCCTCGCGATCGTCTCGGCGCTCGGTGTGGTGCTTCCCAGCAACCCGTTCCACTCGGCCCTGTCGCTGATCCTGAACCTGGTGTCGCTGGCCACCCTCTACCTGCTGCTGCAGGCCGACTTCCTGGCCGCAGCACAGGTGATCGTCTACGCCGGCGCCGTGATGATCATGTTCCTGTTCGTGATCGCATACCTCGGCGGGCGCGCCGACGAGCCCAGGCGTGACGTGCCGGCCTGGCAGCTGGGGGCATCGATCATCGCCGCGGCGGCGATCGTCGTCGAGATCGTCATCGCCGTCGCCAGCCAGGCCTTCGGGCCGGCCGCCAAGGTCAGCGACCAGTTCGGCAACCCGAGCGTGGTCGGGCAGGCCTTCTTCAGCACCTATCTGCTCGCCTTCGAGGCCACCTCCATCCTGCTCCTGGTCGCCGCGGTCGGCGGCGTGGTGCTCGGCTCCAAACGGCCCAGCCGGCGCATCGACGAGCCCGACGAGTTCCCGACGCCCGAGGTGCAGCAGGACCTGGAGCTGCAGGCGGCGGTGATGGGCGCCGAGACCGGCTTCCCGGTCAGCCGGCGCGCGCCCGCGGCCGAGCGGGGAGGCGGCGACTGATGAAGGTCGGCGTCGAGTACTTCATCGCCGTGTCCGCAATCGTGTTCGGCATCGGGCTGTTCGGCGTGTTCACCCGGCGCAGCCCGCTCATCCTCCTGCTCTCGGTCGAGCTGATGCTGAACGCGTGCAACCTCGCCCTGATCTCGTTCTCGCGCCAGTGGGGCACGCAGACGGGGCAGATCTTCGCGCTGGTCGTGATGGGCATCGCCGCCTCCGAGGTCGTGATCGGCCTCGGCCTGGTGGTCGCCGTGGCGCGGCGCAAGGGCAACCTCGACGTCGACCGACTGGCGACGCTGCGGAACTGATGGAAGCGCTTTCCTGGCTCTGTCTGCTGCTGCCGCTGGCCGGTGTCGCCGTGCTGGCCGTCGCCCTCAACCGCCTCAGCCGCGAGGCCGCAGCCTGGCTCGGCACGGCATTCGCCTTCGCGTCCTTCGTCTGCGCCGCCGCGGTCTTCTTCGGCGTGCTGGGCGAGGGCGAGAGCCAGCGCCAGCACGTCTATACGCTCTACACGTGGGCCGGATCGCCCACCTTCCACGTCCCGCTCTCGATCCAGGTCGACCAGCTCTCGACGGTGGAAATGCTGATCGTCTCAGGCGTCGGTGCGCTGATCGTCATGTACTCCGTCGGCTACATGCACGGCGACCCCAAGGAGCGGCGCTTCTTCGCCTATCTCGACCTGTTCCTGTTCTCGATGCTGCTGCTGGTCATGGCCGGCAACTTCGTGCTGCTGCTGGCCGGATGGGGCCTCGTCGGCCTCTCGTCCTACCTGCTGATCGGGTTCTGGCACGAGCGGCCGGAGCCCGTAGCCGCGGCGAAGAAGGCGTTCGTCATGAACGCGATCGGCGACGTCGGCATCGCCATCTCGATCTTCTTCATGGTCCGCGACATCGGCAGCACGGACTTCCACTCCGTCTTCACGCAGGGCCCGGAGGTGTGGGCGAAGGGCGGGGCGACCGCGAACTGGGTGGCACTCGGGCTGCTGGTCGGGGCTGTCGCCAAGTCGGCGCAGATCCCGCTTCACACCTGGCTCCCCGACGCCATGGAAGGCCCGACGCCGGTCAGCGCGCTGATCCACGCGGCGACGATGGTCACCGCCGGCGTCTACCTCGTCGCCCGCACGCACGTGCTGTTCGAGAACGCCCCGAACGTGCAGGACGCGGTGGCGATCCTCGGCGTGCTGACGCTGCTGATGGCCGGCGTGATCGCCGTTGTCCAGACCGACATCAAGCGCATCATCGCCTACTCGACCATGAGCCAGATCGGCTACATGTTCGCCGCGGTCGGGATCGGCGCCTACTCGGCGGGCATGTACCACCTGCTCACGCACGCGTTCTTCAAGGCCCTTCTGTTCCTCGGCGCCGGCATCGTCATCCATGCCCTGGCCAACGAGCAGGACGTGCGGCTGATGGGCGGGCTGCGCTCGGCGCTGCCGCGCACGACCATCCTGATGTGGGTCGGGACGATCGCGCTGATCGGCTTCTGGCCGCTCTCCAAGGACGCGATCCTCGCCTCTGCGCTCGACCACGGCGGCACGATCGGGTGGATCGTGTTCCTCGGCGGGCTGGCCGGCGCAGCCCTGACCGGCATCTATGCGTCGCGGCTGATGCGGCTCGTGTTCTACGGCGAGATGAGCGACTTTGCCCGCACGACGCTCCACGCCGACCACGGTGAGGCTCCCTGGACGATGTTCTGGCCGGTGGCGGCGCTGGGCGCCGGCACGATCCTGTCCGGCTTCCTCGCGGTTGGCTTCGGGGCGACGAACTTCTTCGGCAACTTCCTGGCCGAGACGGCGCCCACGATCGAGCCGACGGTGAGCGAAGACGTGATCACGACGGCGATCGCCTGGGCGCTCGGCGGCGCCGGCATCCTGTTCGTCTGGCGGCTCTACGCCGACCCGGCGCGGGTGGCCGCGATGCGAAGCCGGTTCCAGACCATGGCGATCATCGCCGAGGCCAAGTTCGGCTGGGACGAGCTCTACGACAACATCGGCTACCGGCCCGCCGTGTGGCTGGCGACGACGCTCAACCGCGTGGGAGAGGTGTACCTGATCGGCGGATCGCTCTGGCTGGCGCGCACGGTCGTCGACGCGCTGGCGCGGGCGACGTCGCTGGCCCAGTCCGGCGTCGTGCGCCAGTACGCCACGGTGCTCGCGTCCGGCGCGGCCGTGGTCGCGGTGTACTTCCTCGGGAAGGCGAGCCTGTGACCACCGCGATGATCGTGATCCCGCTCGTGGCGGTGCTCCTCGTCGGCTTCCTCCCCGTGTCGCGCCTGATGACGGAGGGCATCGCGCTGCTCGCCGCGGTGGCCGAGGTCGTGCTCGCGGCGGCCGCGATCATCGGCTTCGACGTCGGCGGCGGCACCCAGTACGTCACCAACGACCTGTGGATCACCAACCTCTTCAACGGCGCCGACGTCCGCTTCCACGTCGGCATGGACGGGCTGTCGCTGTTCATGGTGTCGCTGACGGCGGTCGCTGTCGCGGCCGCCGTCTGGTCGGCAATCAACGCCCACCGCGACCATCCGCGCGTCTACCTCTCGGTGCTGCTCCTGCTCGAGGCCTCGCTCGTGCTGCTGTTCACCGCCCGCGACCTGGTGCTGTTCTATGTGGGCTGGGAGATCATGATGGTCGCCCTGTTCGTGCTGATGGGCGTCTGGGGCGGCGCCGGCCGCCGGCTGGCGACGATGCAGTTCATCATCTACTCGCTGATCGGCTCGCTGCTGATGCTGGTCGCGATCGCCACGCTCGGCGTCGAGGGCGGCTCGTTCGACCTCGCGACGCTGATCTCCCAGGGCCACGACTCCACGTGGCTGTTCCTCGCGTTCGCCGCCGCGTTCTGCATCAAGGCGCCGATGTTCCCCCTGCACGGCTGGCTGCCCGCGGCCTACCGGCAGTCGACCCCCGAGGTGACCGCTCTGCTCTCCGGCGTCGTGTCGAAGGCGGGCGCCTATGGGCTGATCCGGTTCGCGGTGCCCCTGTTCCCCGCGACGGCGTACGACTGGCGCTGGCTGTTCCTCGGCCTCGGTTTGGCGGGGCTGCTCTACGCATCGCTGGTCGCCTTCCGCCAGCCCGATGCGCGCGGCGTCATCGCCTACTCGAGCGTCGGCCAGATGAACCTGATCGTGATCGGCATCTTCGCGCTGCCGGCGGTCGGTCACTTCAGCTCGAACGGCCTCTCCGGAGCGGAGTTCCAGATGGTCAACCATGGCGTCGTCTCGCTGGCCGCGTTCCTCCTGATCGGCCTGGTCGAGCTGCGCACCGGAACCGACGCGCTGGCCTCCCTGGGAGGGTTGGCGAACCGCCGGCCGGTGCTGTCGACGCTGCTGCTGATCGCGGCGCTGTACGCGCTGGCCGTCCCCGGGTCGAGCGTCTTCGTGTCGGAGATCTACATCCTGATCGGCGCGTTCGCCGAGAACGCGCTGCTCGGCTCGGTCGCCGCCGTTGCGATCGTGCTGGCCGCGATGTACATGCTGCGGTGGTACTCCGCCCTTGCCCACGGCGATGACGGCCCGAGCGTACCGGCCGGCATGCCCGACATGCGCAGCCGCGAGCTGGTGATCGCCGTCCCGCTGATCCTGATCCTGCTGGCGATGTCGGCCTGGCCGTTCGGCGTGATGGAGCGGATCGGATGACGCTGCTCGCTGCCACCACCGTGACCGTCTCCTGGTCGGCGATCGCACCCGAGATCGTCCTGCTCTCGTGCGCGTGCGTGCTGCTCGCGCTGGCCATCTTCCTCCCCGACCGCCTGGCGCATCCGGCCGCTGCGGTCGTGGCGGTCGGCGGGCTGGCGGGCGCGATGGTCGCCCCGATCGCGCAGTGGGACGACCGGGCCCGCTACGCCTTCGACCACACCGTGCGCATCGACGCGTTCGGCAACGGTGCCCGGCTGCTGATCTTCGCCGCCGGCATCTTCGCCGTGCTGCTCGCCTGGGGCGTCCCGCGGGTGGCCGAGCATGCGATCGAGTATCACGCACTGCTGCTGACGGCCTGCGCCGGGATGTCGCTGCTCGCCGTCGCCAACAGCCTGATGATCCTGTTCATCGCGCTCGAGCTGTTCTCGATCGCCCTCTACGTGCTGGTGGCGATCGACGTCGACGCGCTGCCCGGGCTGGAGGGGGCGCTCAAGTACCTGATCATCGGTTCGGTGGGCGCGGCGTTCCTGCTGTACGGGTCGGCGCTGGTGTACGGCGCGACCGGGCAGATCGAGTTCGACCGCGTCGCCCAGGCCATCTCGCACGGTGACGCCCACTCGGGCGTGCTGCTGCTCGGCATCGCCCTGGTGATCGTCGGGCTCGGGTTCAAGGCGAACGCGGCGCCATTCCACATGTGGACGCCGGACGCGTACGAGGGTGCGCCAACGCCGGTCACGGCGTTCATGTCGGCGGCGACCAAGACGGTGGCCCTGGTCGTCACCATGCGGGTGCTCGTGGCGGCGTTCGGGCAGAACTCCGCGATCTGGGAGACAGCCATGGGAGCGCTGGCGATCGCCTCGTTCGTGATCGGCAACCTTGCGGCCCTGCGGCAGTCGAACGTGAAGCGGATGCTCGCGTACTCGACCGTGGGGCACACCGGGTTCCTGTTCACCGCGGTCGCCGCGCACACGCAGCTGGCGACGCGGGCGCTGCTCTACTACCTGACCGTCTACGGCATCATGAACATCGGCGCCTTCGCGCTGGTCGAGCTGCGCGAGCGCGAGATCGGCAGGCCGGTGCTGATCGACGACTTCCGCGGCTACGGGTACCGGCGCCCGGTGCTCGCGATCGCGATGATGGTCTTCATGCTGTCGCTCGCAGGCCTGCCGCCCGCCGGCGGGTTCATCGGCAAGCTGGCGATCTGGAGCGCGGCGGTCGATGCCGGGCAGACGTACCTGGCCGTCGCCGGCGTGCTCGCGACCGTGGTCGCGCTGGGGTACTACCTGAAGATCCCGCTGGCGATGTTCGACCGCGACGTCCCGGTGCCCGAGGTTCCCAGGCACCCGGAGCTCGCCGCCACATCGGGTACCGTTGTGGCCGCAGCCATCGGCGTGCTGGTGCTGGGCATCATTCCCGGGCCGCTGTTCGATCTGGCAACAACGGCAAGCAGATCCCTGATCGGGTAGGAGAGAACATGCGTAGACGGCTCGTGCTGGCAACCCTTCTGGCTGCGGCCATCACCGCGATGGGCGCGGCGACGGCGCAGGCGCGGACGCTGTCCATGGGCATGTGCGGATCGGACGTCCACCGGCTGCAGCAGCGGCTGGTCGTCCGGAGCTACCTGCCGGAGGGGTACACGCCGGGCTGTTTCGACTACCGGACGTCCCAGGCGGTGATGGCGCTGCAGGGCTGGGTGCGGCTGTCGCGCACCGGCGTGGCCGACCCGGTGACCAAGCAGAAACTGCGCGACTCGAAGACGCCGAAGCCGTGGACCGGCATCCGCCAGTTCCGGCACATCGAGATCCACAAGATGCGCCAGATCATGATCATCGTCGGGCGCTACGGGAAGGTGCTGCGGACGATCCACGTGTCGACCGCCGGCCCGGGCCACGTGACGCCGGACGGGCACTGGCACGTCTACTCGAAGTCCCGGATGTCCTGGTCGACGCTGTTCAATGTCTGGCTGCCGTGGGCGAGCTACATCGTGGGCGGGATCGCGATCCACGGGTTCGACAGCGTCCCCGGCGTGCCGGCATCGCACGGCTGCATCCGGGTGCCGATGCCCGAGGCGCCGTACGTCTACAAGCGCGCCACGCTGCACTCGCCCGTCTGGGTCAAGTAACCCGCCAGACCGTCACGATTGCGTGCCAATCCGGTCACGCCGGTCCGGTCGGGCTTTGACTCCAATAATTCGCCCCGGAAGCCGAGTCGCTCAACCAGGCCGTCGAATCGTCACGATTGTGTGCCAATCCCGCAACGCCGGTCCGGTGGGTCTTTGACTCCAATAATTGGGTCGCCGCTTTGCGGTATTGACCGGATCTGGGGAAGGCGCTAGCCGGCCGTCGAGGCGATGACCGGCCCCGTTCGGCGGTCGGTCGGCCCGTCCAGCAGGGGCACGATCAGCTCCCGCATCAGCGGCGAACCGACCTTCTCCGTGACCTCCGCCGCCTGCTCCTCCGAGTCGAACAGGATCACCAGGTGCACCTCCCGCTCGCCGGTCTGCACCACGTGCGCCCACCGGCATGCGGACTCCCGGATCCGTACCATTGCGATGTCGAACCGCGCAACCAGCTCGTCGTCGATCGGCTCCCTGAACGTCAGGCGGTTGACGACGCCGAACACCGCTATCGCGACAGCAGCTCGCGCACCGGACGCAGCCGCTGGCGCATCGACCGCATCTCCGGCAGGCCCGTCAGGTCGACCAGCTGTCCGGCCGCCACCGACACCAGCGCGAGCACGGAGAGCGCCCCCGCCCCGCTCGGTGGCCGGGGATCGAGGATCGACGGAAACCGCAGCGCCGCGTCGGCCATCACCAGCGCGGCCGCGATGCCCATGGTGGCGACAGCCGTGCCGGTGTGCCGGTCGAGGTGCTCCGCGGCATCCAGGTAGGCCATGAACGCTGCGAACAGCAGCACCGCGGCCGCGAGCGCGGTGAGATAACAGGCGAGCAGGTTGTTCGGCGCGAGCCGTCCGGCCGCGACCGCGAGCATCGCGCCGCCAAGGGCGGCGCGCGGCGGAGTCGTGATCGTCATGACGACCTTCTTCGATGGACTGGCGGCCGCTCCTCCCCCGCCACTAATCTCACGCCCACACGCAACTGGGAGGACGACGATGGCGCTTGGGAACGGACTGCGGCTGACATGGGTCGGCCACGCGACCTGGATCATGGAGACGCCCGGCGGCAAGCGGGTGCTGATCGACCCGTGGGTGACGGGCAACCCGGTCGTCACCGACGAGCTGCGCGATCCCGGCCCCGCCGACGTGTTCCTGCTGACCCACGGTCACTCCGACCACACCGGTGACGTCATCGACCTCGCCTCCAGGCACGCGCCCTCCGCCGTGCTGGCCATGATCGAGCTGGGCGACTACCTCGAGAGCAAGGGCGTCGAGAACGTGATCGGCTTCAACAAGGGCGGCACCGTCGAGGCGGCCGGCCTGCGCTTCACCATGGTCGACGCCCACCACTCCTCGAGCCTGCAGGACGGCGACACGATCGTCTACACGGGCGAGCCGGCCGGCTACATCGTCACGCTGGAGGACGACCGCCGCGTCTACGTCGCGGGCGACACCTGCGTGTTCGGCGACATGGCCCTGATCGGCCGCCTGTACAAGCCCGACATCGCCATCCTGCCGATCGGCGACTTCTTCACGATGGGGCCGTTCGAGGCCGCCGAGGCGATCCGTCTGCTCGGCGTCCGCACCGTCGTCCCCACGCACTACGGGACGTTCGGCGCGCTCACCGGCACCCCCGACGCCCTGCGCAGCGAGGCCTCCGACGTGCAGGGGCTCGAGGTGCTGGACGTCCAGCCCGGTGGCACGATCGAGTGACGTTCTCGCTCGCCGCGTGCGACCTCGACGCCCGGCAGTGGGGCGTCGCCGTCGCCTCCAAGTTCCCATCCGTCGGCGCGGTCTGCCCGTGGGCCCGCGGCGACGCCGGCGCCGTGGCGACCCAGAGCTTCGTCAACGTCATGTTCGGGCCGGACGGGCTCGACCGACTGGAGTCGGGCGAGACCGCCGAATCCGTGCTCGAAGCGCTGCTGACCGCCGACGACCAGCCCGACGACCGGCAGGTCGGCATCGTGGATGCCCACGGCGGCAGCGCCACGTTCACCGGCCCCGGCTGCTTCGGCTGGGCCGGCGGTGCCGCCGGCCCCTGCTACGCCGCCCAGGGCAACGTGCTGGCCGGGCCGCAGGTGGTCGACGCCCTGGTCGAGACCTTCACCACCACCACCGGCTCGCTCGCCGAGCGCCTGACCGCCGCACTGCTCGCCGGCGACCGGGCCGGCGGCGACCGCCGCGGACGCCAGTCGGCCGCCATGATCGTACGGCAGCCGGGAGGCGGCTACGGCGGGAACAACGACATCCTGCTCGACCTGCGCGTCGACGACCATCCCGACCCCGTGCCCGAGCTGATCCGCCTGCTCGGCATCCACACGCTGCTGTTCGGCAAGACGCCACCGGACGAGTTTCTCCCGCTGGACGGCGAGCTGGGCAACGAGGTGCGCTCGCTGGTGGAGCGATCCGGCCGCGGCTCGCTCGAGGAGTGGGCCGGGTACGAGAACCTCGAGGAGCGGCTCTGGCCCGACGGGAGCCGCATCGATCCCGTCGTCCTGCGCGTCCTGCGTGAGACCGGTTAGAGGACGGCGAGCGGCTTCTTGATCCGCTCCGCGCCGCGCCGCGGGCGCAGCACCCCCGGCACAGACCGCGCCAGCTCCCGGATGGCAGCGGCGCTCGGCGCCTCGGGGTCGCTCAGCACGAGCGGCGTCCCGTCGTCGGCGCCCTCGCGCAGCGGCTCGTCCAGCGGCACCTGGCCGAGCAGCGGCACACCCAGCTGATCCGCCAGCGCCCGCCCGCCGCCCTCGCCGAAGGGCCGGGTCACCTCGCCGCAGCAGGAGCACACCAGGTGGCTCATGTTCTCCACGACCCCCGCGACCCGCATGCCGGTCTTGGACGCGACGTCCGCCGCCCGCATCGCCACCTTCTGGGCGGCCGGCTGCGGCGTCGTCACGATCAGCAGATCCGGCTCCGGCAGCAGCTGGCCGAGGGAGATCGAGATGTCGCCGGTGCCCGGCGGCATGTCGACCACCAGGTAGTCGAGCTCGCCCCAGTGCACGTCCGAGAGGAACTGTTCCAGCGCCCGGTGCAGCATGGGGCCGCGCCACGGGATCGCGCCGTCGTTTTCCACGAAGAACCCGATCGACATGATCTTCAGGCCGTGCGCGACCGGCGGGATCATCATCTGGTCGACCGCGACCGGCCGGCGGGAGACGCCCAGCATGCGCGGCATTGAATACCCGTAGATGTCAGCATCGACAACGCCGACCTCGGCGCCGTCGAGCGCCAGGGCCGCAGCCAGGTTCGCCGTCAGCGTCGACTTGCCCACGCCGCCCTTGCCCGAGGCCACGGCAACGACGCGAGTCGACGGCTGCAGCGAGAGCTTGCGCTCCTGGCCGGCCTCTCCTCCGTTCAGCCGCTGGCGCAGCGCGGTCTTCTGCTCGGGAGTCATCGCGTCGAACGCGACGCCGACGGACTCCACGCCCGCCACCTTGCCGACCTGGTCGCGCACCTGCTGCTCGAGATTCGCCTTCATCGGACAGCCGGGCGTGGTCAGGGTGATCATCACCTCGACCCGGCCGCCGTCGACGCGGACGTCGCGCACCATGTCCAGCTCCACGACGCTGCGGCGGATCTCCGGATCGATCACCGCCACCAGCGCCTGGCGTACGTCCTGCTCGCTCGGCATGCACGGAATCGTAGCCCTGCGCCTTGCTACGGTGCCCCATGGCCGCCATCGACGTCCGCGATCTGCGCAAGACCTTCCCGAGCCGCCGCGGCGCGCCGGTCGAGGCGGTGGCCGGCATCAGCTTCGCCGTCGAGGCGGGAGAGCGGCTGGCCTACATCGGGCCGAACGGCGCCGGCAAGTCGACCTCGATCAAGATGCTGACCGGCATCCTGTACCCGTCGTCAGGCGAGGCGACGGTGCTCGGGATCGTGCCGTGGAAGCGCCGGCGTGAGCTGGCCGCGCGGATCGGGACGCTGTTCGGGCAGCGGTCGCAGCTGTGGTACCAGCTCACGCCCCGGCAGACGTACTCGCTGCTCGCCCGCATCTACCGGATTGCCGACGACGAGGAGCGCCGCCGCGTGGACGAGCTCGGCGACCTCCTGGACGCGCGCGGGCTGTTCGACCAGCCGGTGCGCGGGCTTTCCCTGGGCCAGCGCATGCGCTGCGAGCTGGTGGCGAGCATGCTGCACGCGCCGGAGGTGCTCTTCCTGGACGAGCCGACGATCGGCCTCGACCTGGTCGCCAAGGCGCGGTTCCGCGACCTGATCGTCCGCATCAACGAGGAGCGCGGCACGACCATCCTGCTCACATCCCACGACGTCTCCGACATCGAGCAGGTGGCCCGCCGCGTGATCGTGATCAACCATGGCCGGCTGATCTACGACGACCGCGTCTCTGTCATGCGGCGCGCGCTGCTCGGCACGAAGGTGCTCGACGTGCGGTTCGAGCAGCCGCCCGGCGATATCCAGGTCGAGGGCGCCCGCCTCGTCAAGCTGACGGGAGCCGGAGCCAAGCTGGAGGTCGACACGGGCGTCCGCCCGATCCGCAGCGTGCTCGACGACCTGCTCGACCGCTACCAGGTGGTCGACATCTCGGTGGCCGATCCGCCGCTCGAGGAGATCGTGTCCCACATCTACGCGAGGCCGCTGTGAGCCCGTATCTGGCCGGCTGGCGCCTGGGCCTGCTGCGCACCCTGCGGTCGCCGGGCGACCTGTCCGTGCGGATCGGCTTCTTCGCCGTGATCCTGCTGGTCATGTCCGCGCTCTGGGGCAGCGCCATCGACGCGAACGGCGGCGAGCTCGAGGGCTACACGCGCAGCTCCCTGCTCTGGTACGTGTTTGCGGCCCAGACCGCGGTGCTCGGCGTGAGGCCCCGCTCAGTGGAGGAGATCGGCGACGAGATCGGCGGCGGAGCCATCGCCATCCAGATGCTGCGTCCGGTGTCCGTCGTCGGGCTGCGCATGGCGATCGACCTCGGCGAGGCATGCGCCCGCATGGCGGCGGCGTTCGTGGCCGGTGCCGCGCTGACCTGGCTGTTTGCCGGCCCTCCGCCCTCGTCCGCGGCATTGGCGATGGCGGTGCCCGCCATCGTGCTCGGCACCACGGCCAACATCGCCTCCAGCCACGCGTTCGGCGGGATCGCGTTCTGGCTGCTCGACGCCAAGTCGACGTGGTTCCTCTTCCAGAAGCTCGTGTTCATCCCGGGCGGCATGCTGATCCCGCTCGACATCCTCCCCAGGCCGTTCGAGGTCGCGTGCAAGCTGCTGCCCTTCGCCACCATGGCCTACGTGCCGGGCAAGATCGCCTCCGGCGATGCCGATCCCCTCTTGCTGCTCTGGCAGGTCGGCTGGCTGGCGGCCCTGCTCGCGCTGGCAGCGGTCGTGTTCGCCGCCGGCGAGCGCAGGCTCCAGGTGATGGGCGGATGACGGCCGTCACGAGCACCCTCCGCGCCTCGCTTGCAGACGCGCTCGCAAACCGGAGCTCGTTCTGGTTGCAGGTGACCGTGATGGTGGTCAACGACGGCACGTGGATCGTGTTCTGGGTGCTCTTCTTCGACCAGGTGGGGACGCTGCGCGGCTGGGGGACGCAGGACGTGATCGTGCTGTTCACGATCCTGATGACGTCGGCCGGCGCCGCGCTCGGCCTGCTCGCGAACAGCCGACGCATCGGCCACCTGGCCGCCGACGGCGAGCTGGACGAGACGCTGGTGCTGCCGGTCGGCCCGCTCTCGCACATCCTCACCAGCCGGATCGATTCCGCGAACATGGGCGACCTGCTGTTCGGTCCCGTCCTGTTCGCCGTGGCCGGCGACCCGACGCCCGAGCGAGCCGCCGTGTTCGTGCTCGGCTCCGTCGCCGGGTCCGTGGTGCTTGTCGGCTTCCTTGTCGCCTGCGGTGCGCTGACGCTGTTCGTGGGCGGCCGCGGCGAGCAGGCCGACCTCGGGTTCAACGCCATCCTGATCTTCGCCAGCTACCCGCTCGACCTGTTCGGCGGTGCGACCAAGGTGCTGCTGTTCACCGCCGTTCCCGCCGCCTTCGTGACCGGGCTGCCCGCGCAGCTGGTGCGGTCGTTCGACCCGGCGCACGCGGCGCTGCTCGTGGCCATGGCTGCCTTCTTCGCCGCTCTCGGCTGGGCCATGTTCCAGCTGGGGCTCCGCCACTACAGCTCGGGGTCGATCTGGACGCGGTGAGCGGCGGCGAGCGCCGGAAGATCGTCCGGACGGCCGTCGCCATCGGCATCGCCACCGGGACGTACGGCATCTCCTTCGGCGTGCTGTCGGTCGCCGCCGGCCTGACGGCTGCGCAGACCTGCGCGATGTCCCTGCTGGTCTTCACGGGGGCGTCGCAGTTCGCGGCGGTCGGCGTGCTCGGCTCGGGCGGCTCCGCCGCCGCAGCCATCGCGCCCGCGCTGCTGCTGGCCGGGAGAAATGCGCTGTACGGGCTGTCGCTCGTCAGCGTGCTGCGCGGCCGGCCGGCGTCGAGGGCTGCACAGTCACAGCTGGTGATCGACGAGACGACGGCGATGGCCCGGGCGCAGGGCGACGCCGCCACTGCGCAGTTCGCGTTCCTGGCCACCGGCATCAGCGTCTTCGTCTGCTGGAACGCGGGCACGGCGCTCGGGGCCCTCGCCGGCAGGGGGCTGGCCGATCCCTCGGCGCTGGGGCTGGACGCGATGTTCCCGGCCGCCTTCCTGGCCCTGCTGGCGCCCCAGCTGCGCCGGCCCGGAGCCCCCGCGGCGGCGGTGGCGGGCGCCGTGATCGCGACGGTGCTGGTGCCGCTCACCCCAGCCGGGGTGCCGATCCTTGCCTCCGCCCTCGGCGTGGTTGCAGGGCTCGCCGCGCGCCGCAGGGCGCGCAGGGGAGGGAGCGGGTGAGCTGGACGGCGCTGCTGCTGCTCGCGGCCGGTTCCTATGCGCTGAAGGCGGTGGGACCGGTCGTGATCGGCCGCCGGCCGATGCCGGCGGGGGCGGTCGAGGTGCTCGAGCTGCTGAGCATCCCCGTGCTCGCCGGGCTGGTCGCCGTGCAGACGCTGAACAGCGGCGGAGAGCTGGTGCTGGACGCCCGGGTGCCCGCGATGGCGGTCGCCGCGGTGCTGGTCTGGCGGCGGGCGCCGTTCCTCGTGGTGGTGTTCGCGGCGGCGGGGACGGCGGCGCTGCTCAGACTGCTTGGCAGCTAGATGATTGGTTCCACGGCGCCGTGCGTTCTGAGCGATCGGTAGGCAAGCAGCGCAAGGATCGAGGGAGGGCCGATATCGGGAATATCGGCCCGACCGAGGACGCCGCAGTTGCAAGGCCGCAGGCCTTGCAACGGTCACGACCGATCTGCGATCACGCAGATCGGGAG
>DATAHR010000094.1:0-26046 GCA_036263035.1 Gaiellales bacterium | reverse complement strand
GTCTGACCGGTTCCGTCGGCGTTCATCACGAAGATCTCGTTGTCGCCGTCGCGATCGGAGGTAAATGCGATCTGGCTTCCATCGGGCGACCATGCCGGGTCAGAGTCGTCCGCTGTGTTCACGGTCAGGGCATGCTGGTCGGACCCATCCGCGTTCATCACGAAGATCTCTCGATCGCCATCGCGGTCCGACGAGAACGCGATCCGGGTGCCGTCGGGCGACCACGCCGGCGCCACGTCATTCGAGCCGTCCACCGTCAACCTGGTCAGCGACGAACCATCCGGCTCAACGGTGTAGATCTGCGACGTTCCCGACAACCCACCGGCGAACACGATCTTCCCGTTCATTCCGGGCGCAGTGGCACCTTGCGCGATGCCGGCGGACAGCATGGCGGCGGTGAGCGCGACAGCGGCGCCGGCTTGTCGAATCAGTCGATGGTGTGGTCCAGTGCTTGTGATCGGAACGTCCGAGCTGATGGCGCACGGCCACGCCGCGCGAGAGTAGATCCATTCTTGGGGCGTGGAGGTGGGACGTCAACGACGATGTCCTGTTTCACCTGGGTGAGCCGCAGCCGTCTGAGCCCACGCGCTCAGGTCGCGCCGCCGGCGGCGACGTGGCTCGAGAACCGTCTTCGCACGGGATGGCGAGGGGCAGAGTCGAACTGCCGACACCGCGATTTTCAGTCGCGTGCTCTACCAACTGAGCTACCTCGCCGCGGGCGACAGTCTATCCGCACCCGGCCTCGACCACGCACGCAAAGGAACGGCCTCCGGGACGGTGCTACCGCTCCGCGAAGGCCGTTCTGTGTCATGCATCCCACCACGCCGGACGCCCCGCGTCAAGGGGCCTCACCGACTCTTCACACCTGCGGGCGCGGTGCGAAGTCGACCGCGACCATGTCCAGCGGCTCCGCGTCGACCAGCTCGGCGGCATTGCCGCGGTTGATCGCCACCGAGAGGCGCTGCTCCGAGTCCTCGTAGAGCACCAGCTCGCCCCGCTCCACGTCGGCGAAGGTGAGCGCGCAGGTCGCGAAGTACCGGTCGTCGCGATGCCGCAGCTCCACCACCCGCCCGTTCTCGAACAGCCCATCCACGTCCGCCGGCACCGCCGACAGCTGGAGGTTCCCGAACCGGTCGATCTGCTGCACGGCGGCCGTCAGCACCGACCCGTCGACCTCGGCGCCGGGCTCGATGATGCGGACCAGCTCGCCGGGATCGACGGCATGGCCGAGCTCGGCTGGATCCACTCCCGCCGCGAGGTGCCCGCACACAGGAGAGAACACGTCCCGCCCGTGGAAGGTGCGCGACACGGACGGCAGCATGAACCGCGCGTCGGTGATCTCCACCGCCTGCTCGATGCCGCCGCACACCTCGGCCGCCGGGATCAGCAGCCCGTTGTCCGGTCCCACGAACAGCCGCCCGTCGCCGCTGCGCAGGCACACCGCGCGCCGCTGCGAACCCACGCCCGGGTCGACCACCGCCATGTGCACGCCCACCGGCAGGTAGGGAATCGAGGCCGCCAGCACCCGCGCCCCCTGGCCGACGGACTGCGGCCGGATGCCGTGCGCGAGGTGGATCACCTCCGCGTCCGGACACGTCCGGACTATCACGCCGTGGCAGATGCCGACGAACGGATCCGAGGATCCGAAGTCGGACAGAAAGGTGACGACCCGGCGGCTCACGGCCTCGATGCTACTGCGAGCACTGCCTCGACCAGCCCATCCACGTCGTGCGGGTCGGCCTCTGCCACCGGCTCGATGCCGTGCGCCCGCAGCGATGCGGACGTCACCGGCCCGATCGACACCGCCCGCAGCCGCGACGGTGCGTCGGCCGGCAGCGCCTCGAGGACGTTGTCGACCGTCGAGGACGATGTGAAGGTGACCAGGTCGGCGCCGAGCACCGCATCCACGTCGACAGGCTCGCGCACCGTCCGGTACAGGTGCAGCACGTCCACGTCCGCGCCGCCCGCCCGCAGGCCGTCCGGCAACGCCGTCCGCGCGCCCTCGGCGGTGGCGACCAGCACCCGCTTTCCGTCCACATCGCCGAGCGCCGGCACCATGGCATCCGACGTTGCCTGATCTGGCATCACGTCGGCGACGATCCCCCGCTGCCGCAGCGCCTCGGCGGTTGCCCTGCCGACGGCCGCCACGGTGACGCCGTGCAGCGCGCGCACGTCGCCGTCCAGCAGCCGCTCGACGCCGTTCGCGCTGGTCACGCAGACCACGTCGTAGGAGCCGAGATCGGGCCGGTCGAACGGCAGGTGCTCGATCGCGATCGCCGGCGCCTCGACGACGCCGGCGCCGAGCTCTGACAGCCGGGCGGCAAGCCCGCTTGCCTGAGGGCGGGCGCGGGTGACGACGACCCGCCGCCCGAACAGCGGCCGGCGCTCCCACCAGGCCAGCCGGTCGTGCAGCGCTGCGACCGGCCCCACCAAGGTGATGGCCGGGGCCTGCATCCCGGCCGCCGCCTCCGCGATGCCGCCCAGCGTCGCGGTGACGGTGCGCTGCTCCGGCCGCGTCCCGTGCGAGATGACGGCGGCCGGCGTGTCCGCGGGCATGCCGTGCTCGATCAGCCGGGCGGCGTTCCCGGGCAGCGAGCGAACGCCCATCAGGAAGACAAGCGTGCCCGGCGTGGCGGCCAGCGACGCCCAGTCGAGGTCGCTCCCCTCCTTGGCCGGGTCCTCGTGGCCCGTCACGACCGTGAACTGCGCGGCCATCCCGCGCTGGGTGACCGGGATCCCTGCATAGGCGGGGACGGCGTAGGCGGACGAGATGCCCGGCACCACCTCCCAGGGAATGCCGGCGGCCTCGAGCACCAGCGCCTCCTCGCCGCCGCGGCCGAAGATGAACGGGTCGCCGCCCTTCAGCCGCACCACGCACCGGCACCGCCCGCCCAGCTCGACCAGCAGGTCGTTGATCTGCTCCTGCGTCAGCGCGTGGCGGTTCGGCTCCTTCCCGGCGTAGATGCGCTCGGCGCCGGCAGGCGCGAGAGCGACGATGCGGGGATCCGCGAGACGGTCGTACACGAGCGCGTCGCAGCGCTCGAGCAGCTCCCGGCCGCGAACCGTGAGCAGACCGGGGTCGCCCGGCCCGGCGCCGACCAGGTAGACCGTCACGCCGCCACCCAGGAGCGGATCCGCAGCTCGCCGCCCTCGTGCCAGGCGTGCGCCGCCACCGGGACGGTGCACCCGCCGCCCAGCTCAGCGACGCGCGCGCGCTCGGCCAGCAGCTGCTCGTGCGACGGCGGGTGGTCGAGCGCGGCCACCAGCCGCTCCTCCCCCGCCCGCACCTGCAGGGCGAGCGCGCCCTGGCCGGCCTCGGGCACGAAGGCCGCCGGGTCGAACAGGAAGGCAATCCGCTCCTCGAGGCCCAGGCGGATCAGGCCGGCCGCGGCCAGCACGATCGCATCCGCGTCGCCCGCCTCCAGCTTGCGCAGGCGAGTGTCGACGTTGCCGCGCAGCGGTACGACCTCCAGATCCGGCCGCAGCTCGGCCAGCAGCCCCGCCCTGCGGGCGGACGACGTTCCGATGCGAGCGCCCGCGGGGATGTCCTCGAGCGCCGCGAACGGGCCGCAGCAGGCGTCGCGCGCGTCCTCGCGCTGCGGCACGGCCGCGATCTCGAGCCCGTCCGGCATGTCGCCCGTCAGATCCTTGGCGCTGTGCACCGCCACATCGATGCGGCCGTCGAGCAGGGCCCGCTCGATCTCCGCGGTGAACACGGCGCGGCCGTCGCCGATGCGGTCGAACCGGCCGCTGACGCGGTCGCGGTCGCCCGCGGTCTCGATCACCACCAGCTCGGCGGCTTCAACCCGGTCGGCCACCCATCGCGCCTGGGCCATGGCAAGCGCGCTGCCGCGCGTGCCGATCCGCGTCACCGACGGCCGAGGCCGAACAGCTCTGTCATCGTCTCGACGTGCGGCGCGTCGGCGTTCTCGGCCGCGAGCTGCTTCAGCCGCACCGTGGGGCGGTGGAGCAGCTTGTTGAGCATGCTCTGCGTGAGCTGGTCGAGGCGTTCGCGGTCGGCCTCCGACAGGCTCTCCCAGCGGCCGTCCATCCGGGCCAGCTCGTCGCGCCGGATCTGCTCGGCGAAGGCGCGCAGCTGCCGGATCGCCGGCACCACCTCGAGCGCGGCCAGCCAGCTGCGGAACTCGGCCGTCTGCTCGGCCACGATGGCGTAGGCCTGATCGGCCTCGACGCGGCGCAGGCCGATATTGCGCAGGACCGTCTCCTCGAGATCGTCCAGGTTGACCAGCGTCACGCCCTCGACGTCCGCCACGGCCGGGTCGATGTCCCGCGGCAGGGCGAGGTCGACCAGCACCCTGCGCCCCGGGGGCACGTCGGGCACCCGGATCAGATACTCGTCCGAGAGCGTGGAGCTGACGACCACGTCGGCGGCGGCCACCGCCTGGGGGAGCTCGTCCAGCGCCACCACCTCGCCGTCGAAGCGCTCCGCCAGCGCTGCAGCGCGCTCGCGGCTGCGGTTGGCGACGACGATCCGCACGCCGCCCCGCGAGGACAGGTTCTGGGCGACCAGCTCGGCCACCTTGCCGGCGCCGACGATGAGCACCGTGGCACCCTCGAGCTCGTCGCCGAGCGTGTCGCGGACGAGCTCGGCGGCGACCGACGCGACCGACGCGTTCGACCGCCCGATCGCCGTCTCGTGGCGCACACGCTTGCCCGCCTCGAGCGCCTCGTGAAACAGCCGGTTCGAGACCGTCCCCGTCGACCCCATGTCGAGCGCGGATGCGTACGCCTCGCGGATCTGCGCCAGGATCTGAGCCTCGCCCGGCACGAGCGAGTCGAGCCCGCCGGCAACCTCGAACAGGTGCCCGGCCGCGTCGGCACCCTCGCGGACGTACAGCAGTGGGACGATCTCCTCCTCGCTGCGGTGGGCGTACTCGGCGAGCCGCCGTACCGCCGCCTCCTGCATGGCTGCCGGATCGGCTCCGACCATGTACAGCTCGCAGCGGTTGCAGGTCGACAGGCCGACCGCCTCGATCACGGCGTCCTCGGCGGTCACCGACTCGATCAGCCGGCGGCCGTGCGCCTGAGCGGCCAGCTGCTCACGCACGGCGATCGGCGCGTGGCGGTGGCTGGTGCCGACGAGCAGCAGGTGGACGGGCTCAGGCATCGCCCGCCCTCCGCTCCAGCAGGCCCGCGATCTCGTCCAGCTGCCGTTCCAGGCGTCCCAGCTTGGCGTTGAGGATTGCGATGTAGGCGATGGTGACGACCCAGACGAGCCCGTAGACCGCAGCGACGTACTTGACCGCGGTCTCGTCGATCACGCGCGCGCCTCGGCCAGCCGCCGGATGGCCCGGATCCGGTCGTCGATCCGCTTCCCGCGGAGCTCGACCAGGTACATCGTGACGGCCAGGGACAGCATGGCGGCCAGCGCGACCAGGAAGGTGAGGAACATGCTGCCGTCCATGTTGGCACCGTTCGAGTTGAACGTGATTGGATGGATCAGCTCATTGCGCTGCGCGAACCGCACGCCCAGCACCGACAGCGGGATCAGGCCGACGCCGAGCAGGGCGTAGACGGCGGAGTAGGTCGCGCGGCGCTCGCCCGGCTCGACTGAGAACCGGAGCATGAAGTACGCGCAGTTGAACAGGAAGATGATCAGGAACGTGGTCAGCTGGGTGTCGCCCCAAAACCACCAGTGGCCCCACGAGATCTTCGCCCACAGCGACCCCGTCGCCAGCGTCAGCGAGCCGAAGATGACGCCGAGGTGCATCGGCACGTAGCTCTTCAGGTCGAGCGACGGGTCGCGGCGCCACAGATAGCGTGCGGCGTTCACGGCGGACCAGGCGAACAGCGTGTAGGTGGTCATCGCGATCGGCACGTGGAAGTAGAAGATGCGCTGCGAGTACCCCTGATCGACGTCCGTGGGGACGTAGAAGAAGATCATCGCCAAGGCGAGCGCCATGAGCACCGCCGTCGCGGTCGCGGCGACCGTCGCCCCATCGGGTCGGGCTCTGCGCGAGCCGATCACCATTGCCTCAATCCTCCACGACGTACTCGAAAAGCGCCCAGCCCAGGAGCCCGAAGATCGTATCATAGAGGGCCAGGAAGCCCAGCCCCTGGGACGTGTGCAAACCGCTTGTTTGCGGGGAAATCGTGTCGACGGTGAGGCGCACTGCGACTGTCACGAGCGGGAGCATGAAGGGCAGGAACATGACCGGCAGCAGCACCTCCCGGGCGCGCACGTGCGTGGCCAGCCCGGCCAGCAGCGAGCCGAGCATCGCCACCCCCAGATCGGCCAGCAGCAGAGCGGCGACGAGCACGCCGAGGCTCGGCGAGCGGCCCTCCTGCAGGAAGAACAGCCAGAACAGCGGCAGCGCGACAGCCTGCGTGACCGCGAGGAAGAGGAAGGTGGCGGTGGCCCGGGCCGCCCAGATCGCCGAGCGGTCGGCCGGCGTCGAGAGCAGCCCGTCCCAGATGCCGTGCTCGCGCTCCTGCGCGAAGCTGCGGACGAGCGCGAGCATCGACGTGAACACGACGATCACCCACAGCAGGCCGGTGGCGGCCCGGGTGCCGCCGGCGAGCGTCTCGCCACCGAGGCCGAACCGGACGAGCACCATGGCGCCGAGCACGAAGGCGAGCATGGCCGGCACCAGCTCGCGCCCGCGCCACTCGAGCAGCAGGTCCTTGCGCAGCAGCGCCCGGTAGGCCCTCACGCGATCCGGCCCTCCGCGAGCGCGACGCGGCGGACGCCCAGCGTATGGAACCACTCCGGCTCGTGGGTGGAGATGACGGCGGTCCCATCATGCGCTGCGAGCAGCCCGCGCAGCCGCTCACGGCCGTCATCGTCGAGCCCGGTGGTGGGCTCGTCGAGCAGCAGGATGCGCGGCCGGTGCAGCACCGCCCGCGCCAGCGCCAGCCGCTGCCGCATGCCGCGCGACAGGTCGGAGGCGAGATCGCCGCGGCGACGGTCGAGGCCCACCAGCTCGAGCGCCGCGCCGGCGCGGTCGGCCGGCACCGCCTGGAGGGCGGCGTAGAGCTCGAGGTTCTCGCCGGCGGTCAGTCCGGGATAGACGAGCGGCTCATGCCCGAGATACCCGACCAGCGGCCGCACCCTGCGCGCCTCGCGCGGCAGCGGGTGGCCTGCGACGTGAAGCGCGCCTCCGTGTGGGCGCAGCACCGTGGCCAGCATCCGCAGCAGGGTGGTCTTGCCGGCGCCGTTGCCGCCGGTCAGCAGCACCCGTTCGCCGTCGTCGACGCGCAGAGTGACGCGGTCGAGGGCGAGGCGCTCGCCGTAGCGCCGGCTGACCGCATCGCAGCGGATCGCCGGGTCAGGCGAGGACATCGGCCAGCACCGCGGCCAGGAAGACCATGGAGATCACGCCGTTCAGCGTGAAGAACGCGACGTTGACGCGGGACAGGTCGTCCGGATGGACGATGGCGTTCTCGTAGCCGAGCAGGGCCGCGACGATCGCGAGGCCGAGGTAGTACAGCGGGCCCAGACCGAGGTGCACGCCGACGCCGATCAGGAGGGCGACCGCGAGCAGGTGGCAGACGCGGGTGACCATCAGCGCCGGCCCGATGCCGAACCGGACGGGGATCGAGTAGAGGCCCTCCCGGCGGTCGAACTCGACGTCGGTCGTGGCGTAGATGATGTCGAAGCCGCCGATCCAAAGCGCCACCGCGGCCCACAGCATGAACGGGGCGATGTCGGTGTGGCCGCTGACCGCGAGCCAGGCGCCGATCGGCGCCAGTCCCGTCGCGAGACCGAGCACGAAATGGCAGAGCCAGGTGAAGCGCTTGGTGTACGGGTAGAGCACGAACAGCGCCACCGGGATGGGCCAGAGCGGGTGGACGATCGGGTCGAGCTGCCAGACGGCCACGAGGAACACCGCCAGCGAGGCGATGCAGAAGGCGGTCACCTGCGCTCGCGAGAGCAGGCCGGACGGCAGCTCGCGAGCGGCAGTGCGCGGATTGCGGGCGTCGATCTCGGCGTCGATCAGCCGGTTCAGGGCCATGGCGAGACTGCGGGCGCCGACCATGGCCAGGGTGACCCACCCGAGCGCCGCGGCCGACGGCACCTCGCCGACCGACAGGATGGCGCCGACGAAGGCGAACGGCAGCGCGAACACGGTGTGCTCGAACTTGACCAGCGAGACGAACCGCCGGGCGGTGATAACCGTGCTCATGGATGCTCCGTAGGCCGGGAGGTGAGCAGCTCGACCCCGTGGCCGAGGGCGGGCTGGACGGCGTCGAAGCACTCCGCGCACGCGCGCGGGCTGCCGGGGAAGTTGACGATCAGGCTGGAGCCGCGGATGCCGCTTTGGCCGCGGGAGAGCAGGCCGTGGGGCGATGCCCGGCGAGACACCTCGCGCATCGCCTCGTCCAGGCCGGGCGTGGGCCGCTCGACCACCGATGCCGTCGCCTCGGGCGTCACGTCCCGCGGGGCAAAGCCGGTGCCGCCGGTGGTCAGAACCAGGTCCGCGAGCGCGGTCAGGTGAACCAGGGCGTCGGCGATGCCGTCGTGGTCGTCCGGCACGGTGCGCCGCTCGACCACGTCGAAGCCGGCGGCGGCGGCGCGGTCGGCGAGCACCTGGCCGCTCGCATCCTCGCGGGTGCCCGCGGCAACGCCGTCGGAGACCGTCAGCACGGCGGCCCTCATCCCGGGCGCCGCCAGTGGCCCGACTTGCCGCCCTCCTTCTCGACGAGGTGGGCGCCGTCGATGGAGATGGACGGGTCGATGCCCTTGGTCATGTCGTAGACCGTGAGCGCGGCGGCAAGGGCGGCGGTGAGGGCCTCCATCTCGACGCCGGTCTGGGCGGTCGTCTCGGCGGCGGCGGTGATCGCGACGCCGTCGTCGTCGAGCTCGGGGGTGACGTCCACGCGGGTGAGCGGGAGCGGGTGGCAGAGCGGGACGATGTCCGGGGTGCGCTTGGCGGCCATGATGCCGGCGACGCGGGCGACGGCGAGGACGTCGCCCTTGGGAAGCGTGCCTGAGCGGATCCGCTCGCGGACGTCGTCACCCATGGCGACATGGGCGTAGGCGACCGCCCTGCGGCGGGTGACCGGCTTGTCGCCGACGTCGATCATGCGGATCTCGGACATCGGCGCGAAGTCTACGGGGGCAGGCGCGGCGCCGGTGCCGCCGTGGCGGGTTCGGCTAGCGTTTCAAGCGGTGGCTGACGGCTCGAACGACCTCGGCGTAACCGGCGTCCACGCGATCGTGTTCTCCCCGGAGGCGGATCGCGTGCGCGCGTTCTTCCGGGATGTCCTTCAGCTGCCGCACGTCGATGCGCACGGCGGGTGGCTGATCTTCGCGCTGCCGCCCGCCGAGATCGCGGTGCACCCGGCAAAGGACAGCGGACGCCACGAGCTGTTCCTGATGTGCGAGGACATCCAGGCGACGATGGCCGCGCTCGAACGCCGGGGCGTCAGCACGACGGGCGGGGTGATCGAGGAGAGCTGGGGCCTCTGGACGACGATCGTGATGCCCGACGGCGGTGGGCTGAAGGTGTACCAGCCGACGCATCCCAGCCCGTTAGGGCCATGATCCGACGATCCGAACGGGTCCGCCACCCCGGGCTCTGAGCCCGACTCGGCCGTCGGCACACCGTTGTGACCGCCTCGTGACACACGTAATGCCGGCTGTAACAGCGATTCGTGGCGAAAGGCGGGTTGGAGTGCGAGGCGGGCTCAGAGCCCGCGCAGGGCGACGACACGGGTTCGTGACCGCTCTGTGAACCGCTGTGACACCTGTGTGACTCGTCCCTGCCAGAGCGGAGAGGAGCTCAGCGTTAGTCTGCGGCGAGCAGCTCCAGCCGGTTCCCGAACGGATCCGCGACGTAGAACCGCTCCGTGCCGGGCAGCGCCTCGTCCCAGCTGACCGCGTGCCCCGCCGCCGACAGCCTCCCGGCCAGGTCGCGCAGCTCCTCCGCCATGTCGACCCGCAGCGCCGGGTGCGCCTTTGCGGCCGGCGCGAACGGCTCCGCCACGCCAACATGGAGCTCCTGACGGCCCACCGCGAACCAGCACCCACCGCGGGCGGCCAGCGGCTCCGGCTTTGCTATCTCCTCCAGCCCCAGCAGGCCGCCATAGAACGCCCGCGCCTGCTCCTCGCACCCCGGCGGGGCAGCCACCTGGACGTGGTCGATCCCGACGATCACGCCTCGACGGGCCGCAGCGCGGCGAGGTCGACGAGCTGGGCGTCGATCCAGCGGGCGATGTCGTGCTCGCGCACCTGGCCGCGCAGCCCCTCGATCCGCTCCCGCTTCTCCGACTGGTGCATCGTCAGCGCCTGGTAGATCGCGTCCGCCTGCTGCTGGATGTCAAACGGGTTCACCGACAGGGCCCACGGAGCCAGCTCCTCGTGCGATCCCGCGTTCTCGGACAGGATCAGCACGCCGTCGCGCTCGTTGATCAGCGGCGCCTCCTTCGCCACCAGGTTCATCCCGTCGAAGATCGCATTCACGAGCAGCACGTCGTACGCCTTGTAGGCCGCCACCGCCTGCGGGAAGTTGTCGGAGATGCGCAGGTCGACGGGCGTCCACATGCCGGTCATGTACCAGCGGTCGTTCACCTCGCGCACGGCGCGCTGGATCGCGCCGACGTACTCCGCGTACTCCGGGATGTCGGCGCGCGACGGATCCAGCAGCGCCAGCATCGTCACCCGCCCACGCCACTCGCTGTGCTGGGAGAGGAACAGGTCGAACGCCCGCAGCCCCCGCACCACGTTCTTGGAGGGATCGGTGCGGTCGACGCGCAGGATCATCTTCTCCGGCCGGGCCAGCTCGATCGACGGCGCCAGCTCGAGCACCTCCTCGGTCGCCGCCAGCCGCTCGAACTCGGCCGGGTCGACGGAGATCGGGTAGCTCCGCACCTCCACGTCCCGGCCGCGGAACCGCACCGTGCAGCTCGCGAAGTCCACCTCGCCGTCGGTCAGCTCGTCGCAGCAGTGCAGGAACGCGCGGACGTAGCGGTTCGTGTGCAGGCCGACGATGTCGCAGTGCAGCATCGACTCGTGGATCGCGGTCCGGATCCCGGCGGGCAGGATCCGCCAGTAGTCCGGCATGGGCCACGGGATATGCGTGAAGTGCTGAATCAGCGCGCCGGGCACGCGGGCGCGGATGCCCGCCGGCACCATGAACAGCTGGTAGTCGTGCACCATCACGATCGGCTGCGGGCCGTCACCCCGGATGCTCTCGAGCTCGGCCGCCACCGCCTGCGCAAAGCGCTCGTTCACCGGCAGATAGCCGGCATCCCACGCGAGGCGGATGTTCCGGTCGACGTCCGGCTCCAGGCTCAGCCCCCACAGATAGTGGTGCAGGAACCACAGCGTCGGGTTGGCGAAGACGTTGTAGTAGCGGTCGTACTCCTCGCGGTCATGGGTGACCAGCCGCAGCCGCAGGTTGCCGTCGACGTAGGCACCCTCCGCGGCGACGGCGGCGTCGCCGTCCGAGAGGGCGCTGGCCACCCAGGTCAGCTGACGCTGCGACGTCAGCGCCGACAACGCCGTGACCAGCCCGCCGCCGCCGCGCGTCGCGCTGCGGCTCCCGTCCGCCGCCGTCTCGAAGCGCAGCGGTCCGCGGTTGGAGACGATCAGGAGTGGGGCCTCGTCCATGGCATGCAAGCCTACCCGGAGCCGGGCGCGGCCATACCGCGGGCAGATGATTGATCCCACGCCCCCGCGCAGACCGCACGGCGGCGTGGGATCAATCATCTAGACGCGGGCGCGGTGAAAGTCCAGCTCGACCTGCTCCCCGTCGAAGTGGTGCATCAGCGCCAGCCAGTCGCGCACCAGCCGCGGGGTCAGGAACCGGCGGCGGACATGCTCCTTGCCGCGCCGGGCCATCGCGCGCGCCTCCGGCGGATCGGCCAGGACCTCGAGCGCCCGCTCCGCGCAGGCCTGCGGCGAGTCGACGAGGTGCCCGGTGACGTGGTCCTCGATCTGGGTCGTGATGCCGCCGACGTTGCCGCCGATCACCGGCCGCGCCTTCCACAGCGCCTCCGACACCGTCAGCCCGAAGCCCTCGCGGATCGACTTCTGGATGCACATCTCGGCGTGCACCTGGAAGGCGTTCACCTCGACGGCGCCGACGTTGTTCAGGTTGCTGAGGATGTGGATGTCGGAGTCCTCGCCCGCCAGGGCAACCGTCTGGTTGTAGTACTCCCAGCCCTCGGGATCGTCGTGCGCCATCGACCCGACCAGCGCCAGCTGCATCCCCGGGTGCTCGCGCTTGACCGCGCGGTAGGCCTCGATCACCCCGGCCGGGTCCTTCCAGGGGTCGAAGCGCGACACCTGAAGCATCATCGGGCGGTTCGCGTCGATGCCGAACTGGTCGACGATGTAGGCAGCATCCTCGGCCGCCAGCGCCATGTTCTTCGGCGCCAGCGGGTCGATCGCCGGCGGCCAGATCACCGCGTTGGTGATCTCCGGCGCCGACGGAACGTACTCGTGCATGTGGAAGATCGTGGCGTCGTACGAGGCGATGGACGGCAGCAGGAACTCGAGCACGTCGGGGTTCGGCTCCGACAGATCGATGTGGCAGCGCCACACCCACCGCGGGCGCGACGCCTGCACCATCGACCTGATCGCCACCGGCTGCGGGTCGTGCACGACCACCATGTCCCACTCGTCGGCGTCGGTCAGCGCCTCGGCGTTCAGCTCGTTGTAGCGGAGGAACACCTCTTGCTGCTCGGAGGTGAGCCCCTGCGGATTCCCCTGGAGCGCGTTGTGGATCGTCTTCGTGACGTCGAAGAACTCGTCGCGGCCGTGGATCACCCGCCACTCGGTCTCGATACCGACGTCGTTCAGCAGCGGGATCAGGGTGTACTGGATCTCGGCCACGCCGCCACCGAACGCGGTGGCCGAGAGGTGAAGCATCCGGCGCCCCCGCAGCGGCTCGGCCAGGGTGCGGATCTCGTCCGCAAGCGAACGGCCGACGATCGACGCGTAGTCCGCGAGATTCTTGTGTCCGACGTTGACGCGTTGCATGGCGGAAGACCCTAGCAACCGCGGGCTACAGCGGACGCACGCCCAGCGTGACGTCGACGGCGCGGGTGTCGCCGCCGCGCACCACGCGCAGGTGCAGCACGTCGCCCGGGTTCGCCTGATCGACAAGGCGGATGAAGTCGTCCGAGGACACCACCCGGTGGCCGTTCTCGCTGACGATCACGTCACCGCCGGGCCGGATCGACGCACCCTGGAACTGCTCCAGCGACCCGCCGTTGCGCAGGCCGGCCCGGGCGGCGGGGCCGTTCGGCGTGACCGCGACGATCAGCGCGCCGTGGTCGGTGTGCAGGCCGAACCGGTCGGCGAACTCCGGCGTCACGGTGCTCAGCCGCACCCCCAGCCAGCCGTATTGCACCTCGCCGTGCTGCACGAGCTGCTCGAGCGCGCGCTTGGCCAGGTCGATCGGCACCGCGAAGCCGACTCCCTCGCCGCCGCCGCTGGTCGTCTGGATCTGCGCGTTGATTCCCACCACCTGCCCGGCAGCGTCGAACAGCGGGCCGCCGGAATTGCCGTGGTTGATCGCCGCGTCGGTCTGGATCGCACCGGGGATCGCGAACCCGGTACCGCTTGCGAGCGACCGGTTGATCGCCGACACCACGCCGACCGACAGCGACCCCGCCTCCAGGAACGGGCTGCCGATTGCCGCGACCGGCTCACCCACCCGAACCGCGGCCGAGTCGCCCAGCGGCACCGGCCGGAGGCGTTCGGAGCCGGGCGCGACCTTGATCACCGCGACGTCGGAGAACAGGTCGAAGCCGACCATGGTGGCCGGCACCTGGTTGCCGTCGGCGAAGCGGACGAACATCTCGTCTGCGGCCTTGACGTCCTGGGGGTCGACGTTGGCGTCCGCGGAGTTGGTGACGACGTGCGCGTTGGTCATGATCAGGCCGTCCTTGCTGACGACGAAGCCGCTGCCGCCCGACTCGCTGGAGCCGAACAGCGCCGTGATCGTGACCACGCCGCCGATGCGGGCGCGGTAGATCGCCCCGGCGTCGAAGCCGGTGGCGGTCGAGGTCGCGTTGACGGGCTGCACCGTGGCGGCACTGGCGGAGATGACCGTCTGCGTGCCGTCGAACGCCCCGCTCGAGGACGCGATCGCAAGCGTCACGACGGCCGCGGCGACACCGGCGATGAGCCCCGCCACGGCGGCGATCAGTACGGGGGCCTTCACCGCCCGAACGTTAGCCCTGTGCGCGCATGGGGTCAGTCATCTCCCGCAGCGGGCAGCGTCAGCGCGAACCGCGTCTCCCCGTCGCCGCTGACCAGCTCCAGCCGGCCGTCCATCCGCTCGGCCAGCTCGCGGGCGATCGCCAGGCCGAGGCCACTGCCGGACGCGGTGGTGGCCTCGCCGCGGTAGAACCGCTCGAACAGGTGCTGCGCGGTGTCCGCGCCGATGCCGCGGCCGTCGTCGGCCACCTCCAGGCGCACGCTGCCGTTCTCCGCCGCCACCGCCACCCGCACCTGCGTCCCATCGGGGTTGTGCCGGATGGCGTTGTCGAGCAGCGCGCGGCCGATCTGCTGCACGCGCTGCTCGTCGCCGATCGCGTTGGGCAGGTCTGTGGGCGGCTTGGCCAGCGAGATGCGGCTGCCGTGGCCGGCCGCGAGGCCGCGGAACTCGCGCACCAGCCCACGGGCCGCGGCGGCCACGTCGATCGGCTCGTGCGCGACGTCGAACGCGCCGGCATCGAGCCGGGACAGATCGAGCAGGTCGGTCGCGAGCTTGGTCAGACGGTTCACCTGCTCACGCATCTGGCGCAGGAAATCGGCGCGGGTCGCCTCGTCGATGTCCTCGTCGTCCAGCAGCTCCATGAACCCGCCGAGCGTGAACAGGGGCGTCCGCAGCTCGTGCGAGGCGTTGGCGACGAACTCCTTTCGCACCCGGTCGGCCAGGTCGAGCCGCGTCTGCATGGTGTCGAAGGCGCGGGCCAGCTGGCCGAGCTCGTCCGGGCTGGTGTCGCCGATCGGCGTGCTGAAGTCTCCGACCGCGATCCGCTGGGCGCCCGCCTCGAGGCGCGCCAGCCGCAGCGTGACCGCGTGCGCCGCGCCCCAGCCGACCAGCAGCGCGACGAGGAGGGCAAGGCCGGTGGCGATCACGATCCGCCGCTCGACCAGGTCGGACGTCTCGTTCACGTCGCCCACCGGCTGGGTGAGCACGACCACGGTGCCCGGGCCTACCTTTGCGGCGACCTTCAGCCGGCCGCCATGCCGGTCGCTCGAGAACCCGCTCGCGAGCGCCTTGGCGATCACCGGGTCGTCGGTATCGAGGTTGGTGGCCGTCACCGGTGTCGCCACCGTCCGGCCGTTGCAGACGGTGAACACCGACGCCTGGACGAAGGAGAGGCGACCGACCCGGTTCGTCCGCCTGATCACCGGGCGCCACGCCGCGTCGTTCGTGCCCGGACAGCCGGCCTGCAGCGCCTGGCCGATCTCCTGCTTCAGGATGTGGTCGTTCTGCTCACGATGGCCGACCTTCTCCAGGCGGCTGACCCGGTCTGAAATCAGGTTCTCTCGCAGGGTCGGCACGACGTAGAGGAAGACCACGCCCATCGCGGTCGCCACCACGGCCGCCAGCACCACGATCAGGCGCAGGCGGAGCGATCTCACGGCGACTGGGCGGGCACGTCGCGGAAGCGGTAGCCGGCCCCGCGCACGGTGAGGATGTACACCGGGTCGGCCGGGTCGGCCTCGAGCTTCTCCCGCAGGTGCCGGATGTGCACGTCGATGGTGCGCGGCTCGCGGTAGGCGGATCCGCCCCAGACCGCCTCGAGCAGGGCCTGGCGGCTGTAGACCCGGCCCGGGTGGGTGGCAAGCGTGCGCAGCACCTCGAACTCGACATAGGTCAGCTGCACCGCCTGGCCGTCGACGTGCACCGTGCGCTTCGCGGGCTCGATCACCAGGCCGTCGGCGGTGATCGCCTCGTCGCCGAACGGGCGCCGCTCGGAGAGCAGCGTCGCCCGCCGCAGCATCGCTCGGATCCGGCTTCGGAACTCACGGATCGAGAACGGCTTGGTGATGTAGTCGTCGGCGCCGAGCTCGAGGCCGAGCACCTTGTCCACCTCGTCGTCGCGCGCCGTCAGCATGATGATCGGCACCGCGGAGGTGGTGCGCAGCCGCCGGCAGACCTCGAGGCCGTCCATCTTCGGCAGCATCACGTCGAGAACGACCAGGTCGACCGGCGTCTCGGAGAACCGCTGCAGCGCCTCCTCCCCGTCCCGCGCGGGAACGACCCGGTAGCCCTCCCGCTCGAGCGGGAACGTGAGCAGCTTCTGGATCGATTCCTCGTCGTCGACGAGCAGGATGGTCGCCTCGGCGGACATGACGAAATGGTAGTGGCGCGGCCGGTTGCGGCCCGCAACCGTGCTATAAGGGCGCGTGCCGCGCAGCGCCGCATCACGCCGGCCGCTCGTCTCGTGGCCGCTCTACCGCCTGCTCGCCGTCATCGCCCTCGTGCCCGTCCTGGTCGCGGCGCTGACGGTGCGGGAGCCGTCGCTGCCCCCACCGCCGGCGCAGCCGCTGGCGCCGTTCGACGGGAGCGCCGCCGCGACCACCGCGGCCTCGATGGTGACGCTCCCCAAGCAGCAAAACGGCCGGGAGCCCGGCCGCGGCGGCGACCTGGCGGCGGCCGCCTGGGTGCGGGGCAAGCTGGAGCAGGCGGGCTACCACGTCTCCACGCAGACGTTCGCAGCCGACCTGCCGGGGCAGGCGAACGTGCCGATGCAGAACGTGATCGGCTACCTGCCCGGGCGGCGTCCGGACCTGATCGCGGTGTTCGCGCACCACGACGGCCTGGGCAGGGGCGTCGACGACAACGCCGCGGCGGTAGGGGTGATGCTCGAGCTTGCGAAGGAGCTGCAGCCGCTCGCACGCGAGCGCGGGCTGCTGTTCGTGTCCACCGACGGCGGCACCAGTGGCGGCCAGGGCGCCACGTACTTCGCGGAGCACTCGCCGTTCGCCGGCCGTATCTCCTCGGCGATCTCGCTCGAGTCGCTCGCCGCCGAGCGGGGAACGCCGCTTCGCATCGTGATCCGGCCGGACACCGTCCGCGGGACGTCGCCCACGTTGTACCGGACGACCCGTGCCGTCGCGGCCCGGGTGACCGGACGGTCGCCGGTGGTGCCCGGCCTGCTGGATCAGCTTTCGGGGCTGGCCGTCCCCTACGCGGTCGGTGAGCAGGGGCCGCTGATCGCACGCGGCGTGCCGGCGCTCACGCTCAGCGCCGGCCCGCCGCCGGATACCGCGGCCACGGTCGACAGCCTCAGCCCGGAGCAGCTGGGCGCCGCCGGCAGCACGGTCGCCAATCTGGTCGAGCAGCTGGATGCCGCGCCATCGATCGAGCCCGGCGGACGGCCCGACATCTTCCTCGGCTCGCGCACCATGCAGGGCTGGCTGGCCGAGATGGCGCTGGTCGCGCTGTTCGCGCCGGCGCTCGTGACGACGCTCGACATGACCGCCCGCGTCCGGCGCAGGCACCTGCCGCTGGCGGCCGCCGCGCGCGCGCTCAGCTGGCGGATGGCCGCGTGGGGCGCGTTCCTCGTCGCCCTCTGGCTGCTGCCGTTCCTGCCGGGTGGCCTCGCCTCGGGCCTGAAAATCGCCCCCCGCCCGAATGACATCGGCATCTCCTGGACGGGCATCGGGCTGGCGGTGCTGGCGGGTCTGCTCATGTGGAGGTTCGTGACCCGTCCGCGGCTGACCCCGCAGCGGCCGATCAGCGGGGCCGACCGGACGGGCGGCTTGGTGGCGGGCCTGCTGGGACTGGACTTCGCAGCGACGCTGCTCGTGGCGGTGAACCCCTTCGCGCTGATCCTGGTGCTGCCCGCCGCGCACATCTGGCTGCTGCTTCCCTCGGCGGCCCGTCTCGGCCGCCGGTACATGCTGCTCGTCTACCTGCTCGGCCTCTCCGGACCGCTCCTCCTCGTGCTCGAATACGCGACGAGCTTCCACCTGGGCTTCTCCACGCCGCGAGCGCTGCTCGCGATGACCGCCAGCGGCTACCTGTCGCCGGTGGTGGCCGCGTGCTTCACGCTTGCCACAGCGTCGGCCGCCCAGGTCGGCTCGGTCATCACAGGTCGCTACAGCCCTGCACATACGCCAAATCACGGGTATAACTGAGGGGATGGCCACGCGCACCGTGGCGGAGGGCACGCCCGCTCGATCAGGCGGCCGGCGCCTTCGCCGACTCTCCAATGTGCTGATCGCCGTCGGCGTGGCCGTGATCCTCTACGCCGGCGTCATCCTCGCCTGGGGCGACCCGGTCACCTGGCTGTGGGCGCACTGGCAGCAGCGTGCGCTGACGCATCAGTTCCACGATGAGCAGAAGCTGTTCCAACACCAGGCACCGCCGCCGAGCGACGCCGCCGCGCTGGCCGCGGTCCGCGCGGACGCCCTCGAGTTCCGGCGCGCGCTGAAGGAGGGGCACGCCTTCGGCCGCCTCACCATCGGGCGGATCGGGCTGTCGAAGGTGGTCGTGGTGCAGGGCACGACCGCAGGCATCGACGCCGACCTCAGCAAGGGGCCCGGCCACTACATGAACACGTCGTTCCCGGGCATGGGCTCGACCGTGGCGATCGCGGGGCACCGCACCACATACGGCGCGTGGTTCCGCAACATCGACGGCATCCGAAACGGCGATGCGATCGATCTCGAGATGCCCTACGCGACGTTCCACTATCGCGTCCAGACGCACCAGGTGGTGCCAAACACCGACTGGGCCATCATCAAGCCGCAGGGCTACGAGCGACTGGTGCTGTCGGCCTGCCATCCGCTCTACTCGGCGTCGCACCGCTGGGTGGTGTTCGCGCGGGCGGTCTCGGTGACGCTGCCGGGCCGGAACGGCCGCACCATCAAGCTTCCGGCCTAGAGGGCTACATACTCCACGGGCTCGCCGGCCGCCACCTCGCCGCTGCCGGCCGGGATCAACGCGATCGCGTCGGCCGCCGCCGCGTGGGCGATCAGATGCGAGTCCTGCGCGGTCTGCGGGCGCAGGCTCATGCCCTCGTCCCCGCGCTCCAGCGTGCAGCGCACGGCATGGTCGCGCTCGGCCAGCCGTGACACGGGCTCGGCCAGGCGCGCCACCGGCCGCGGCGCCGGCTCGGCGCCGGTCATCGCCTCGAGCGCCGCGCGCACGAACAGCTCGAAGCACACGACGCTCGACACCGGGTTGCCGGGCAGCCCGAACACCAGCGTGCCGTCCTGCGCGGCGCCGAACCAGAGCGGCTTGCCGGGCTTGTGGCGCACCCGCCAGAACACCTCCCGCACCCCGAGCTGCTCGAGGGCCGGCTTCACGTAGTCGTGGGGGCCGACGGAGACCCCTCCGGACGACACCACCACCTCCGCCTCAGCCAGCGCGCGGGCGAAGGCGCCGCGCGTGGCCTCGGCGTCATCCTCCACGAGCTCGGTGCTCGCGACCTCCGCCCCGGCTCGAACCGCCTGCGCGGCCACCGCGATGGCGTTTGACTCGTAGATCTGGCCCGGCGCCAGCGGACGGCCCGGGCGAACCAGCTCGCTGCCTGTGGCGACGATCGCGATTCGCGGCCGCGAGGCCACCTCGACCTCCGGCACGCCGGCTGCGGCGATCGCCGCCAGCACCGCCGGCCGCAGCACCGTGCCACGCGCCGCCACGACGTCACCCGCCCTGAGATCCCCGCCCGCCGGACGGATGGCGGCCCCCACGCGCGGCTGCTCGGCGATCAGGCCACCGTCCTCGCGCGCATCCTCGATCGGGACGACCGCATCGGCCCCCTCGGGCACCGGGGCCCCCGTTGCAATGCCCGCGGCCGTGCTCGGCGCAAGCGCACGCGGGGCATCGCCGGCGGCGATGCGGAATGCGACCGGCAGCGGGGCCTTCCCCAGCTCCGCCGCCCGAACGGCGTACCCGTCCATCGCGGAGGTCGCGAAGGGCGGCAGGCTGACGGTCGCACGAACGTCGGCCAGCAGCACCCGGCCGGCCAGATCCGGCGAGAGCGGCTCGAGTGTTCCCCGCGGCGCCGGGCTGGCGGCCCGGATCGCCTCGAGCGCTTCGGGGACGGTCAGCACGTCAGGTGGTGGGAGGCGGCCCGCCGCTGCCGCCGCCACCACCGTTGCCACCGCTGTTGCCGTTCCCGTTGCCGCCGCTGTTGCCGTTGCTCGTGCCGTTCGAGGAGCTCTTCGAACCGCCGCCGCAGTTGACCGTGCAGGGAACGTAGGTGGGGAACTGCGAGTGGAACGGCACCCACTGCACGGGATGCAGAGGAAGCGGCCACGCCGACACCGGCGGGAACTTCTTCGGCTCGAGCGCGAACGCCTGCTCCATGTACGTCCGCCAGATCGTGGCCGGGATGTCGCCGCCGAACGGTGTGTGCCCGTTCAGGTTCGTCAGCGTGATCTCGCCCTGCGGATAGCCCATCCAGACGCAGGTCGTCAGGTTGGGCGTGTACCCGCAGAACCACGCGTCCTTGTAGTCGTTCGTGGTGCCTGTCTTGCCGGACTCGACGCGGCCGTCCGAGAACTGCGCGGTGGCGGCCGCGGTGCCACAGCAGATCGGCCCCTCGAGCACCTGGTTTGCCTCGTAGGCGACCCCGTCTGACAGCACCCGGCGGCCGGGATTGGGGTAGGTGTCGAGCCGCTTTCCGGTGGCGATGCTGCCGATGCTGGTGACGAACTGCGGGCTGTGGCGCACGCCGTTGGCTGCAAGCGTCGAATACGCAGTGGCCATCCAGAGCGGGGACACGGGGCTGACGCCGAGCGTGATCGACGGGTACGGCGCTAGGTGCACCGACGGCGGGATGCCCATCTTGTGCGCCGTAGCGACGATGGACGGGGCCCCCAGGTCGATCGCCAGGCGGGCGAAGACCGTGTTGTCCGACTGCGCGGTCGCGTCGGCGATCGTGCGCGGCGCGTTCAGCTCCTCACTGTCCGATGCCGTGTCGACCACCCACGGGTTGCTCGGGCCAAGCGGCGTGTTCGGGAACAGGTACGACAGGTGCGCGGACAGCTCGCTCGTCGTCTGCGGGTTGTACCCATCCTGGATCGACGTCACCAGCGTGAACATCTTGAACGTCGAGCCCACCTGGCGATAGGCCTCGGCCGGGATGTTGAACTGCGACTTCTTGCTGAACGGCACGGACGCGTCCATCGCCAGCACCTGGCCATTGCGCGGATCGATCGACACCAGCGCCGCCGCCGGCGCTCCCGACCAGCTCATCATGTTCTTGAGTGTCGTGTGGGCGGCCTGCTGCAGGCGCGGATCGAGCGTTGTGTTGATGGCGAGGCCGCCCTTGCGCACCGTCTGGTGGCCGAGCCGTTCCTCCATCGTCTGGCGCACCCAGGCGACGAAGTAGCCGTTGTCGCCGCCCGTCGTGTCGAGGTAGCTGCCGGGATGGGTGCCGAGCGGCGAGGCCGCCGCCCTCTCGTACTGGGCCTGCGTGATGTGGCCCTGGCTCAGCATCGCGGCCAGCACCTCGTTGCGCCGCGCCTTCGCCGCCGCCTTGTTCGACAACGGGTTGTAGGTGATCGGATTCTGGGGAAGCCCTGCGATCACGGCCGCCTCGCGCAGCGTCAGCTGCGAGCAGTGGACGCTGAAGTACCGCAGCGCGGCCGCCTCGCACCCGTAGGTGACCGCCCCGTAGGGCACCACGTTCAGGTACTCGGTCAGGATCTTGTCCTTCGACCACGTGTCGGCCATCTCGGTGGCGAGATACGCCTCCCGGATCTTGCGGGTGACCGACTGCTCGTCGGACAGATAGAGGTTGCGCACCAGCTGCTGCTCGAGTGTGGAGCCGCCCTGCTGGATCGCTCCTGCCTCGAGGTTGTCGAGCGCCGCGCGGAGGATGCCCTGGAAGTCGAGGCCGCCGTGCTGGTAGAAGCGCTTGTCCTCGATGTCCACCGTTGCGGTCTTCAGCCAGGGCGAGATCTGATCGCTCGTCACCGGCGTGCGGTTCTCGGTCGAGGAGATCGTCTCCAGAAGGTTGCCGTTGCGGTCGAAGATCTGGGAGTTGATGCCGGGCGGATCCGCCTGCAGCGTGTCCAGCGATACACCGGTCAGCGTGTCGTGCACGAAGATCGCCCCGGCGACAGCTCCCGCTCCGACGAGCGCGAGCACGGCCACGGCGAGGGTCACGAGCAGCGTCACGACCACCGAGCGGCGCGAGCGCCGGCGCTCGAGGTTGCGCCGCTTCCGCCGCTTGGCGGCGACGTGGGCCAGCACATCGTCGTAGGAGCCTCTGCGGTCGCGCGGGGTCATCGCACGACCGCCGCGTCGACGCCTCGGAAGACGCCCTCGTCCGCCAGCCGCGAGAGCGACCGCTCACGCAGCCACGCGGAGGTCTGCGCGGCGGTCGCCGGATCGGGCACCCACACGGCGACCGAGAACACCGCGGCGGTCTCGGTCAGCTCCGTCACCGACACGCCCGGGTCGGGCCTGCTGCCGATGCGCCCGGGGGCGACCTGGACGAGCTCGCCCAGCACCTCGCGTACACGTGCCGGATCCGCGTTCAGCGGCACAGTCACCCGGACCTGCGCCAGGCTGACGGAGTCCACCAGCGTGTGGTTGGTGACGCGGCTGTTCGCCAGCTCCTCGTTTGGGATCAGCACACGACGATTGTCGGCGGTTCGCAGCCGCGTGTATGTGAGCCCGATGTCCTCCACCTGCCCCTCGGCGTCGCCGACCTGCACGCGGTCACCGAGCCGCACGGGCTGGTTGATGGCGATCATCACGCCGGCGACGAAGTTCGCGAGCGTCGAGCGGGCGGCGAAGCCGATCACCAGTCCGAGTACGGCGGAGGAAGCAAACACCGTCTGCGCGTAGGCGCGGGTGGACGGGATGTTGAACAGCACCGCGCCTACCGCCAGCACCAGGATGATCGCGGCCACCACACGGCGGAGCAGCCGGTAGCGGGTCTCGAGCATCGCCCGGTCGGTCGCCGGCAGCCGTTCGGAGAAGCGGCGCCCGTAGCGGACCAGCAGGCGGTCGACCGCCCAGAGAATGAGCAGCCCCGCGACCGCAATCGCGATCGTCGGCCAGTTAGTGGTTAGCCAATCGCCCGTCGTAGATCACCTGCCCGGAGGCGAAATCGATCAGGCCGAGAATCACATCGGGGCCCCGGGGGCCGCGTCGACCTGTCACCTTCCACACTAGCCGAGAGTTCGTCGAGACCACGGCGCTCCCCTGCAACGTGCGAACGGGGATCTTGCCGTCGGGGAGCCACAACAGCGCCACCCGCTGCGGGCGAACGCGGCCGTCGTCGAACGTCCGCAGCGCGATCGCCCGGGCCGCCGACGGCGTGCCCGCCGCCGCACCGCTCCGCTCGCGGGCCACCGCTGCCACGAACCGCCATCCCTCCAGCGGGTGCGACAGGAAATCGACCGGCTCCCCAGGGCCGGTCGAGCGACGGGCCAGCTCGGCCGGCAGGTAGACCACGAGGCCCAGCACGGCAACCGCCAGGAAGGCCCAGAACAACCAGCTTCGACGCCGCACCGGCGAACAGTACAATCGCGCCGCATGCCAACCCGCCTGATCCCGCTCGCCGCGCTTGCGCTCCTGTGCGCGTCATGCGGGTTCAAGCACGAGCCGACCGGCGTGCTGGCCGCGTATCCCCAGTCGGTGCGCGACGCGATCGGGCACGAGGTGCGCATCGACACCGCGCCCCGGAAGATCGTCTCGCTCGACCCCGGCATGACCGCGGCGATGTATGCCCTCGGAGCCGAGCAGATGCTGGCCGGCCGGAGCGGCGCCGAGACCTACCCGAAGCAGGCGATGCACCTGCCGGTGATGGTGAAGGACGGAAAGCCCGACATCGCGGCCCTGCGGAAGCTGCAGCCCGACGTGGTGCTCGTCCCCGCGTCGATGGCGCCGACGGTTGGCGACGTCGACCAGCTCCAGCGCAAGCTCCTGTCCGTCGTGTATGTCGTCGGCGGCAGCTCCGCCTCGCGAGTCGAGAACGACATCACGGAGCTCGGCCTGATAACCAACCGGGCGACGGCCGGGCGGCAGATCGCAAGCAGGATGCAGTCCGCCGTCAATCGCATTCACGCCGCCGTCGCCGCCGAGCCGCCCGTGCCCGTGTTCGTCGACCAGGGCTTCGGGTACACCATCGATCCCGGCGGGCTCACAGGCGACCTGCTCCGCCTCGCCGGTGGCCGAAACGTCGCGGCCGATGCCGACCCGTCGCAGCGGGTCTCGGGCACGGAGCTGGAGTCGCTGGCGCCCGAGGTCTACATCTCGGCTGGCGACGGGGGCGCCAGCCTGGCAGACCTGAAGCAGCGCAAGGCGACCGCCCAGCTGCCGGCCGTGGTCGAGAAGCGGGTGGTGCAGCTGCCCACGAGCGTGCTCACGGAGGACGGCCCGCACCTGCCAGAGGCGCTCGCCCGGATCGCGAAGCTGCTGCATCCGGACGCGTCCATCCCCGCATGAGCCGCTACCGTGCCGTGCTGTTCGACGCGTACGGAACGCTGATCCGCCTCGACCGACCGGCGGCCCGCCTGGCGGATGCCGTTCGCCGTCGCTGGGATCGGGAGCTCGAGCCGGCCGACGCGGCGGGCGCGGTCCGGGCCGAGATCGCTCACTACGCCGACGGCTGCCGAATGGCGGTGGACGCCGCGTCTCTGCAGGCGCTGCGCGTCGAGTGCGCCCACATCCTCACTGGGAGCCTCGGGATCGACGCCGGTGACGACGAGGCGCTTCGGCTGCTGCACGACACGATCGTGCTGCAGCCGTATCCCGACGCGGCCGAGGCGCTGCGGACCGCGCGCGGGGCCGGCGCGGCCACCGCCGTCGTCTCGAACGGGGACTGGTCGCTCGCCGGGGCGCTGTCGGATGCCGGCCTGCGCGTCGACGCCGTGGTCGACTCGGCGACCGCCGGGGTCGCCAAGCCGGATCCCGAGATCTTCCGGCGAGCCCTCCGCCTGCTCGGCGTCGCGCCCGCCGAGTCGCTGCACGTCGGCGACTCGGAGCAGACGGACGGCGCGGGTGCCCGGGCAGCCGGCATCGAGGTCGTCATCCTCGACCGCAGCCCGTCCCCGCGCGCGGGGACGATCCGCTCGCTGGCCGAGCTCGCGGAGCTGTTGGCGTGATCGAGCCGGACGTACCCCCCATCCCCTGGTACTGGTTGATCCCGCCGGCCGCGCTGTTCATCGCGAACGCGGTGGCGATCAATGCCTCGTCGGCAACGACGCCGCGAAACGGCGTCTACCGGTGGTCGGTTGTGGGCGCGGGACTGACCGAGGCCGTGCTGTTCGGTGGCTACGCGCTGCTCGCGGCCAGGCTGTCCAGGGTGCCGGTGCGCGAGGCGATGGCGATGCGACGCCCCCGCCCCGGCTCGCGACCCTGGCTGCTGGTGCCGGCGGCGGTTGTGCTGATCTCGGCCCTCAGCCTGGCGCTGGAGCCGTTCCTGCACGGCGATCGCGATCAGGGCCTGACCCCGACACGCGCCCCGCACGGCCACGAGTGGATCACCCTGTGGGCGGCGCTCGCCGTGCTCGGGCTGATCGTCCCGCTGGGCGAGGAGCTGATGTTCCGGGGACTCGGCTTTGCGGCGCTGCAGCGGTGGGCGGTGCCCGGGAGCGCCATCGGCTTCGCCGTCGCCCACGGCCTGGTGTCGCTGTTCCTGCCCGTACTGCTGGCCGGCATCGTGCTCGCCCTGCTGCGCAGCCGCACAGGGTCGCTCTGGCCGGGGTACGCCGCACACTCGTCGATCAACCTGCTCGGCATCGTGCTGGCCCTGCTCACCACCTAGATGATTGATTCCACGGCGCCGTGCGGTCTGAGCGATCGGTAGGCAAGCAGCGCAAGGATCGAGGGAGGGCCGATATCGGGAATATCGGCCCGACCGAGGACGCCGCGATGCGCCGTCCTAGCGGTCGCAGCCCCCACACGTTCGGCAACAACCCACAGTCAGACGGTCAGACGTGCGGAGTCGTGGAATCAATCATCTAATCCTGGCGATGTAGAACCCGTCGCTGCCCTGGACGTGGGGCAGCAGATACTCCCCGCCGGGGAGGACCGCCTCGCACTCCTCGCGGCGAAGCGTGCACACGGAGTAGACGAGCGCCCCGCCGGGGGCGAGCAGCGAGCGGGCGTGGTCCAGCATCGACCGCTGCAGGCCTGC
>DATAHR010000093.1:0-15276 GCA_036263035.1 Gaiellales bacterium | reverse complement strand
AGCGGGCCGCCCGTCTCCATCGCCGGCGAGGCGTTCATCACGTTGCCGCCGATGGTGCCGGTGCTGCGGGTGGCGTGGCTGCCGACGATGGCCGACGCATCCGCGAGGGCGGTGTAGCGGTCGCACACCTGCTTGGAGGCGACGATCTCGGCGTGTGTGACGAGCGCTCCCAGCACCAGCCCGCCGTCCTGCTCGCGGATGCCGCGCAGCTCGGACACGCCATGGATGGCAACCAGCGACTCGGGCAGCGCGGCCTTGCCGTTCCGGGCGCCGACGACCAGGTCGGTGCCGCCCGCGACCGGCCGTGCTCCGCCGGCCAGTGCGGCCAGCGCCTCCTCGACCGACGCCGCAGCGGTGTACGTCGCGGTGCTCATCGCTGCGTTGCCTCCCACACGCGCGCTGGGGTCATCGGCAGCTGGAACACCCGGGCTCCGGTCACCTGGGCGATGGCATTGCCGATCGCCCCCGCTGTGGGCACGCACGGCGGCTCGCCGATCCCCTTCGACCCGTTGGGGCCGCCCTGGCCCTCCTTCGTCCTCGTGTCGGCCCAGGCGATGTGGATGGGCGGGGAGTCGCTGGCCGTCTGCAGCTTGTAGTCGAGCAGGTGCGGGTTCTGCTGGCGGCCGTCGTCGCCGATCAGCGACCCCTCGAGCAGCGCCATGCCGATGCCCATCACCACGCCGCCCTCGACCTGGCCGTTCGCGCCGATCGGGTTCAGCACCGTCCCCGACTCGTGCGCCGCCGCCACCTCCAGCACCCGCACGACGCCGGTCTCCCGGTCGACCTTGCAGCGCACGGCGTGGGTGATGAACGTGGGCGCGAGGAACGACTCCATGCCCAGCCGCCCGGTGCAGCCGGAGGCGTCGCATTCGGGCATGGCCGGCACCGCGTCGGCGCCGCGCCCGATCAGCAGCGTGCCGCCCTGTGCCGCCTCCGCCAGCTCGGGGATGGTGACGCTCTTGGTGGGCGATCCCTTGACCGACACCGCGCCGTCGCGCAGCTCGAGATCGTCGCGGTTGGCCTCCAGCTGCTCGGCGGCGAGGTCGAGCAGCTGCTCGCGGACGTCGATCGCCGCCCGCTGCACGGCGCGGCCGTTGTTGAAGGTGGTCTGCGAGCCGGATGCGCCGCTGTCAAACGGCGCCGCGTCGGTGTCCTGGTAGAGGATCGAGAAGTCCTCCGGGCGCATGCCCAGGATCTCGGCCGCGAGGAGCGGCAGCGCCATCACCGCGCCCGTCCCGCACTCCTGGGCCCCGGTGATGATGGTCCCCGAGCCGTCGCCGTTGATCTTGATGTGCGCTCCGGAGGCGAGCCCGAAGGACGGCCACCACCCGACCGCGAAGCCGATCGCCTCGTCCTCGGGCAGCTCCTTGCCATAGCCGATCAGCTCGGCGGCAAGCTCCAGCGTCTCGGCGGCGCCGATGTCCTCGAACACCTGCCGGGTCGGGCCCTCGTCGCCGTTGCGCACGATGTTCTTGCGGCGGAACTCGACCGGATCCAAGCCCAGCTTGGCCGCAACGGCGTCCATGTGCTGCTCGACCGCCCAGCATGCCTGGGGAGCGGTGGGGGCGCGCACCGACCCCGACGGCGTGTGGTTCGTGTAGGCCAGGCTGGCGTCGACGAACACGTTCTCGACCTTGTACGGCCCGACAGCCATCATCGCGGCCAGCTGCGGGAAGAACGGCGCGTCCGCGCCGTAGGCGCCGTTGTCCAGGATCACGCGCGCACGCCGGGCGACGATCGAGCCGTCGTTGCGGACGCCCGTCTCGAGCTCGAGCACCTGGCCCTCACGGCGGTGATCGGGCGCCACGAACTCCTCCCGGCGCGAGAACACCAGCCGCACCGGCCTGCGAGCCGCGCGGGCCAGTGCCGCGATGTGGGCCTCGTAGTGGAACTCGCACTTGCCGCCGAAACCGCCGCCGAGGTGCGGCACGACGATGCGGACATGGCTTTCGGGGATCTCGAGCGTCGTGGCCACGCCGATGCGTGCCATGTACGGCACCTGCGTCGATGACCAGATCGTGACCTTGTCGCCCTGCCACTGGGCGACGATCGCGTGCGGCTCGATCGGCACGGCATGCGACATGTCGGCGACGTAGCGCTCCTTCACCACGACGTCCGCCTCGGCCATGCCCTTGTCGGCGTCGCCCTTGACGATCGTCGATCGGGAGCAGTCGTTGCCTTCACGGACGACATCCTCGGACGCACCGTAGTCGGCCCAGTTCTCGTGCACGAGTGGGGCACCGGCCTCGAGCGCGGCCTCGACGTCGTTCACCACCGGCAGCGGCTCGTAGTCGATCTCGATCAGGTCGGCGGCCTGCTGGGCGATCTCAGGCGAGGTGGCCGCCACGGCCGCGATCAGCTCGCCCTCGTAGCGCACCGTCGACTTCGCGAACAGCCTGCGGTCCTGGACGAAGGCGCCGTAGCGGACGTCGGGCACGTCCTCGTGGGTGATCACGGCGAACACCCCAGGCAGCGCGCGCGCCTTCGAGGCGTCGATGCGCAGGACGCGCGCGTGGGCATGATCCGCGTAGCGGAACTTGGCGTGCAGCATGCCGGTCATGGTCAGGTCGGCGGTGTAGCGGCCGAGGCCCGTCACCTTGTCCTTGCCGTCCTGGCGGATGAACGGCTTCTCTGCTGTGGCCACGCGTGCTCCTTCGGTCGAGGCGTTGGGCCGGAGAGTCTACGCGAGCGGGAGGACTTGGGGAAGCCCGGCTACTGCGCGGTGGTGAGATCGATCCGCGTCAACGCGGCGGTGCCCCCGTCAACCCGCACGGCCCAGATCTGGCCCGGCCGGGTGGAGAGCAGCGCGTCCTGATCGGGCAGATCGATCGTGGTGCCGGCAAGGCGGTTGCGCGAGGGGTCGAGCTCCCGCACGCCGCCCCCGTCGAGCGCGACCCAGACGGCTCCGTCGCTGGCGGCGATCGCCCGCACCGCCGAGGGCATCGGTATGGCCAGCGGACGGCGGCCCGGCGGTCCGTCGAAGCGAAGGACGACCGGCTTGCCGTCTCGCGTCGCCGCCACCCAGACGGCACCGGCGCCGGCGGCGAGGCCGGACGGAACAGCGCCGTGAAGCGAGCTTCGACCGGCGATCCGGCCGGTCGCCGGATCGAGCCGGTAGAGCATGTCGTCCGTCAGCGCCCAGACCAGCCGGCCGCCGGATGCGATCGCCCGGGCGCCGGGAACCGGGATCAGCGTCGCGCGCCCGCCGTCCACACGTGCGACGCCGTCGTCCAGGGCGATCCATGCTGCGCCGTCCGCGACGGCCGGGTCGCATGCGGCCGTGAACGCGCCGCACGCGGGCGATCCCGGCAGCGGGACTCGCGAGGTGACCTTCCCGGAGCCGCGATCGCGCGACACCAGCACGCTGCCGGCTGCCGTTTCGGTGACGGCCAGCACCGACTGTCCGGCGACCGCGAGCCCGATCGCCGCTTGCCGGGCCGGGAACCGGTAGTTCACGTTCCCGTCCGCCGCCGCCAGTCGGGTGAGGTCATGGCCGGACGCCTGGTACCAGAGGCCACCGTTGCCGGCCGGGGTGACGGCGAGGCCGCCGTCCGCGCGGGCCTGAGTGCTGACCGCGGTTGAGACGGTGAAGACGGGCGGGCGCCGGCTGACCGCGCGCACGTGGTGGGCGGCCGTGCCGCTGCCTTCGGTCGAGCGATAGATCAGCAGGCCGGCGATCGCGGCGACGACCAGCGCGGGGATCACCGCGCCCACCGTCACCAGTCGTGCGACGCTCCGGCGCTCGTCGCCGACCGGCCGGCGTCCAGGCGCGTGCACCACCGCGGGGCCAGGTGCTGGTTCGACCGGCGGAGGAGCCATCCCGGTCGCCGGATCGATGCGCAGCCCGTACTCCGGCCATTCGGCGTCGAGCAGCGGGAAGCGCGGGTCGTCGACGCCGTCGGTGACGGCGTCGGAGCCCTGCTGTTCGGGCACGCCGGCGGCGTGCGGTTCGCGGGGATCCGTCACTGCCGGCGGACGCTAGCGTCCGCCTCGGCTGACACGTTCTCGCGCGGCTGACCGCTCCGGATCTTGACCGGACGGTTAGGATCAGCCGCATGCATTCTTCCTACGCTCTCGACGTCAGCGACTTCTCGGTCGAGCGGGACGGCCAGTCACAGCCGCTCCACGACCTCTGGCCCGGCGGCTACCAGCCCGGCGACCGGCTGGGAGTGGTCGTTGCCCAGCCGATGGACCCGGTCGGCTGCTCGAATCTGATCTGCGCCACCATCACGCTCTTCTACGACCACATGCGGAAGACCCTGGGCACCGGGAACTTCTTCCGCTACTGCGACACCTACCTGTTCGGCGTCGGCTGTGAGGCCGGCGACTTCAACCAGCTCGACATCTGGCCGCTGCACAAGTGGGTCACGATCCTGAACCCGACCACCGAGGCGCTGCTCGAGGCCATCAACGACCGCAAGGTCAACCTGCTGGCGATCCCCGAGTCGGGCGCGCGGTGCCGCGGCGAGGTCGTGCTCTCGACCTGGAACGCCTACCTGGCGCACGTCAAGAGCGTCGTCACGTACTCGCCGCGGACGGGCGTGGCCCGCGACGCCGATGTCTCCCTGTTGGGCAACAAGATCGTGGAGAGCTACGTCGAGCAGGCGATCTTCTCGACGCCGGGCCTCGATGCGGGCTACCAGGCGCGCCTCCGCCGGCTGCGCCGCAACATCGACCGCGAGGAGAAGGTGCCGGTCGAGAGCTACCGCACGCTGCCGAACCCCGCGGCCGCCCGGGCGCTGCTCGGCGTCACCCAGGTGCTGCCTCCCGGCCACCAGGAGTTGACCAGGCGGGCAACGCCGACGACGATCATGCCGGTCGAGGTGCCGATGCCGGTGCAAGAGGGGGAGTCGGCCCCTTTTGACACCGCAGCTGCCGTCGGGCTCCAGGTGGAGGTGCCGGCGCCGTCCGGCGTCTTCCCGGACGGTCTGCTGCGAACCGCGTTCGACTCCATCCAGCGCCGCATGGGCGGCACCTTCGCGGAGTGGGAGGGCTGGGACTGGATCTCGGACTTCGGCGACCCGATAGCGGAGCACCACACCGTGCGCGAGGCGGTCGGCATCTGGGACGAGTCGCCGCTGCGCAAGTGGTTCTTCAGCGGGAAGCGGGCGCTCGAGGCTGCGGACTACTGCTTCACGGGCGACATGGCGGGGCTGCAGGTCGGCCAGGCCCGGTACGCGCCGTTCGTGGACGAGAACGGCAGGATGCTGGGCGACGGCGTCGTCTTCCGCGGCGAGGACGACGAGCGGGTCATGGTCGTCACGGCGCTCGACACCGACGGCGACCACTTCCGGCGGATCACGAGGGACTTCGGCATCGAGATCACCGACCGGACGTTCGAGATGCCCCACCTCCAGCTGCAGGGCCCGCGGTCCCGTGAGCTCCTGTCCGCGGTCTCAGATGCGGACATCGAGGGGCTCCGCTACTTCCGGTTCTTCACGCAGCCGGTGAACGTCTGCGGCGTGCCGTGCCATGTTGCCCGAACAGGCTACAGCGGCGAGCTCGGATACGAGATCTACTGCTCGCCCGAGGACGCGGATCGGGTCTGGCAGGGGCTGCTCGACCAGGGCGCGTCGATGGGCATCCGCCCCTACGGCCTGGCCGCCGTCGAGAGCCTGCGCATCGAGTCCGGGCTGATCTTCATCGGCTTCGACTACTTCCCGGGCGTGACGTCGCCGTTCCACATGAACCTCGACCGCATGATCAAGCTCGACGGCGCTGACTTCCACGGCAAGGCGGCGCTCCAGGCCGAGCTCGACGCGGGAATCACGCACCGGATGACCACGCTCGTCATCGCCGGCGAGGACGCGCCCGACTACAACACCCCGGTGCTGCAGAATGGGCGCCAGGTCGGGAAGCTGACGTCCCCCAGCGCGGGCCGCTCGCCGACGGTCGACAAGCTGATCGCCATGGCCATGATCGAGACGGATCTCACGGCGCCGGGGACGCAGGTGCAGGTGACGCTTCCGGACGGCAGGCTCGTGCCGGCCGTCGTCGACCAGTACCCAATCTACGACCCCGAGAAGACGCGGCCCAGGGCGTAGCGCGCGTGCGGCGTGGACGCGCCTGACTCCCCGATCGCGGTGCTCGCCTCAGGCTTCGGCGGCCTTGTGGTCTGCGACGCCATCGCACGCCGGCTGCCGAAGGAGGACGTCGTCCTGCTCGCTGACCATGCATACGCCCCGTACGCGCGGCGCAAGCCAGCGGTTGTCGTCGACCGGGTCACACGCCTGGCCGAGCAGCTGGTGGAGGAGCGCGCGCCCAAGGTGCTGGTGCTCGCCAGCCCGCAGGCGGCGGCGGACGCGCTCCCGGGGCTGCGCGACCGCCTGGCGCCGCTCCCGGTGGTCACGCTGGAGGGCATCCTCCCACAGGCGGCGGCCCGCTCCCGCTCGGGCCGGGTGGCGCTTCTGACCGGAGATGGCTGCCTTCGCGGCGCTCAGCTGGCACGTGCGCTCAAGCGGGAGCGCGGCGGGTCGCTGGTCACCTGGGCTGCGGTGCCGGGGCTCCGCGAGGCGGTCGAAGGCCGGCGGCCCGCGTCCGGGCTCGGTGAGCACGTGAGCGGGCTTGTTGCTGCCGGGATCGACGCGATCGCGCTCGGCTGTCCGCATGCGAGCGCGGTTGCCGAAGACGTCAAACGGGCCGCCGGACGAGACGTCGCGGTGGTCGACTCTGCCGCGCTCGCCGCGGAGCGTGTGCGGAGGCTGGTGATGCGGGCGGGGGCGACCACCACACGCAGGCGGCCCGGCCGGCGCGAGCTGATCAGCTCCGACCCGGCGGCGGCACAGGCGGGGTTGCGGGCCTAGCTCAGGCCGCGCCGGCGTCGCCGGGCTGCGGCGTGCCCCAGACGTCGCGTGCCCGCTGGCCGACGCCCAGCTCCAGCAGCAGGTCGTCATCCAGCGTGTCCGCGTAGGCGGCGACGATCTGCAGCGCACGGATCAGCTCCTGCGCCTGCAGATTGCTGGCCAGGATCGCGTACTCGAGGGCGATCACGCCGTCGGCCTCGTAGTAGGCCAGGCGGCCGATCACGAGGCCGCAGTTGCGCAGGTTCACGGCGGCCAGGGCGCGGGCGCCGGCCTCCTCGAACGGGACGCCCTGCAGGACGGGCGACTGGAACACGACCAGCGGCTCCTCTCCGAACTCGCCGGGCCGGACCATCACAGCGGCGGTGCCGTCCCGGATCGGCACGAAGAACTCGAGACCGTCCTGGGACGGGGTGAAGCCGATGTTCGCCCGTACCAGGATGCCGTGGATCCGTTCGGCGAGTGCGGCCAAGTCGATCACACTCTGACTATCTCACGCCCGGTCGCGGCGTGCCGGTGGGCCGTCAACCGATGCCCGGTGACGGAAAAGTGCCGGGCACTTTTCCGTCACGCCGGCGTTTGTTGCGCCGGTGTGACCGTTTGTTTCGTGGCCGTCACGCACCCCCGTGAAGCTAGAGTGGCGCGCGTGCGCGTTGGGATCCAGCTGCCGGAGGTCGAGCGCGATGTGCGCTGGCCAGAGTACCTGCGCATGGCGCGGGCCGCGGAGGACGCCGGATTCGACTCCATCTGGCTCGGCGACCACCTGCTCTACCGCGGAGACGACCGCGCGGAACGCGGGCCATGGGAGGCGTGGACGATGCTCTCGGCGCTGGCCGCCGTCACCGAACGCGTCACGCTTGGGCCGCTCGTGGCGTGCACGGCCTTCCATCCTCCCGGCGTGATCGCCAAGATGGCCGCGACCATCGACGAGGTCAGCGGCGGCCGGTTCGTGCTCGGCCTCGGCGCCGGCTGGAATCGCGAGGAGTTCGCCGCCTTCGGGCTGCCCTACGACCGGCGGGTGTCACGCTTCGAGGAGGCGTTCGCGATCATCCGCGGCATGCTGGCGGGCGAGCGCGTCGACGCGCGTGGGCGGTTCCACGACGCCGAGCGGGTGGTGCTGCTGCCGCCGCCGCACCGGCGGGTGCCGATCATGATCGGCTCGAACGGGCCGCGCATGCTTGGGATCGCGCTTCCGCACGCCGACGCCTGGAACACCTGGTACGACGACTACGGCAACAGCCCCGAGGGGTTCGCCGAGCTGAACGCCCGCATCTCGGACGCCGCGCGCGGCGCCGGACGTGACCCGGCCGACATCGAGCGCAGCGCGTGCGTGCTGGTCGCGCTCCCAGGCGGCGGCGAGCGCGCGCCGATCCCCGGCGCGCCCGCCATCGGGCCCGAGGCGCTCGTGGAGCATCTCCACGGCCTCGAGCAGGCAGGCGCCGACGAGGCGATCCTCGTCGCCGACCCGATCACCGAGCGCTCGGTCGAGCAGCTCGGTGACGTGCTGCGGGCCTAGCCTGCTGCCTCGGTGGCGAACCGCCGCGCGGCGCGCTCTCGCGCGCGTGCGATCTCGGCGGCCCTATCGCGCGGCGGGGCCGCGGTGACCAGCTCCGCGAGCAGGGTAGAGGTGGCCGTGGCCACGGCGTCGACGGCGCGGGCGAAGGCCTCCTCGTTGGCACGCGACGGCTTCGTCATGCCGCTCACCTTGCGCACGTACTGGAGCGCGGCCTCGTGCACCTCGTGCTCGGTCGTCGGCGGGTCGTAGTTGTGAAGTGGACGGATGTTTCTGCACATGCCGGGGATCCTAGTTAACCTCGCGCGGATGCTCGGCCCTGGCGACCCACTTCCCGACCTGACGCTGTTCGGCATCGATGCCGAGCCGGTGCCGCTGCGGTCGCTGGGCGCCGTGCTGATCGCCTTCTACCTCTACGACTGGACCGGCACCTGACGGAACGAGCTTCGGCTCCTGCGTGACAGGGGCGCGCAGTTCCGGTCGCACGGCGTCGCCGTCGTCGGGGTGTCGCGGGACAGCCCGTACTCGCATCTCGAGTGGGCGCGGCGGCTCGGACTCACCTTCCCGCTGCTCTCCGACTGGAACGCCGAGGCGGTGCGCGCATTCGGGGTCGGCCAGACCCTGGACGGGCTGGCGGAGACGCCGGTGCGCTCGGCGTTCATCGCCGATGGGGACGGGGTGATCCGGTTTGCGCGCACCTACGGCGACGACGAGGTGCCCGACGTCGCGGAGCTGCTCGAGGCGGCCGCATCCCTGTAACGAACGGGCCTTCGGGCGAGACTACAGTTCGGACACCATTTCCCGAGGAGCTGATCATCACATGACCGAGAAGGCCACCTTCGCAGCAGGCTGCTTCTGGGGCGTCGAGCACGCCTTCATGCAGATCGAGGGCGTCACCTCGACGGCCGTCGGCTACACCGGCGGCACCGTCAATGACCCGGACTACCGCACGGTGTGCAGCGGACGCACCGGACACGCCGAGGCGGTCGAGGTCGAGTACGACCCGGAGCGGGTCTCCTACGAGCAGCTGCTGGCAGTGTTCTGGAACGAGCACGACCCGACCCAGAAGAATCGCCAGGGCCCGGACGTGGGCACGCAGTACCGCTCTGCCATCTACGTCCACTCGCCCGAGCAGCGGCGGCTGGCCGAGGAGTCGCTGGCCGCGATGCAGACGCATCTGGGCCGTCCGATCGTGACCGAGATCACGGATGCCGGGACGTTCTGGCGCGCCGAGGAGTACCACCAGCGCTACTTCGAGAAGCACGGCCAGGTGGCGTGCGCAATGCGCGCCCCCGAGCCGGTGCAGCCGCGGAGCGAGCCGGTCGAGCAGAAGCCCGGCCTGCTGCACAGTCTGTTCGGACGCTGATCCCGGCCATGCGCGCCACCGGATGCTTCGCCGTGCATGTGCCGGACCTCGAGCTGGAGCCGGATCCGCTGGATCCGGCCTCCATTCTCGACGGTGCTCCGGAGGCGTTCAACCACGTCGTCTGGCAGAGCGACGACGGGCGTGTCATCCGCGGCGTCTGGCAGATGACGCCGGGCACAGCCGCCGACACCGAGGCCAACGAGATGTTCGTCGTCATCTCCGGCCGTGCCACGATCATGCCCGACGGCGGCGAGCCGTATGACGTCGGCCCCGGCGCCCTGGGCGTTCTCGAGGAAGGCGCCCGCACCACCTGGGTCGTCCACGAGACGCTGCGCAAGGCCTACCAGATCCTGCTTCCGTGACGGGCGGCTGGAGGGATGCGGAGCCGCGGCCGTACTGGCTGGACTCGCCGCTGCGGCCGTCCGCGGCGGAGCCGCTCGCGGGGGAGCAGACGTGCGCGCTGGCCGTGATCGGCGGCGGTTTCACCGGCCTTTGGGCCGCCCTGCAGGCGAAGGAGGACGACCCCGGGCGCGACGTCGTCCTGCTCGAGCAGGGTGCGGTCGCCGATGGCGCGACCGGCCGCAACGGCGGGTTCGCCGATGCCTCGCTGACGCACGGCCTGCCGAACGGCGTTGAGCGGTTCCCCGATGAGATCGGGACGCTCGAACGGCTGGGGCGCGACAACCTGGCCGGGATCGAGCAGGCGATCGAGCGCCACGGGATCGACTGCTCCTGGGAGCGGCCGGGCTACATCACGGTCGCCCGCACCGCGCACGAGGTCGACGAGCTGCGCGGCTTCGTCCCGGTCATGCGCGAACACGGCCTCGATGCCGACTGGCTGGACGCCGACCGCATGCGCGCGGAGATCGCGTCCCCCACGTACATCGGCGGCCTGCTGCAGCGCAGCGAGGCGGCGCTCGTCGATCCCGCGAGGCTGGCATGGGGCCTGCGCCGGGCGTGCATCGAGCTTGGCGTGCGCGTGCACGAGGGCAGCCCCGTGCGCGCGATGCACGAGCTTGCCGACGGCGTGCGGCTGTCCGTCCCCGAGGGGACCCTCCGCGCCGATCGCGTCGTGCTTGCCACCAACGGGTTCCCGCCGCTGGTCGGGGCCATCCGCCGCTACGTCGCGCCGATCTATGACTACGTGCTGGTGACCGAGCCGCTCGACGCAGCGCGGATGCGGGCGATCGGCTGGAGCGGCAGACAGGGGCTCGCCGACGCAGGCAACTTTTTCCACTACTACCGGCTGACCGACGACAACCGCATCCTCTGGGGTGGGTACGACGCCATCTACCATTACGGCAACGCCGTGGCTCCCGAGCTGGAGCAGCGGCCGGCGACGTTCGAGGTGCTGGCGCGCCACTTCTTCGAGACGTTCCCCCAGCTCGAGGGCACCTCGTTCAGCCACCGGTGGGGCGGCGTGATCGACACGTGCAGCCGGTTCTGCGTCATGTTCGACACGGCCATGGGCGGCCGCGTGTCCTACGCCGTCGGCTACACGGGGCTCGGCGTCGCGGCCAGCCGCTTCGGCGCCAGGGTCGCGCTCGACCTCCTGGATGGACGGGACACCGAAGCAACGCGCCTGCGCTTCGTGCGCACGAAGCCGCGGCCCTTCCCACCCGAGCCGCTGCGCTTCGCCGGCATCCGGCTGACCATCCGGGAGCTCGGGAGGGCCGACCGCAACGGCGGGCGCCGCAGCCTCTATCTGCGCGCGCTCAACCGGCTCGGGCTCGGGTTCGACAGCTGAGCGTCTCCGCTACCGCTGTGGCAGACTGCGCCCCGGGAGGGAGGCGGAGATGGCTCGGATCAAGGTGGTGTATCTCGGCGGCGGGTCGACGCGTGCGGCCGGCACGGTCGCGTCACTGATCGAGCACGGCGACTCGTTCCAGGGCTCGGAGGTCGTGCTGGTCGACCTGGACCAGGATCGCCTCACCCTGATCGAGAGGCTGGCGCGCCGCATGGCCGAGGTGAAGGGCGTCGATCTCACGATCCGTTCGACCACCGACCGCCGGGCGGCGCTCGACGGCGCTGACGCCGTGCTCTCCTCGTTCCGGCCCGGCGGCTTCGAGGCCCGGGTGCAGGATGAGCGCCTCCCGCTGCGGCATGGGGTGATCGGCCAGGAGACGCAGGGGCCGGGCGGCTTCTTCATGGCCCTGCGGGCGATCAACGTGCTCAAGGAGGTGTGCGCCGAGATGGAGCAGGCGTGCCCCGACGCGTGGATCTTCAACTACACGAACCCGGTCAACCTCGTGGCCCAGGCTGTGAGCCGGCACAGCGGCATCCGGATCGTGTCGCTGTGCGAGGGGCCGATCTACTTCGCGGACGACATGGCGCACATCTGCCGTGTCGACCGCTCGAGGCTGCACGCCAAGCTGGTCGGCCTGAACCACGCATGCTGGAGCGTGGAGCACACGTATGACGGCGAGGATTTCGTCCCGATCATCAAGCGCACCTGGGAGGAGCGGCGCGACGACCCCTCGCTCGACAGGGAGGACCGCCGGGTGCTCCAGCTGGCCGCCACGATGGAGTCGATCCCTGCGGAGTACTTCCGGTACTACTACTTCCGCGACGAGATCCTCGCGGAGCTGGCCGCGAAGCCGACGACGCGGGCTGAGGACATCATCGCCGAGGCGCCGTCGTACTGGGATCACTATCGCGAGCAGGCGCAGAGCGACCGGCCGCAGCTGGATCCGGGCCGTTCCCGCGGAGGGATCAGCGAGCTCGAGCTGGCGATCGACGTCATGGGCGCCATCTTCAACGACACGGGCGATGTCTACCCGGTCAACGTCCCCAACAAGGGCGGCTGCCTGCCAGGGTTCCCGGAGGATCTCGTCGTCGAGATCACCGGCCGCTGCGGCGCCGGAGGCATCGAGCCGATCCCATCGCTGCCGCTTCCGGCGCATGTCCGCGGGCTGGTCATGCAGCTGGGCGAGTACCAGTCACTCGCGGCCGATGCCGCGTGGTCCGGCTCGCGAGTCGACGCCATCCGTGCGCTGTGCGCGAACCCGCTGGTGCAGCAGCTGCCGCTTGCAGAACGGCTGTATGGAGATCTCGCCGAGGCGCACCGGCGCTATCTGCCCGACCGGCTCGCTGCCTGAGGGCGGGTCAGGCGGCCGGGCGCCAGCGCGCCGGGCTGTGCTCCACGGCGCGGCCGGTCGCGGCCAGCCGCTCCAGGTGGGAGATCGACTCGACGAGGGCGAACCGCTGCTCGTGGAAGCCGAGCGGCTCGTCCCGCCAGATGATCTGCGCGGCGTCGTATGCGGACTCGGCGCCCTCCGCAAGGGCCCCGGCCGCCGCGTCGAGCCGATCGTCGTGATGGCCGGCGATCTCGCGCGCCCGCTCCGCCGCAGCTCGGATCACCGGCCCGTGCCCCGGGTAGACGGTTGACGGAGCGAGGCCCGCGATGTGCTCGAGCGTCCGCAGGTACCGGCCGAGCGGGTCGGCCGCGGTGTCGGGCCAGCGTCCGACGTTCGGCGTGATCTCGTCCAGCAGCACGTCGCCCCCGATCAGCCGTCCGCTCTCGGGGTCGTGCAGCGCGATGTGGCCGTCGGCGTGGCCCGGCAGGTGCAGCACGCGCCACTGCAGGCCGCCGGCGGACACGACGTCGCCCTCCTCGACCAGCGTCGTGGGCTTCGCCGGGTGCACCGCCGTGCCGCCCTCGGCCCTCGTCGACGCCGCGGCGAGGTCGTCCGGCATACCGTGCAGGCGCAGATACCGTTCGAACTCGGCGTCGTCACCGTCCTCCCACGCGGCCACCGACAGCTCACGGTCGAGCCGGCCCTGGACGACCTCATGCGCGCCGGTCAGCCGGGCGAGTCCGGCGCTGGCACCGAGATGGTCCGGGTGGTAGTGGGTGATGACGATGCGCTCGACGCGCGGATCGCCGAGATCGCCCAGCACCTGCTCCCACCAGGCGAGCGTCTGCTCCGTGCCCAGGCCGGCGTCGACGACCGTCCAGCCGTCCGCTCCCGCGAGCAGGTAGCAGTGCACATGGTCGAGCGCCCACGGCAGCGGCATCGTCACCTGCACGAGGCCGGGCTCGAGCTCGGTCGTGGTTGGTCCGGCCACCAGCGCAGTATGTCGGGCGGGGTGCGGCGTCGGGCCGGTTCCCGGCTGCCAGACTACGGCCGTGGAGCCCGACGACCTCGCCGACCTGCTGCTCGAGCTGACGACGAGCCTCACGGTGGAGCTGCATCCGGCGATCGCCGATGTCGCGATGCCGGGGCACTTCGAGCCGGCCGGCATGCCGGCCGCGGCCGTGTTCCACCAGCCGGCGGGCGGCGATCCCATCCACCGCAGCGGGCCTGCCTCCGACGCCGTTGCGGCCCTGGCCATCGAGGCGGCGGCGCGCGCCCACGACCGACTCGGCTACGGCAGGCGCGACGGCAACCCGCTGCTCCCGGCGCTCTCGCTGGCCGCCTTCTATCTGGTTGAGGCGCGCCGCAGCGGAACGTTCGGCCTGGGCGCCCTTCCCGGCGGGCGCGTCCGCACCTATCCGCTGACGCCGGACGAGGCGCGCCACGATCCCTCGCTGCTCCCCGGCACAGCCGCCATCCGGGCCTGGTTCCCGGTCGAGGGAGCGCCCGACGCCTGCGTCGAGCTGCGGCTCAGCCCGGCGCCGGCGGCGGTTTAGACCGGTTCGCGGGCGGGCAGGTCCGCCGCATGACGCAGGATCCTGATCAACGCTCCCCCTCCGAGCCGTATCCCGGCCCCGAGCCGGACTCCGGCGGCCAGCCGCCCAGCGAGCCTTCGTCGCCGGGGGAGCCGGACTCGCGGGAGCGCGCGTACGAGACCGGTGGCGAGGACGTCGCGCATGTGGGCGACGCCGTGGCGGCGTTCGGCCCGCTGCCCGAGCAGGCGGACGAGCCGGACGGCCCCAGGGACATGACCGGTAAGGAGCGCACGGTGGAGAGCCGGGAGCGCATCGACGCGCCGCCTCCCGGCCAGCCGGGGGAGCGTCCGGGGCCGGAGTGGGCGATCGCGGATCACGAGGCGCAGAGCGATCCCGACACCGGCGCGTCACGCATGCCGGGCCCGCTCACGCACGATCAGGACGCCTGAGCGCCTCCAGCGTCACCCGCGACGGTGCTGTTACGCGGGTGCGGGATCCGGCGTCGGCTCGTCCTCGGCGTCGTAGCTCCAGAACACCGGCAGGCCGATCCCGACCACGGCCACGCCGAGCACGCACAGCGCGCCGCCGGAGATGATCGCGCCCCGAACGCCGATCAGCGCCGCCGCCAGGCCCGACTCCACGTTCCCGAGCAGCGGGCCGGTCGAGTAGCTCACCTGCTCGATCCCGGCCAGGCGGCCGCGCAGCTCGTCCGGGATGGTCTGGTTCCAGACGGTCGACCGGAAGATGCCAGAGATGGTGTCGGCCCCGCCGGCGACGGCCAGGCCCAGCAGCACGAGCAGCAGACCGGGCGCCAGGCCGGTCAGGACGATCGCCGCGCCCCAGCCGGCTGCGGCGATGCAGATGGCCACGCCGTGCCGGTGGACGCTTCCCGCCCAGCCGCTGGTGACGGTCGCGACCAGGGATCCCACCGCCGGGGCGGCGTACATCAGACCGAGCACACCCGCGCCGCCGAACTCCTTCGCGA
>DATAHR010000092.1:0-10174 GCA_036263035.1 Gaiellales bacterium | reverse complement strand
CGCGGCACCGACACCGGCACCCGGTAGATCATGGCGATCGTCGCCCAGAGGATCGCGAACCCGGCCAGCTGCCAGCCGTTGATGGTCGTGCCGAAAGCGAACCAGTTGACGACCAGCGCCGTCGCCGGGAACGCGAGCTCGGCGATCGTCGCCACCGGCGCCGGCGTTGTGCGGAGGCCGCGGTAGTAGAGCATCATCGCGATCAGGCCCGACCCCACCGCGAGCAGCGGCAGGCGCAGCCAGTCCGCCGCGACGGCGTGCTGGGCCGGCAGGACGGCGCTGTGCGCGGCCGCGATCACGAACAGCAGCGGCAGCGCCAGCGAGAACCGCAGGCCCATCAGCACGTTGGGATCCAGCTCTCGAAGACCTCGCCGCCCAAACGCCGTCGCCGATCCCCACAGGGCCGCGGCGGCCAGCGAGTAGAGCACCGGTCGCAGCTCGTGTCCCGACCACACCTCGGAGGGCGAGGCGATGCCGAACGACAGCAGATACGTCCCGATCAGCGCCGGCACGAGCAGGTACGCCATCTCCCTGCGAGGCCGCTCGCCGAGCACGATCACCGCCGCGCCGATCGCCCACAGCGGCTGGGTCTTCTGCAGCAGCAGGATCACGTCCGGGTTCGCGTACCCGATCGCAAACGCCTGGGTGATCAGCAGCGTGGCGATCGCCGAGCCGCCCCATCCGACGACGATCGCGCAGCCCCACCCGGCACGTGTCAGCCGCGCCACCTGATCGCGGTGGCGAAGCAGGATCGGGAGCACGCACGCGGTCAGGATGGCGTGCTCGTAGAGCACGATCGTGTAGGGCGACCACTCGTTGGTGAGCGGCTTTCGGAGCAGCGCGTCCAGCCCCCACAGGGACGCGCCGGCCGCGATCAGCAGCACGCCGGCGACCGGCGCGCGCCGTGCGACCAACTCGACGGTGCTCCGATCCCGGCTCACGGCGGTGCATGATACGCGGCGTGACCGAGAGCCCCGTCACGGTTCTCGCCGGCGGCGTCGGCGGCGCCCGCTTCCTTCAAGGAGTGATCGACGTCATCCCGCCCGATCGCGTCGTCGTGGTGGGCAACGTCGGTGATGACGTCGAGCCTCACGGGCTGTACGTGTCGCCCGACCTGGACACGGTGCTGTACACCCTCACCGGTTGGATCGACGAGGACAAGGGCTGGGGTGTCCGCGGCGACAGCGACCGCGCGCTGGAGCGAGCGCGCGAGCTTGGCGCCGACGCCTGGTTCTGGCTGGGCGACCTGGACATCGGGCTGCACCTGGCACGCACCGAGGCGCTGCGCCGGGGTGAGCCGCTCAGCGCCGTCACGGCGCGCATCGCAGAGCGGATGGGCCTTCCCCTGCGGCTGATCCCGGCCACCGACGACCGGCTGCGCACGATGATCGACACGCCCGACGGGGAGATCGACTTCCAGACCTACTACGTTCGCCACCAGCATGCCGACCGCGTGACCGGCATCCGGTTCGACGGGGCGGAGCTCGCACGGCCGGCGCCGGGGGTGGTCGAGGCGATCCGCGACGCGGCTGCGATCGTGATCGCGCCGTCGAATCCGCTGATCTCGATCGGGCCGATCCTGGCGGTGCCCGAGATCCGCTCGCTGCTGGCGGTCCGTTCCGCGCCCTGCGTCGCAGTCAGCCCGATCGTCGGCGGCCGCGCGCTGCGCGGCCCGGCCGCCGCCATGCTCGAGTCGCTGGGGCACGAGGCGTCGGCTGCCGGCGTCGCAGCCATCTACGCCGGCCTCGTCGACGCCCTGGTCATCGACGAGCAGGACGCTGAGCTGGCCGAGGCCGTGGAGCGGCACGGCATGCGCGCCGTCGTCGCGGACACGATCATGCGGGACGCGGCGGCCCGCGAGCGGCTGGCGCGGACGGCCCTCGATGCCGCCGGCGCCGTGGCATGACGCTCGAGATCCTGCCGCTCCCGGTCGACGGTGAGATCCGTCCCGGCGACGACCTCGCCGGGGTTGTGATTGCCGCCGCCCCCTCGCTCGTCGACGGTGACGTGCTGGTCGTGTCGCACAAGGCGGTCGCCAAGTCCGAGGGCCGTGTCGTGGATCTCTCGACCGTCAGCCCGTCGGAGCGGGCCAGGGAGCTGGCCGCCCCGGACGGCGACCCGCGGCTGGCGGAACTGGTGCTCCGCGAGAGCCGGCGGATCGTGCGGCGGCGCGGCTCGCTGCTGATCGCCGAGACGCATCACGGGTTCGTCTGCGCCAGCGCGGGGATCGACCGGTCGAACGCGCCAGGACCCGACATCGTCGTGCTGCTCCCGGTCGATCCCGACCGTTCGGCCGCCGGCCTGCGCTCCCAGATACACGAGCGCACGGGAGCGACCGTCGCGGTTGTCGTCGCAGACACCATGGGCCGGCCGCTGCGAAACGGCATCGTCGGCACGGCGATCGGCGTCAGCGGGCTCGAGCCGCTGCGGGGGTACCGGGGCGCGGAGGACGCCGCCGGGTACACGCTGCGCACCACCCAGGTGGCTGTCGCGGATGAGCTGGCGGCGGCGGCCGACCTGGTGCTCGGCAAGCTCGAGCGCGTGCCCGCCGCCCTGATCAGGGGCTTCGGCGCGTCCGGCGACGGAAGCGCGCTCGACCTCGTCCGGCCCCACGACCGCGACCTGTTCGTCTAGCCCGAGGCGCTACGCGGAGAGGCGCGCCCGCTCGGCGTCGGCCGGCGTGTCCACGTCGAGCGCGATGCCGGGAAGGTCGACGACGGCGACCTCCAGCCTCTCGCGCTCGGCCAGCTGCGCGTGGACGCGCGCGCTCTGCGGGCTGCCGAACGAGGGAACCAGCGCGTCCGGCGGGCGCAGCCCGAGGGCGTTCGTGCCGCCGTCGTGGGCGCGGCCGATCGCCACACCGCGTGCCGGGATGGCCGCGGCCAGCTGCCGGATCTCGTCCGCCGTGACCAGCGGCAGGTCGCCGGCGAGGAACAGCACGGCCTCGGGAGGCGCGGGCAGCAGCCCCACCGCATGCACGAGCCCCTCGTTCCAGGGCAGGCCGCCGTCGTGCACCAGGCCGATGCCGTGCTCCGCGGCGATCATCGGAGCGCGCGGCTCCGAGCTCGCGAGCGCCACCGGGCCGACCTCTGCCGCGACCGCCTCAGCGGCGACGTGGGCGAGCATCGCCAGCATCATCGACCGACGCCCCTCCGCGCCGATCTGTGGGTGCAGCCGGCGCTTCGCGCTGTCCAGGTGCTTCAGCGGGATCAGGATCTGGGTGGCCACGGCTGCACTGTAGATTGCGGTTCGTGATCACCCTCGGATACAAGGCGTCGGCCGAGCAGTTCGGCCCGAAGCAGCTGCTCGGCTACGCGCTCGACGCGGAGCGCCACGGGTTCGACAGCGTGGCCGTCTCAGATCATTTTCAGCCGTTTCGCCACACCGGCGGCCACGCCCCGGCGGCGCTGCCCTGGCTGGGAGCGCTGGCCGCGCGGAGTGAGCGGATCCGCATCGGCACGAGCGTCTCCACGCCGACGCTCCGCTTCCACCCGTCGATGGTTGCGCAGGCCTTCGCGACGCTCGGCTGTCTGGCCCCCGGACGGGTCTGGCTCGGCGTCGGCACCGGCGAGTCGCTGAACGAGGTGCCGCCGCTCGGCATCGAATGGCCGAAGTTCGGGGAGCGCCTGGGCCGGCTGCGGGAGGCGATCGATCTGATCCGCACGCTCTGGTCGCAGGAGCGCGTCAGCTTCGAGGGCAGGTACTACCGCACCGTGCGCGCGACCGTGTACGACCGGCCCGAACAGCCGGTGCCTATCCTGATCGCGGCGGCCGGGCCGAAGGCGGCCGAGTTCGCGGGTGCCGAGGGGGACGGCTTCATCACGACCAGCGGCAAGCCGCGCGAGCTGTACGTCGACACCCTGCTGCCCGCGGTGGAGCGGGGGGCGCGCGAGGCCGGCCGCGACCCGTCGGCGGCTGAGCGGCTGCTCGAGGTGAAGGTCTCGTTCGACCACGACGTCGAGCGGGCCCGGGCGGACTGCGGGTTCTGGGCGGCGCTGGCGCTGCCGGCCGAGGACAAGCAGGGCGTGGACGACCCGCTCGAGCTGGAGCGTCTGGCGGCGCAGGAGCACGTGAAGGCGGAGTCGCGGTTCATTGTCACGGGCGATCCCGACGAGGTGGTCGATCGCGTCGCGCCGTACGTCGAGATGGGGTTCCGGCACCTGGTGTTCCACAGCCCGGCGCCCGATCAGGGGCCGTTCCTGGAGCGGTTCGGGGCCGAGGTGCTGCCCCGGATGCGGGAGAAGTGGGGCCTGACCCCTAATGGTGGTAGATGAACCGCTCCGGCTCGACGATCACCTTCACGCGCGCGACGCCCTCCACGTAGTTCTCGAAGGGCTCGCCCGTGTACTTCAGCGCCAGCTGGTTGATGTGCTCGTTCGCTCCCTCGCGCGTCATCTCCACCCGGCCGCGGATCTCGACCGACCGGTAGCCGTCGCTGACGTCGATCACCTCGAGCGTGACCCGCGGGTCACGCTGCATGTTGCGCCACTTGACCCTGCCCTCCGCCGTGTTGAACACCGGCCGGCCGTCCTCGAGATCGACCCAGACCGGCGACACCTGCACGCTGCCGTCGCGGTTGACGGTGCCGAGGTGGCCGAAGTTCGGGCCGGCCAGAAGCTCGCGCGCCAGCGCGGCTGCGTCGACCTCGCTCACAGCGATGCCACCCGCGGCTGCAGCTCCTCGCCGATCAGCCGCACCGTATCGAGATCGCGATGATCCAGATGTTGCAGCATCGCCCGTTCGAGCCCCACACCGGCCAGCTCCTCCAGCTGTCCGGCCACCTCGTCCACCGTTCCGCAGATCCAGTCCTTCGCGTGCTCTGCCAGTAGCTGCTCGCCGCTGACAGAATCCCAGTGCAGCTTCGAAAGCCGGTCTGCCTTCGCCATCAGATCGTCACGGTCGCGCCCGATCAGGGTCGTCTCCATGAACGAGAACACCAGCCGGTCGCGGCCGTGCCGTGACGCCGCCTCGTCGAGCGCCGTGCGGATCTCCGCGCACTCCTTCGGATCGGCCGACACGACGTTGTACTCCTGCGCGAAGCGGCCCGCCAGGTCAACGGTGCGCGGCTTGCCGCCGCCGCCGATGATCACCGGCGGGTGCGGGCGCTGCACCGGCTTTGGGTTCGCCTGGCACCGCTCCAGGCGATAGTGCCGGCCCTCGAACGAGAACTCGTCCTGCGTCCACTGGCCAAGGACGATCTCGAGCTGTTCCTCCAGCATGTCCATCCGCTCACGCAAAGGCGGGAACGGAAAGCCGAAGGTGCGGTGCTCGAGCTCGTACCACCCGGCCCCCAGCCCGAACTCGACACGTCCGCCGGACACGTGGTCGACCGTCGTTGCCGCGTTCGCGACCAGCGACGGGTGCCGGAACGTCACCGGGGAGACCATGGTGCCGAGGCGGATGCGGCTCGTGCGTGCGGCGATCGCTGCGAGCGTCGTCCAGGCGTCGTGCGACCCGCGTCCGTTCTGGCCGTCACCGGAGAGGTAATGATCGGAACGGAACAGCGTCTCCACGCCGCTTGCCTCGCAGGCCTCGGCGATGGCCACCCAGTCCTCCCAGGTGACGTCCTCCTGTCCCTCGATCATCAGGCAGAGACGCACCGCTACCAGCGCTCCCGGTGCAGCAGCTCGTCCATCGGCTTTCGGGCCGAGTCGGGGATCGGCCGCGTCAGCAGGCCGGGATCGGCGGGATGCCCGAACGAGACCAGCAGGTCGCAGCGCCTGTCGTCGGGGAAGCCGAGCAGCTCGCGGGTCAGCTTCGGGTCGTAGACGGAGGCGTGGCAGCTGCCGATGCCGAGCTCCCACGCGGCCAGCATCATGTTGCGCACGCATTGACCCGCGTCGAACGCGAGGATCTCTCGCTCCCAGCCGATGTCGGACTTCGGCATCACCACGGCGATCGCCGCCGCAGCGCCCGCGAGGTGCCCGGCGTAGTCGCCGATCTTCGACAGCTGACGGAGATGGTCGCGGTCGGTGCAGAGGATGAACGACCACCGCTGGTCGTTCTTGGAGCTGGGGGAGAGCCGTGCCGCCGCGAGGACACGGTCGAGGTCTGCCGCGTCGATCGGGCGGCCGTCGAACTCGCGGATCGCTCGCGCGGAGGAGATCGCGGTGAAGACGTCCATGGCCGCGGAGATTACCGGGGGTGCCTGCTCACGCACGCACCCCCGGTTCTCCTCCCGTCAACGCGCTGCTACCGCGCTCGCGCGCCGGCGGTCCCCATGTCGGTGCCTGCGTCGCGGAGCCTGTCGCGCACGGCCGACAGAGGATGCGCGACCTCCTCGAGCGACTTCCTGGCCGCCTCGACGCCCCAGATCAGCTCGGCGAGCCCGCCCAGCGCCATCAGTGCGGCGCCGATGATGTAGCCGAGGAACACCTCGTGGCGGTCGCCGCTGCCGATCAGCTTGCCGAACAGCCACGGAGCGGCGAAGCCGCCGGCACCCGTGCCGATGGCGAAGAACACGGCGATCGCCATCGCGCGGCTCTCGATCGGGAAGATCTCCGACACCGTCAGGTACGCAGCGCTCGCGCCCGCCGATGCGAAGAAGAAGGTGATCGACCAGCAGATGGTCATCGTCGTCGCCGTCAGCATGTCCTGCTGGAACATCCACCCGGTCACCAGCAGCCCGACCGCGGAGGCCGTGTACGTGAAGAAGATCATCGGCCGCCGCCCGATCGTGTCGAAGAAGTGGCCGAGCACCCACGGGCCGAGCACGTTCCCCACTGCGAACGGGAAGATGAAGTAGGCCACGTCGCTCGCGGCGATGCCGAAGAACGTGGTCAGCACAAGCGCGTAGCTGAAGAAGATGGCGTTGTAGAAGAACGCCTGCGACCCCATCAACATCAGCCCGACGAACGAGCGCTTCGGGTAGGTGAAGAGGATGGCGCGCACGATGCCGATGATGCCGACGTCGCGTCGCGGGTCGATGGTGACCCGGTAGTCGCCGGGGTCGGGCAGGTCGCCCTTCTGCTTCGACACCTCCGCCTCGATCTGCCTGACGACCTCGTCCGCCTCCTCGAACCGCCCGTGCGTCATCAGATAGCGCGGGCTCTCCGGCAGGTTGCGGCGGATGAACAGCACGCAGACGGCCAGGATCGCGCCCATGCCGAAGCAGATGCGCCAGCCGACTGCGGGGTCAACCTTGGTCGGGTCGAGCAGGTACAGCGATGCCGCGGAGCCGATCGCCGTGCCGATCCACCACGAGCCGTTGATGGCCAGGTCGGTCCAGCCGCGCCGGCGGGCGGGGATCAGCTCGTCGATCGCGGAGTTGATCGCCGCGTACTCGCCGCCGATGCCGATGCCGGTCATGAAGCGGAAGAACACGAACGACTCGAAGTTGAACGAGAACGCCGTCGCGATCGTCCACACCAGGTACCAGCCGAGCGAGAACATGAACAGCCGCTTGCGCCCGAGCCGGTCGGTGGCATAGCCGAGCATCAGGGCTCCGGCGGCCGCGCCGGCCAGGTACATGCTGTTCGCGAATCCGATCTGCCCGGTGCCGAGGTCGAGCCCGCCACCGCCGCCGGTCGTGATCACCGGTGCGATCAGCCCCACGATCGTCACCTCGAGCCCGTCCAGGATCCATGTGATGCCGAGCCCGACAACCACCATCCAGTGCCACTTGCTCCATGGCAGCCGGTCCATTCGGGCCGGGATGTCGGACTCAACAGGGCCTTGCATACGCGCGTCTGTGGATGCAGTCGCCATCGTCCCCCTCCCGTGTGTCAACTGATACGCGGGGGCTGTGCCCGTCGTGAAGCGGTGGTAAACGCCGGGGTGCTGACCCGGCGGCAGGCAGGCGGCGCCTACGCTGCGGGTGTGAACGGCTTCGTCGACACCCATAGCCACCTGGTGCCGTCGGGCGACGATGGGGTGCGGTCGGTCGACGAGGGCGTGGAGCTGGTGCTCGAGGCCTCGCGGCGCGGAACGGCGGTGCAGTTCGCGACGCCGCATGCGCTCGAGCGCTTCCCCGTCACGGCCGAGCGCCGGCGCAGGGTGATGGCGGCCCGTGAGCAGATGCGCGCGCGGCTGGCGGGTCGGGTCGACTTCCGGATCGGATGGGAGATCGGTCCGGAAGCCTGGGTGCTCGACAACGATCCGACCGAGCTGACGATGGAGGGCCTGGATGCGTGCCTGCTCGAGCTGCCGCTGCCGCACACGGCCCCGCGCGATCTGGAGATGGTCATCGCGTGCGCGGAGCACATCGACGGCGCCGGGCTGACGCCGATCCTCGGCCATCCCGAGCGGTGCGAGCTGGTTGCGGAGGAGCTTGGCTGGGTGACGCGGTTTCGCCGGCGCGGCTGGCTGACCCAGGTGAACGGGTCGAGCCTGCACGGGCGGCACGGGGAGGTGGCCGAGCGGGCCGGCTGGGAGCTGGTCGAGAGCGGCCAGGCAGATCTGGTCGGGTCGGACGGCCACCGGGCGAGGCGGCCGCCGTACCTGGACGAGACGTTCCGGCTGGTCAGCGACCGGATCGGACGCGAGCGGGCGCTGCCGATGTTCACCGGGGCGGCGCTGGTGCCGCTCGGCCTCGGCAGGGACGTGCGCGCCGAGCCCGCGTAGAACATCATCGCCGGTGACGGAAAAGTGCCTGGCACTTTTCCGTCACCGAGCGAGCCGTCAGGCGAGCCGTCAGGCGTCCGTCGCTGGCTGGTCGTCCTCGGCCAGCAGCTGGTACAGCCGGCGCCGCGTCTCGCGGAGCACGGCGGCGGCGTCGCCGATCTGGCGCTCGTTGCCCGCCATCACGACCTGGCGCGCCGCGGTGCCGACCTGGAACATCAGGTCGCGCAGCTCGAGCGCGGCCGGCGGAATGTCCGACGCGACCTCCTGCCAGGGCGCTGCGGGGCCCTGCGCTGCTTCGGCCTTGCCGGCCTCGGTCAGCGAGAACACCCGCTTGCCGCCCTGCTGCTCGGCCTGGACGAGCTCCTCGTCCTCGAGCTGGGAGAGCGTGGGGTACACGGACCCCGGGCTGATGCGCCAGGCGCCGCCGGAGCGCTCGCTCAGCTCCTGCATGATCTGGTAGCCGTGCATCGGCTCCTCGGCGAGCAACGCAAGGATCGCGGCGCGGATGTCGCCGCGGCCGGCGCGGCCACGGGCGAAGAAGGGCATCTCGCCCCGGCGGCCCCAGTGCTCGCGGGCGTGCCGGCGGCCGTGTCGTGCGCAGCGTGCCATCAGCTCGCGGAACTCCCGCCGGCTGTGGCCGCCCATGGGGATGGCGTATTCGGTCATCGATCTATCCTTTCGTATGCCATATCTATGTTGTATCACGATATATCGTGATATGCAAGAACCGGGGTTGACAGCCCGTGCCGAAAGGCACTAGAGTCGTCGCGGGTTTGAATAGGAAAGGTTCTTTCCAGTACCGCCCGAAGGGGAGTCATCATGGGGAAGCTGGTTCGGGTTGTCCTGGTGGGCGCCGCGCTGCTCGCGCTGACCGGGGGGTCTGCCGTGGCTGGGAAGGGTCATGCGCCCAGCAACGGCACTTCGGCGTTCATCCGCGTCAACCAGGTCGGGTATCCGGCGGGCGCGCGCAAGCAGGCGTTCGTCATGGCCAGCGCGGCATTGAGCGGTGCGACCTACGCCGTGTCGAACGGCACCACGAACGTGGCGACCGGCTCACTCGGGTCGAGCGTCGGCTCCTGGAGCACCGCCTACCCCGACGTCTACTCCATCGACTTCTCGAATGTGACCGCGAACGGCACGTACCACATCACCGTGTCTGGCCCGGTCTCGGTGGCCTCGCCGACGTTCACCATCAACACCGGGCCGACGGTCTACGGCGGCGCGCTGAAGAACGCGCTCAGCTTCTTCCAGAACGAGCGCGACGGCTCGAAATTCATCGCCTCGCCGATCCGGACGGCGGCCGGGCACCTCACCGACCAGAACGCGATGACGTACACGACGCCAAGCGCCAACTCGAGTGGGCGCTTCTCCGGTGACCTGTCGTCGCTGGGCGTGCACATCGACGCCTCGGGCGGCTGGTGGGACGCGGGGGACTACCTCAAGTTCCTGGAGACGACGAGCTACACCGACGGCGTGCTGCTGTCCGGCGTCCGCGACTTTCCGGCTCAGATGGGCACCGGAAGCGGGGCGGACTTCACGGCGGAGGCCAAGTTCGGCGCCGACTTCCTCCTGCGCATGTGGGACGACTCGACAAAGACGCTGTACTACCAGG
>DATAHR010000091.1:0-2287 GCA_036263035.1 Gaiellales bacterium | reverse complement strand
GTCGCGGTCGTAGCGGATCGTGCCGCCGCCCTGCGAGACGAACGCCGTGTGGCCGACGCTGCCGCCGGCCATGACCAGCAGATCGCAGCCGAACGACCGCCGCTCGCCGTCCCGCGTCACGACGACGCCGGAGACCGCCTTCGAGCCCTTCGCCTGCAGGGGCCGGAACCCAGGCAGGTACTCGATGCCGGCGTCCTCGACGCGGCTGCCGTCGGCGTCGGGGCGGGCATCTGCGACCGCAACGACGTTGACGCCGCCGTCGGCCAGGTCGCACGCGGCCTCGAAGCCCTCGTCGCTCGACGTGACGACCACGGCCTCCTCGCCGGGCATCACCCGGAACTGGTTGACGAGCCGGCGCGCCGCCGTGCCCAGCATCACGCCCGGAAGGTCGTTGTTGCCGAACACCAGGGGCTGCTCGATCGCGCCGGTCGCGATCACCAGCTCGGCCGGGCGGAAGCGGTGCATCGTGCGGCCCTGGTAGACCGGTACCAGCAGGCCCTCGTAGACGCCGCCGGCGAAGGCCGGCTGCAGGATCTCGACCCCTGCCGAGGTGACGCGGCCGAGCAGCTCCTCCAGGCGGGCGTGCCCCCTGGGCCCGGCCCATGCCAGATAGCCGCCCAGCGCGAGCCCCTCGTCCACCAGCGCCGTGTGCTTCCCGGCCTCAGCCGCCTCGGCCGCGGCCTCGAGACCGGCCTCGCCGCCGCCGATCACGAGCACGTCGACGTGACGGTGGATCTTCTCGTAGCGGTCGGTGCGGCGATGCTCGGGATCGAGCTTGCCCAGGCCGGCTGCGTTGCGAAGCACCTTCTCGTAGAGCGGCCATGCGCGCCGTGGGTGGATGAACGTCTTGTAGTAGAAGCCCACCTGCATGCCGAAGCTCGGCGTCAGCCGGCCGACCAGGTGCAGGAAGTCGCGGTTCAGGGACGGCCAGGCGTTCAGGTGGTCGACCGTCATCCCCTGCTCGATCGGGGTCACGCAGGCGCGCACAGTCGGCTCGCCGTCGACGTTGACGAGGCAGTTGGGGCACTGGCCGGCGCAGCACATCAGGCCGCGGCGGCGGTGGTACTTGAACGAGCGCGAGAACACCCGGGTGCCCGACGCGAACAGCGCCGAGGCGATCGTGTCGCCGGCGTAGCCGCTGACCTCCGCGCCCTGCCAGGTGAACGAGACCTCCCGCGAGCGGTCGATCAGCTCGCCCTGCCGTGATGCCAGCCGTGCGTCAGCCACCTGCGGCCTCCGATGCGGCGGCGGCGTCCGGGACGGCCTCCGTCCCGGCCAGCTCACCGGGGCGGCCGACCCGCAGCACCTCGTTGCGGGTGGTGTTCCGCTCCGCCTGGAACCACTCGCGGCACCCGGACGAGTGGAACCACCACTCGCGCTGGTCGCCCGCGGTGTTGGTGCGGAAGTACAGGTAGTGGAACAGCGCGCGGTCGTCCTGCGAGCTCGTGGCGCGGGTCGTCACCTCGCCGCCGTACGAGAACTCGTCGACCGCTCGCGGCCCGCAGTTCGGGCAGGTCAGGATGAAGCTCACCTCGTGGACACCTCTTCTTGGGAGTGGCCGAATCCACACAACCCGCGCACGTCGACCGATCCTTTCCAGGCGACAGCAGGGGAGCCATTATCGTATGGATTCGGGCAGGTGCGCGGCAGTGCCAGCGGGCATGCAATTCCCACTGGGCGTATGTCCGGAAGTGCATGTGGGGTCAGCCCGAAGGCCGACCCCACGGACTGTCAGGTTCGCTCCGCCACTGTCGGGCCGAGCTCACGATTCATCCTTAGAACAGCGTCAGGTAGCGGTTGACCTCCCACTGCGTGACCTGCTCGTGGTAGGCCTTCCACTCGTCCTGCTTGGTCTTGACGTAGTAGTCGACGTAGTCCTCGGTGCCGGTGTTGCCGAGCGCCTCGCGGATCACCTTGTCCTTCTCCAGATGCCGCGTCGCGTCGAGCAGGTTGGCCGGCAGCAGCTCGATCTTCCGCCGCTTCAGCTCCTTCTCCGACAGCTCGTAGAGGTTGTCGTCGTTGTGCGGGCCCGCGTCCAGCTCGTTCTCGATCCCGTCCAGCCCGGCCGCAAGGATCACAGCCATCGCCAGGTACGGGTTGCACGAGCCGTCCACCGTCCGGTCCTCGACGTGCCCGCCGGGCAGGCGCAGCATCTGCGTGCGGTTGTTCGCGCCGTGGGTGATGAAGATCGGCGACCAGGTGGCGCCGGACGTCGGCGTGCCCGCCGTGGTGGTCAGGCGCTTGTAGGAGTTCACCGTCGGAGCGGTCACGGCGATGTAGGCCTTGG
>DATAHR010000090.1:0-31961 GCA_036263035.1 Gaiellales bacterium | reverse complement strand
CCGACGGGCATGCCGTGGATGTGGGCGAAGCCGCAAACGAGGGTGTCGCCGTAGAGCGCCTTGAACTCATGCAGCTGCGAGCCGTCGACGATGCGGCCGATCACCTCGCGCACGTCGTAGCCCTGCCGCGGGTCGCGAGGGATGACGCCGTGGAGCTCCTCGGGGTCGAGCGCCGGCGGCTGTGGGTCGCGCGCGGGGGATGCATCCGGACCGTTGCCCAGCGTGCGAACGATGGCGCGTGCGATGCGGAGAGCGTGCTCGTCATCGTTCGCAATGTGGTCGACGACACCCGACGTTCGTGCGTGCACCTCGGCGCCGCCCAGCTCCTCCGCGGTGACATCCTCGCCGGTCGCCGCCTTCACGAGCGGCGGCCCCCCGAGGAAGATGGTGCCGGTTCCGCGCACGATCACGGTCTCGTCGCACATGGCGGGGACGTAGGCACCGCCGGCGGTGCTCGAGCCCATCACGACGGCGATCTGCGGGATGCGCTGGGCCGACATGCGCGCCTGGTTGTAGAAGATCCGGCCGAAGTGATCGCGGTCGGGGAACACCTCAGCCTGCAGCGGCAGGAAGGCGCCGCCGGAGTCCACGAGGTAGATGCAGGGGAGCCGGTTCTGCGCCGCCACCTCCTGGGCGCGCAGGTGCTTCTTGACCGTCATCGGGTAGTAGGTGCCGCCCTTCACCGTCGCGTCGTTGGCGACGATCACGCACGGCCGGCCGGCGACCGGGCCGATGCCGGTGACGATGCCGGCCCCGGGCGCGTCGTCGTCGTACAACCCCTCGGCCGCGAGCGGTGAGAGCTCGAGGAACGCGGCTCCGGGGTCGACCAGGCGCTCGACCCGCTCGCGGGCAAGCAGCTTGCCTCGCGACCGGTGCCGCTCGACCTGTGCCGGGCCGCCGCCGGCGCGGACGCGCTCGAGCCGCCGCTCGAGGTCGGCGACGAGCTCTCGCATGTGCTCGCGGTTGCGCCTGAACTCATCGCCCCGGACGTCGAGGTGCGTGTCGATGCGCGGCATCCGAGCGGCAATCTACCCCGCGCCGCGGCGCGCCATCGCTCTGCAATAACTCCGTCACGGCCCGTCACGAGAGTGTCACGCACCTGGCACCGGAGCCGAGTCGGGCTCCGACCCCGTAAACGCTCTGCGCCGCGTCGTTGAGCGAAATGAGCGTCACATGATCCATGAGACACGTCACGCAAGGGTCACGGATCTGTGTCGTCCGCCGAGTCGGGCTCAGAGCCCGCGTGACGGCTCGTGACGGCGGCGTGAGGGTTTCGTGACTGCCGCTCAGCTGCCGAGCGGCAGCCGGATCTCGAACGTGCTTCCGGCGCCCTCGGTGCTCGTCACCGAGATCCGCCCCCCGTGGCGGGTGACGAGCTCCCTGGCGATCGCGAGCCCCAGGCCGACGCCGCCGGACTGCCGGTTCCGCGCCTCATCCCCGCGGTAGAAGCGCTCGAACACCCGCTCCAGCGCCTCTGCCGGGATTCCGACTCCGGTGTCGTGCACCGTCAGCAGGGCCTCGCGGCCGTCCGGCCGTGCCTGCACGTGGATGCGCCCGCCCTCGGGCGTGTAGCGGACGGCGTTGTCAAGCAGGATGACGAGCACCTGGCGCAGCTGGTCGCGGTCGCCCAGCACCATCAGCGTGGTCGGCTCGGCGTGGGTCAGCTCGAGCCCGTGCTCCGCCGCCAGCGGTGTCATCGCGGCCACGGTCGCGCCCACGACCTCGCTCAGGTCGACCGGCGCGTGATGTGCGCGTGCGCTGTCGTCGTCGCGGGCAACGGCGAGCAGCGCATCGACGAGCAGGGACAGCCGGTCGGTCTCGCTGATGATCTCGCGCACCTCGGCGTTCTCCGGCTGCTGCTCCTCGAGAAACTCGGCGTTCGCCCGGATCACGGCCAGCGGCGTTCGCAGCTCGTGCGAAGCATCCGCGACAAACGCGTGCTGGCGCTCGAACGCCGTCTGCACCGGCTGCAGGGACTTGCCCGCCAGCCACCACCCGCCGATTCCGGCCAGCGCCAGGCCCCCAGCGCCGCCGATGAGGAGGCCGACAAGCAGCTTGCTCAGCGCCTCGTGCTCCGGCTCGGTCGAGCGCGCCACCTGGATCAGTGCCATCCTCCCGTCGGGCGTGCCCACGCGCACCGAGTAGACCCGCTGCCGGTCTCCCGCCCCTCCGAACGACCGCAGGTCGTGGCCCTTCGTGTACGCAGCCATCATCGACTGCCGGCTGTAGTGGAGCTGCCCCCGCGGCACGTTGACGCTGGTCACCGTGTCCGTCCAGTTGACCGTGTAGGGGCCCGTGCTGAGCCCGGCCGCGTCGACCGTGTTGCTGTTGGCCCACTGCTCGGCGGCGCGCTCCGCGACCAGCCGCAGGCCGTCATCGACGCTGTTCAGCAGCTGCTCGCGGACGACCACGTAGAGGGCCGTGCCCAGCACGACCAGCACCGCCGCCAGCACGCTCACGTACCAGGCCGTCAGCCTGATGCGCGCGGGCGTGAAGAGGCGATCTTCAATCCCCGCGGCGGAATGCATAGCCGAGACCTCGCACCGTGCGGATCGGATCGGCCTCCAGCCCAGCTGCCTTCAGCTTGCGCCGGACGTAGTGGACGTAGATGTCCACCACGTTCGAGGCCGGCTCGAACCCCTCGCCCCAGACCTCCTCGCGCAGCTGGTCTCGCGACAGCACCTGGCCCGCGTTCTGCATCAGGTACTCGAGCAGCGCGAACTCCGTGCCGGTCAGCTCCACCGGCTGTCCGTTCACCCGCGCCTCGCGCGCGCCCGTGTCGAGCTCCAGCGGGCCCGCCTCGATCACGCGCGGCGTCGAACGCCCGCGCCGGCCGAGCGCCCGCAGGCGTGCGGCCAGCTCGCCCAGCGAGAACGGCTTGACCAGGTAATCGTCCGCCCCGGCGTCCAGCCCCGAGATGCGGTCGGGCACCGCGCTTCGGGCCGTCAGCATGATGATCGGCACGTTGTTGCCCTCTGACCGCAGGCGGCGGCAGACGTCGGTGCCGTTCATCTTGGGCAGCTGCAGGTCGAGCACGATCGCCTCCGGCCGCTCGTCGTGTGCCGCCCGCAGACCCTCCTCGCCGTCAAACGCCGAGATCACCTCGAACCCGTTCGACTCGAGCGACTTGGTCATGATGCGGACGAGTGGCTGATCGTCCTCGACTACGAGCACGCGCATTGCGAAAGCCTACCGTCCCGCGATTGGCGCGTGGTTGAGCGCAGCAGCCACCTCGCGCACGAACCGCTCGAGCCCGGCCGCGCCCTCCGCCTCGCCCACCTCGATCGCCTTGGAGCCGATCACGACGCCGTCAGCCCCGGCGTCGAGCGCAGCCCGGGCGGCCGCGCCGCCGGCGATCCCGAACCCGACCAGCAGCGGCAGCGTCGTGTGCCGCCGCACCCGCTCGACCAGCGGCCCGACGCGCTCGGACAGCGAGTCCCGCGACCCGGTGATGCCGGCCACCGACACGATGTACACGAAGCCCCCGGCGTCGGCGCAGGCGGCCGCGATCCGGTCGTCCCGGCTGGTCGGCGCGAGCAGCGGGATCAGGTCGAGACCGTTGGCCCGGCAGCCCTCCAGCAGGTCGCCGGCCTCGTCGTGGGGCAGGTCGGGGACGATCAGCCCGTTCGCGCCGGCGCGCGCCGCGTCCTCGCAGAACCGGGCCTCGCCGTACGCGAGCACCGGTCCGGCGTAGGTCATCGGGATCAGCGGCACGTCCACGCGCTCCCGTATCTCCTGCAGGAGCGAAAGGGCGCGAGCCGTCGTGATGCCGTGCCCAAGCGCCCGCTGCCCGGCGCGCTGGACGGTGGGGCCGTCGGCCAGCGGGTCGGAGAAGGGGATCCCCAGCTCGAGCGCGGTGGCCCCGCCGCGCACCGCGGCCTCGGCCAGCTCGACCACGCCCTCGTCGGCCATCAGATAGATCACGAGCGCCGGCGTCGACAGGTTCATGCTCCGGCCTCCCGTGCCTCGACCGCGTCCACGTCCTTGTCCCCGCGGCCCGACAGCCCGATCACGATCACCTGCCCCGGCTCCGCCCGCTGCAGCGCGAGCCAGATTGCGTGCGACGACTCGAGCGCCGGGATGATGCCCTCCCGCGTGCAGACGAGGTGGAACGCCTCCAGCGCCTGGGCGTCCGTCACAGGCGCGTACTCCGCCCGTCCGGTGTCCTTCAGCCACGAGTGCTCGGGCCCGACGCCGGGGTAGTCCAGGCCGGCCGAGATCGAGTGCGTCTCCAGCACCTGGCCGTCCGCGTCGGCCAGCACGTAGCTCTTCGACCCGTGCAGGACGGAGACACGTCCTTCCGAGAGCGTCGCCGCCGTGCCCGAAGCGTCGCCACCGGCTTCCGCCCCCAGCAGCCGCACATCGGGGTCGTCCAGGAAGGGGTGGAACAGCCCGATCGCATTCGACCCACCGCCGACGCAGGCAACCACCAGGTCGGGGAGCCGGCCCTCCGCCGCGAGCACCTGCTCGCGCGCCTCGCGTCCGATCACCGACTGCAGCTCTCGCACGAGCAGCGGGTAGGGGTGCGGTCCGGCGGCCGAGCCGATCAGGTAGTGGGTGGTCTCGACGTTCGTGATCCAGTCGCGGATGGCCTCGTTCATCGCGTCCTTCAGCGTCCCCGCGCCGGCCGTCACGGGGATCACCTCGGCGCCCAGCATGCCCATCCGCACGACGTTGGGATGCTGGCGGCGGATGTCCTCCTCGCCCATGTAGACGTGGCAGTCCAGGCCGAACCGCGCACACACCGTCGCGCTCGCGACCCCGTGCTGGCCGGCACCCGTCTCGGCCACGATCCGCCGCTTGCCGAGGCGCACGGCCAGCAGCGCCTGGCCGACGGCGTTGTTGATCTTGTGGGCGCCGGTGTGGTTCAGGTCTTCACGCTTCAGGTAGACGCGCGCGCCGTTCGCCAGCTCCTCCAGCCGCTCGGCCCGGTAGAGCGGCGACGGCCGCCCGACGTAATCGCGCGCCAGCCCGTCGAGCTCCGCATGGAACGCCGGGTCCGCCCAGGCGGCCGTCCACGCGTCGAGCAGCTCGTCGAGCGCTCCCATCACCGTCTCGGGGACGAACCGGCCGCCGAACTGGCCGAAGCGGCCACGCTGGTCGGGCACCGTGCTCATGCCGCCTCCTTCGCGTTGCGGATGAACTCGCCCATCCGGTCGTGATCCTTGATGCCGGGCTCCCGCTCGACGCCGCGCGCCGTGTCGACCGCCCAGGGGTGTGCCGTGCGCACGGCCTCGGCCACGTTCTCGGGGTCGAGGCTGCCGGACAGCATGACAGGGGCGCGCACCGTTGCGGCCGCCCGCCAGTGCGCCCGCAATGCCTCGAGGTCAGGGCGGGAGCCGCGCGGCAGGTCGAGCAGCAGCGGCACGCCGTCGGGCAGCACGCCGTCGGCCGGCCCGCGGAGCCCGACAATCGTCCGGTCGTTCGGGTGGTGGAGCACGCCGTAGACCTGGACGAGGTCGAAGTGATCCCAGGAGTGGAGATGGACGGCGGTGTCCGCATAGACGGCGACGGTGCGGATGCCGGCGGGAGCCGCTGCCGCCAGCCGCCGCGCCTCGGCGAAGACGATGCCGCGCGGGCTGTCGGGCACGATCACGAAGCCGACCGCGTCTGCGCCGAGCTCGGCTGCGGCCTCGATGTCCTCGGCGCGCGTCATGCCGCAGATCTTGACCAATGTCTCAGCCACGCGCGACCCCGGTCAGCTCGGCCAGCAGCGCCGGCTCCCGCATCAGCGCGGTGCCCACCAGCACGGCGTCGGCGCCGGCGTCGCGGGCGGCCTCCACGTCGGCGCGCGAGCCGATGCCCGACTCGGCGACGCGCACCACGTCGGCGGGCAGCCCCGCGATCAGGCCGAGCTGGCGGTCGCGGTCGATCTCGAGCGTCTCGAGGTCGCGGGCATTGACGCCGATCACGGGCGCCTCGAGGCCGAGGGCGCGCTCCACCTCACCGGCGTCGTGCGTCTCGACCAGCGCGTCCATCCCGAGCAGCGACGCGGTCTGCATCAGCCGCCGCGCCTCCTCGTCGGTGACCATCGCCAGGATGACGAGGATCGCGTCCGCGCCGGCAAGGCGCTGACGCGCGACCTGCTCGGGAAAGACGGTGAAGTCCTTGGCGATGGCCGGGATCGAGACCGCGTCGCGCGCCTCGCTCAGGTGCTCCAGCGACCCGCCGAAGTCCCGCTCCGCGCAGAGCACCGACAGGCAGGCGGCCCCGCCCGCCTCGTACCGGACTGCCGTGCCGGGGATGTCGGCCTCCGGGGCGATCGCGCCCTGCGAGGGCGAGCTGCGCTTCACCTCCGCGATCACGGCGACGTCGGCGCCGGCCCGCAGCGCGTCGGCGAATCCGCGGGTCGGGTCCGGAGCGTCGCGGCGCATGTCGCCGCCGATGCGGGCCAGGTAGCCGCTCACGCCCGCGCCTCCGCCCGCTCGTTGGTGAAGGCGATCAGCCGGTCGAGGGTGGCAGCCGCGCGGCCGTCGTCGATGGCGTCGCGAGCGGCGTAGACGCCGGCCTCGAGCGAGTCGGCAACGCCCGCCACGTACAGGGCGGCGCCGCCGTTCAGGATCACGGCGTCGCGGCGCGGCCCGGCCTCGCCGTCGAACACCGTCCGGATGATCGCGGCGTTGTCGCGCGCGTCACCGCCGCCGAGATCCTCCGGCGTGCCGGGCCCGGCGCCGAACTCGCGCGGGTCGACGCTCGACGTGGTGACCTGGCCGTCACGGACCTCGGCGACGAGGTTCTCGCCGGTCGGCGTCAGCTCGTCGAGGCCGCCGGCGCCGTGCGCCACCAGGGCGTGCTCGCAGCCGAGGCCGGCCAGCGCCCGCGCGATCGGCTCGACCAGGTCGGGCGCGTACACGCCGACCACCTGCCGCCGCGCCCCGGCCGGGTTGGTGAGCGGCCCGAGCAGGTTGAACACCGTCCGCACGCCCAGCTCGCGCCGCACCGGCCCGGCGTGCCGCATCGCCGGGTGGTGGGCCTGCGCGAACATGAATCCGAAGCCGACCTCGTCGATGCAGTCGGCCACGTCCGCCGGCGCCAGGTCGATGCGAACGCCCAGGGCCTCCAGGACGTCCGCCGAGCCGCTCCGCGAGGAAACCGCCCTGTTGCCGTGCTTGGCGACGTACGCGCCGCCGGCCGCCGCGACCAGTGCCGCCGACGTCGAGATGTTGAACGTGTGGGCCCCGTCGCCACCCGTCCCGGCCGTGTCGACGAGCGTGTCGTGGCGCGGAACGGCGGGCGTGACGTGGGCGCGCATCGCCCGCGCGCAGCCGGTGATCTCCTCGACCGTCTCGCCCTTCATCCGAAGCGCGATCAGGAACCCCGCGATCTGCGCCGGAGACGCCTCGCCGGTCATCACCTGCATCATCGCGGCGTGGGCCTCCTCGGCCAGCAGGTCGCGGCGCTCGGTCAGCGTCTTGATCGCGACGTCGATCATCCCGGGCCATCCATGCGGAGGAAGTTCTCGATCAGGGTGCGCCCGTCCGGTGTCAGCACCGATTCGGGGTGGAACTGGACGCCGTGCACCGGCTGCTCGCGGTGCCGGACGCCCATCACCTCGCCGTCGGGCGTGCGCGCGGTGACGGTCAGCACGTCGGGCACCTCCAGGGCGGCGAGCGAGTGGTAGCGCCCCGCCTCGAACGGACTGGGCAGCCCCGCGTAGAGCGCCGAGCCGTCGTGGCTGACCTGGTCGGGCTTGCCGTGCATCAGCAGCGCCGCGCGGTCGACCCTGCCGCCGTGCATCTCGACGATCACCTGGTGGCCGAGGCAGACGCCGAGCACGGGGATGCGGCCGGCGAAGCGCTCGATCATCGCCCGCGAGACGCCCGCCTCGCGCGGCGTTCCCGGGCCGGGCGAGACCACCAGGTGGGTGGGCCGCCAGGCATCCGCCTCGTCCGGCTCGATCGCGTCGTTTCGCTCCGTGCGCACCGCCGCGCCGGCGGACGCGATGTAGTCGACCAGGTTGTAGGTGAACGAGTCGTAGTTGTCGATCACGAGCACCCTCACCGCCCGTACACCCCTGTCTCGGCCTGGTCGATGGCCGCGCCCAGCGCGGCCAGCTTGTTCACGCACTCCTGGTGCTCCTCCGCCGGATCGGAGTCTGCCACGATGCCGGCGCCCGCCTGAAGATACGCCGTGCCGTCCCGCATCGCGATCGTCCGGATGGCGATGCAGGTGTCCATGTCGCCGCCGAAGCCGAGGTAGCCGACGGCGCCGCCGTAGACGCCGCGCCGGCGCCCCTCAAGCTCGGAGATGATCTGCATCGCACGCACCTTGGGGGCGCCCGAGAGCGTCCCGGCGGGGAAGGTGGCGCGCAGCAGCGCCGCCGCGTCGGCGTCCTCGCGCAGCTGCCCGTGGACGTTCGAGACGATGTGCATGACGTGGGAGTAGCGCTCGACCTGCATCGAGCGCACGACCCGGACGGTGCCGGGCGTGCAGACGCGGCTGAGGTCGTTGCGTGCGAGGTCGACCAGCATCACGTGCTCGGCGCGGTCCTTCTCCGACAGCAGGAGCTGCTCGGCCAGCGCATCGTCCTGTTCTCGACTCGCGCCGCGCGGCCGTGTGCCCGCGATCGGCCGCAGCTCGCACGTGCCGTCGACGTCCAGCCGGACGTGGGTCTCGGGCGAGGAGCCGACCAGCTGGTGGTCGCCGTTGTCGAGCAGGAACATGTAGGGCGACGGGTTGACGGCGCGCAGCGCCCGGTAGATCGCAAACGGCGACGCGGCCGTCTCGCGCCTGATGCGCTGGGACGGCACGATCTGGAACGCGTCACCGGCGGCGATGTGCTCCCGGGACTGATCGACCGCCGCCATGTAGCGCTCGCGGGTGGTCTCGACGTGCACCTCCCCGGCGGCCACCGGGTCGGCGGGCGCAGCCGCCGGCGGCCGAGACAGCACCTGCGCCAGATGTTCCACGCGTGCGGGCGGCCCGATCAGCGAGACGGTGCGGCGAACGTGGTCGAACGCGACGACGGAGTCCGCCAGCATGAACCGCGTGCGCGGCAGCCCGGCATCGTCGGGATGGACGGGCGGGAGCGGCACCGGCTCGAGCTCCGAGACCCAGTCGTAGCTGATGTGGCCGACCGCCCCGCCCACGAAGGGCGGCTCACCGGCCGCCGGGCCGGGCCGGGATCCGGCGAACGCGACGGCCTCGTCGAGCGAGTCGGTCACCTCGCAGCCCGCGGACAGGAAGCTGTGGCGCCCCACCTGCTCGCCGCGCTCGACCGACTCGAGCAGGAACGCCGGCGCACCCAGCGCCTCGCGGAGGAGCAGGTAGGCGCCGACCGGCGTCAGCAGGTCTGCGGGAAGCGTTCGGATGATGCGGTCGTCGGTCATTCGGGCAAGAAAAAAGCCCTCCGCCGGATCCGGCGAAAGGCCTGTGCGAGGAGCGGATGCCGCGGCGCAGCTAGCGGGCCGATCCTCGCTCGGTCGTCCACCACCAGCTGCTGCGCTGCATCGTCATCTGGCGCACAGTATGCCCGCGGGCCCTGCGCCGGTCAACACGGAGCGGCCTGCTGGCGGCGCACCGGTTTGCGCGGGGCGCGAGAATGCAGGGTCAGACCTTCACCGTCGACGCCGGAGCTCGTTCATGTCACGCACCGTCATCCTGGGGACAGCCCGCACCCCGTTCGGCCGCCTCGGCGGCGGCCTGTCAACGCTGACCGCCCCGCAGCTCGGGATCCACGCGGGCACGGCCGCGCTCGAGCGGGCCGGGGTGACGCCCGACCAGGTCGGCTACGTCGTGATGGGCGAGGTGCTGCAGGCGGGCGTCGGCATGATCCCGTCGCGCCAGGTGTCCGCGGGCGTCGGCTGCCCGAAGGGCGTCGGCTCCGACACCGTCAACAAGGTCTGCGCCTCGGGCATGCGCGCCATCGCCTACGGCGACCTCATGATCCGCTCCGGCGAGCACCAGGTGGTGCTGGCCGGCGGGATGGAGAGCATGTCGAACGCGCCGTATCTCGTCCCGAAGGCGCGGTTCGGCTACACGATGGGCGACGGCGTCCTCGTCGACCACATGACGAGCGACGGCCTCACCTCGACGTTTACCCACCGGATCATGGCCGAGGAGAACTCGGTCGTGTCTGCCGAGATCGGCTCCACGCGCGAGGCCCAGGACGCCTGGGCGCTGCGCAGCCACGAGCGTGCCGTCGCCGCGCAGGACGCCGGCCACCTCGCCGACGAGATCGCGCCGGTGACCGTGCCGGGGAGGAAGGGCGAGACCGTCGTCGAGGCCGATGAGGGCCCGCGCCGCGACACCTCCATGGAGAAGCTCGCCTCGCTGAAGCCCGTCTTCACCAAGGACGGCGTCACGACGGCCGGGAACGCCCCGGGCGTGAACGACGGCGCCGCCGCCGTGGTGCTCGCGTCCGAGGAGTGGGCGCAGGCGCAGGGCCTGACCCCGCTCGCGCGGATCGTCTCCGAGGGCCACGTCGCCGACGACTATCCCTACCTCGTGCGCACGCCGGCGGGAGCCGCGCGCGCCGCCCTCGAGAAGGCGGGCATGCAGGTCTCGGACGTCGATCTGTTCGAGGTGAACGAAGCCTTCTGCTCGGTCGTGCTGAACACCATCGACCTGCTCGAGGCCGATCCGGAGCGCTTCAACGTGCAGGGCGGCGCGGTGGCGTTCGGCCACCCGATCGGCGCGTCGGGCGCCAGGCTGATCGGCACGCTCGTCCACCAGCTGCGCAGGCGGGGAGGCGGCTTCGGACTGGCCGCAATCTGCTCCGGCGCGGCGCAGGGCGACGCGATGCTGATCGAGGTGCCGGCGGCGTGAGCGAGGTCCAGCGGATCACGGTCGTCGGTGCCGGCCAGATGGGAGCCGGCATCGCCCAGGTGGCGGCCCTGGGCGGCTTCGACGTGACGCTCTCGGACGTGGCGCCGGGGCAGCTCGAGCGGGCGATGAAGGGCATCCAGGGATCGCTCACCAAGCTGGCAGAGAAGGGGCGGATCGAGCAGGATCAGGTTGATGCGGCGGTGCTTCACATCCACACCGCGGCCGAGCCGGCCGACGCTGACCTTCTGATCGAGGCGGCGACCGAGAACGTCGAGCTGAAGCTGAAGATCTTCGAGCAGCTGGACTCGGTTGCGGGCGACGGCGCGATCATCGCGTCGAACACGAGCTCGATCCCGATCACCCGGCTGGCCGCAGCGACGGGTCGGCCGGACCGCGTCGCCGGCATGCACTTCATGAACCCGGTGCCGCTGATGCCGCTGGTGGAGGTGATCCGCGGCATCGACACGAGCGACGAGACGCTTGCGGCAGTGGTGGCGGCTGCCGAGCGGATGGGCAAGACGGTCGCGCAGGCGAGCGACTTCCCCGGGTTCATCTCGAACCGCATCCTGGTGCCGATGATCAACGAGGCCGTCTACTGCCTGATGGAAGGCGTGGGCGACCGCGAGTCGATCGACACGGTGATGAAGCTCGGGATGAACCATCCGATGGGGCCGCTGACGCTGGCGGATCTGATCGGCCTGGATACCTGCCTGGCGATCATGGAGGTGCTGCACGAGGGGCTCGGCGACGACAAGTACCGGCCCTGTCCGCTGCTGCGCAGCTACGTCGAGGCGGGCAGGCTCGGGCGCAAGTCGGGGCGCGGCTTCTACGAGTACTAGGAGCTCGCGGGGCGCCCGCCACGCTGAAGCTCCGATCCACGTCGGGGCTACGCCACCCGCTGCCCCACCGCCACGCCCAGCGCAACCGCCGCCACTCCCACCAGCACCGTGGCCACCGGCAGCGCCGCAGCCCGCAGGTAGTTCGCCGTGTCCAGGTAGTGGTAGCTCTGGTACGCCAGGGTCGAGAACGTCGTGAACGCGCCGAGGAAGCCGACGCCGAGCACGATTCGCACCCGGCCGTCGTGCGGGTGCACCCCGACGAGCAGCCCGAGCAGCAGCGCCCCGGTGATGTTGACGGCGAACGTCGCCGGCACCTGGTGGTGAGGCGCCATCCGCTGGCCGGCGTAGTAATCGACGCCGTAGCGCGCGAGCGCGCCGAGGCTGCCTGCGAGCGCGACGAACAGGCCGACTGGCATTGCTGGAACCTCCGGATCGCGGTTGGTAGGAGCCATCAGCCGGCCGGCGGTGCGGAAGCGTCTGCTTCCCGGCGAGCCCCATCGCCGCCGGCCAGGATACCGGGCTGCCATGCCATCTGACCGCGTTCGTATCCTTCGCGGCTAACAAACTCCTTACGGCGGTATCCCCTTTCCGGTGGAGTGCCGGCCGCGGGAGACCATCGTACGGTTGGGACAACGGGCGGCCGTCTCCACCTTGCGGCCGCTGGGGGCAATCATGCGGCACGACACCACAGGAGTCGAGGGGGAACGTCTCCAACAGGCGCGGCAACGCCTGCACGTGCACCTGGAGATCACGCGCATTCTCGGCGAGGCGGTCTCGCTGGCCGACGCCACGCCGCGGGTGCTCGAGCAGATCTGCCGGGGCCTGGGCTGGGACCTGGCCGCCCTCTGGCGCGTCGACCGCGACGCCGGCGTGATCCGCTGCGTCGACCTCTGGCACGCCCCCGGCACGCCGCTGATCGGTTTCTCGCTCGCCACCCGCCACGCCGCCTTCCAGCCGGGCGAGGGCCTTCCCGGTGTCGTCTGGAAGGAGGGCGCGGCACGCTGGGTGCCCGACATCGGCGGCCCGCAGCAAAGCGTCCGCTCGGCGCCCGCGGCCCGCGAGGGCGTGCGGGCCGCGCTCGGCCTGCCGCTGCTCGCGCGCGGTGAGGCAATCGGCGTGCTCGAGCTGTTCAGCTCGCGCGCCGCCCGGCCCGACGAGGACGCCATGCAGCTGCTGGCGGCGATCGCGAGCCTGATCGCCCAGTTCATCCGGCGACGCGATGCGGAGCGGCACCTGCGCGACACCGAGGCGCGCACGAGCGCGATCGTGAACGCCGCCCTCGATTCGATCATCGGCATCGACGGCAGCGGCCACATCACCGAGTTCAACCCGGCCGCGGAGGCGACGTTCGGCCGCCGCCGCGAGGAGGTGCTGGGCATGGAGCTGCGGGAGCTGCTCGTGCCCGATGACGCGGGGGAGCCTGGCAGCAACGTGATCGACCGCATGCTCTCCGGCGCGGAGCCCGAGCCGCTGGGCAGGGTGGTGGAGGCGGTCGGCCTCGATGCATCCGGACGCGAGTTCCCGGTGGAGCTGGCCGTCGCGCAGGTCGACGTGCCGGGCGCCCCCGCCTTCAGCGTCTTCCTGCGGGATGTGACCGAGAGCCGGCGGGCGCAGGACGCGGCGCGCCAGCTGGCCGCCATCGTCGAGACGACCGGGGACGCGATCCTGTCCAAGTCGCTCGACGGCACCATCCTCACCTGGAACCGAGGCGCCGAGCTGCTCTACGGGTACACGGCCGAGGAGGCGATCGGGAGCCCGATCACCATGCTGGCGCCGCCCGACCGCGTCGACGAGGCGGACGAGATCCTGCGCCGGGTGGGGGCCGGCGAGCGGATCGACGGCCTCGAGACCGTGCGGCGGCGCAAGGACGGCTCGCTGGTCGACGTGTCGCTCACCGTGTCGCCGCTCGAACGCCACGACGGGACGGTGGGCGGCGCGTCCGTGATCGCACGCGACATCACCGAGCGGCGTCGAACCGCCGAGCAGATCGCCCACCTCGCCTACCACGACCAGCTGACGGGCCTGCCCAACCGCACCATGTTCCACGAGCATCTGGAGACGGCTCTCGCGCGGGCCGACCGCCACGGGCTCGCCGTCGCGGTGCTGTTCATCGACCTGGACAACTTCAAGCTGGTGAACGACAGCTTCGGGCACGAGGCCGGTGACGACCTCCTGCGCGACTTCGGCGAGCGGCTGACCTCCGTCACGCGTGCGACCGACATCGTCGCGCGCCAGGGTGGGGACGAGTTCCTCGTGCTGGTGCCCGACCTGGAGATCGACGGCGGCGGCATGGAGCCACGGGCGCTCGAGGTGGTCGCCTCGATCGAGCAGAAGGTGCGAAGCGTGCTCGAGACGCCCTTCCGGGTCGCCGGGACGGAGGTGCACGTGGGCCTCAGCATCGGCGTCAGCATCTATCCGATCGACGCCACCGACCGCGAGCAGCTCCTGCGCAACGCCGACACCGCGATGTACATCGGCAAGGGCCGGCTGGAGCGGGATGTGTCCGCGGAGCCGGAGCATGCGCGGGGGCGGCTCGAGATGCTGCGCGAGATGCGGCGCGCGGTGGAGCAGCACGAGTTCGAGCTGTACTTCCAGCCGATCGTGGAGCTCGACACCAGGCGGCTGGTGGGCGTCGAGACGCTCGTGCGCTGGCGCGACCCGCGCGGCGAGCTGGTGCTGCCCGAGGCCTTCATCCCGCTGGCCGAGCGGTCGGGCCTGATCGAGCCGATCACCCGCGAGGTGATCGACGGCGCCTGCCTGCAGGCGCGGCGGTGGGCGGACCGCGGGGCCGACATGATCGTCACCTTCAACCTGCCGCCCGGGCTGTGGAGCCCGGGGATGGTCGAGACGCTGCTCGAATCGGCGCGGCGCGCCGGCATCGAGCCCGACCGGATGATGATCGAGGTGACCGAGTCGACGGCGATGGTGCAGCCGGCGCGCGCGGCGTCGACGGTGCGGCTGCTGCGCAAGCACGGCATCCGCCTGGCGATCGACGACTTCGGCACCGGGCACTCCTCGCTGGGACGGCTGCGCGACCTGCCGGTCTCGACGCTGAAGATCGACAGGTCGTTCGTCGCCGACCTGCCCCGCGACCGCGGGTCGGCGGCGATCGTGACGGCGATCATCCAGCTCGCCCACAGCCTCGGCGTGCAGCCGCTGGCGGAGGGCATCGAGACCCAGGAGCAGCTGGACTTCCTGATCGCGCAGGGCTGCCGGCTGGGGCAGGGGTATCTGCTCGGCCGCCCGGCACCCGCGGACGACATCGATCTGGAGCCCGCGCTGACCTAGATGTGGCGCTATCTGGCGGTGGCGCCGGCCGCCCGGCGGGCGACGAGCGGCCGCCTCGCAAGCGACTGGCGGGCGACCAGCGCACCGGCGGCCGAGACGACTGCCGCGGTGATCCACATCGCGTCGTAGCCGGCGTTCTCGGCGATCAGGCCGGAGATCGGGGACGCCAGCGACCCCGCCCCGAACACCATGGTCGAGGCGATGCCGACCGCGCGGCCGGCGCGCTCCGGCCCGACCAGCTCGCCGGCGGTCACGTACAGCACGCCGTTGAAACCGAAGCAGCCGAACGCGAGCGCGACCGTCGCAATCACCGCTGTCACCACCCCGAGATGCAGCGCGACGGGCATCAACAGGCCGGCGGCCGCAGCCAGGGCGCCGATCTCGACCAGCGTGCGGACACGCCGCGTGCCGCCCTCGCGGTCTGCGATGCGACCCCAGACCAGCCGCGAGGCGGCCGCGGAGAGGTTGAGCACCAGGAACAGCGCGCCCGCCTCTGCGCGCCCGAGCCCGTCATCGCGTGCCGCGGGGACGATGTAGGTCAGGGCGGCGCCCAGCGCGTAGACGTAACAAAGGCCAACGATCAGCAGCGGCCGCATGCCCGGCGCTGTCAGCGCGCCATCCAGTCGCAGGCTTCGTGCCTCGCCGCCCCCTGCCGTCGACAGCCTGGCGAAAACCGCGGCGGTGGACGCGGTCAGCACCGCCGTCACCGACAGGGCCAGCCGCACGCCTCCGACACCGGCCAGCAGCGGCAGCGCGGCGGCGCCGATGGTGCCGCCCAGCGGCACCGCCAGCTGTCGCCAGCCGAGTGCGATGCCCCGCTTCTCGGGCGGGAACTCCCGCAGCAGGCTGCTCATCCCGGCGACCGGGACGGCGGCTGAGCCCATGCCGGCCACGAAGATCGCCACGGAGAACAGGACGGCGCTGCCCGCCAGTGAGGCGGACAGGTAGGCGACCAGGTTGATCAGCGCACCGCCGAGCAGCACCGGGCGGGCGCCGAACCGGTCGACGAGCATGCCGGTCGGGATCAGCGCCACCGCCGAGCCCAGGCCGACGGCTGCGAACACCGCGCCGAACCCGGCCGGGCCGAGCCCGAACTGGTCTCTGATCTCCATGCCGATCGCGGGCAGGCCGAACTGCACGATCGAGACCGCCGCCTGGGCGATGACCGCGATGATGAGCGTGGTGCGTGCCCGCGGAGACATCACCCTCAACCTAGCGCGTGCGCGGTCAACCGCGGTGAGGCTGCCACGAGTTCCTGGTGGGGCCGTATCGAGGGGGCCGCCCGGCCGGGGCGGCCCCCACGGGGGGAGGGAACCGTGGCGTGCTGCCGCTACGCCGCCATCCGCGATCGCAGCCCGCCGCCGAACCAGACGCGCCGCGTGACGTGGAAGGCTGCGCGGACGCGCTCCATCAGCGCCTCCGCGTTGAGCGGCTCTGACGGGTCGACGGTGATCAGCGGAATCGCGTCGAGCCCGGCGACGGTGAGCCCGTCGGCGAGGGTCTCGACATCCTCAGGGCGGATGCCGAGGTCGATCAGGATGACGGCGGGGCGGACGCCGTGCAGCAGGGTCAGCGCCTCGTGCGCGCCACCGGCGACGACGATGTCGCAGTGCGTCGCGAGCGGGCGGATCAGGGGCGAGGTGGAGGGGTCGCGCTCGATCACGAGCACGGAGGCGCGGGGGAACAGCTCGATCACCCGGCCGCCGGTGCCGGGGGCAGTTTCGGTGGTGATGCGGTCTGTGAGGCCGTACATGGTGGTGGGGTCCTTCGGGTCGGGGGCGGCCGCGCCGGCCGCTCCGGTGTGTCCCGAGTGGTCGACTTGTAAAGAAAGTGTTTTGAAACCCATTCGGGGGAAATGCGCCCGCCGGCCGGGGGCGCGGCCCTCTCCGATACCCTGTCGCCATCGTCCGCCTCGACCGCATCTACACCCGCGCCGGCGACGCCGGGCAGACCTCGCTCGGCGACGGCGAGCGCGTGTCCAAGGCGTCGGCCCGGATCTGGGCCTATGGCACGGTGGACGAGACCGGGGCGGCGATCGGCGTCGCCGTCGCGGCCGGCCTGCGGCCGGATGTCGCGGAGCTGCTGCGCACCGTGCAGAACGATCTGTTCGATGTCGGCGCCGACCTGTCGGTGCCGATGGAGACGCTGCGCGGCAAGGGCAAGTCCCGGCTCCGGATCACCGAGACGCACGTGACGGCGCTCGAGGCCGCCTGCGACCGCTTCAGCGAGGGGCTCGCACCGCTGACCAGCTTCGTCCTCTCGGGCGGCACGCCGCAGTCGGCGGCCCTGCACTTCGCCCGCACCGTCTGTCGGGGCGCGGAGCGACACGCCGTCGCGCTCGCCGCCGAGGAGCCGGTCAACCCGCACGCGCTGGCCTATCTGAACCGCCTCAGCGACCTGCTCTTCATCCTCGCCCGGGTGCACAACGACGACGGCCGCGGCGACGTGCTGTGGCGTCCGGGCGCCTCCATCGCGGAGGGGTGACGGCCCGCGCCGGGTGTACGCTGCCCGGCATGGCGACCGCCGGCCTGCCCGACCCGACTGACGAGCCGCAGCCGGAGCCTTCGACGATCTCCGGCGTCCCGCTGCGCCCGCTCTACACGCCGGAGACGACGCCGATCGACTACGAGCGCGATCTGGGCGATCCGGGCCGCTATCCCTTCACGCGCGGGGTCTACGAGACCATGTACCGCGGGAAGCTGTGGACGATGCGGCAGTTCGCCGGCTTCGGCACCGCCGAGGAGACGAACCGGCGCTTCCGCTACCTGCTCGAGCATGGCCAGACGGGGCTGTCGACGGCCTTCGACATGCCCACGCTCATGGGCTACGACTCCGACCATGCCCGCTCCCTGGGCGAGGTCGGGCGCGAGGGGGTGGCGGTCGACACGCTGGCCGACATGGAGGACCTGTTCCGCGGCATCCCGCTCGACCGGGTGACAACGTCGATGACGGTCAATGCGCCGGCCGCGATCGTGCTCGCGCAGTACGTCTGCGTGGCCGAGCGGCAGGGCGTTGCCCCGGAGCGGCTGGGCGGCACGATCCAGGCCGACATCCTCAAGGAATACATCGCTCAGAAGGAATGGATCTTCCCGCCGGAGCCGTCGATGCGGCTGATGATCGACATGATCGAGTGGTGCACTCGCACCATGCCCCGGTGGCACCCGGTCTCGATCTCGGGGTACCACATCCGCGAGGCGGGGGCGACGGCGGCGCAGGAGCTCGCGTTCACGCTCGCGGATGGGTTCGCGTACGTCGAGCGCTCGATCGAGCGGGGGCTCGACGTCGATGAGTTCGCGCCGCGGCTGTCGTTTTTCTTCAACGCGCACATCGACTTCTTCGAGGAGATCGCGAAGTATCGGGCGGCGCGGCGGATCTGGGCGCGGGAGCTGCGCGAACGCTACGGGGCGAAGACCGACCGGGCGCTGCTGATGCGGTTCCACACGCAGACGGCGGGGGTGTCGCTGACGGCGCAGCAGCCGCAGGTGAACATCGTGCGCACGGCGATCGAGGCGCTGGCGGCGGTGCTGGGAGGGACGCAGTCGCTGCATACGAACAGCTACGACGAGGCGCTGGCGCTGCCGACGGAGGAGGCGGCGCGGCTGGCGCTGCGGACGCAGCAGGTGATCGCACACGAGACGGGCGTGGTGCATGCGGCCGATCCGCTGGGCGGGTCGTGGCTGGTGGAGTCGCTGACCGACGAGCTGGAGCGGCAGGCATACGAGTACTTCGAGCGGATCGATCGGCTGGGTGGCGTGGTGCCCGCACTGAACGAGAACTTCTTCCAGCGCGAGATCGCGGAGGCCAGCTTCCGGTTCCAGCAGGAGGTGGAGTCGGGGCAGCGGGCGATCGTCGGAGTGAATGCGTACACCGAGGGCGACGAGGAGCCGCTCGAGCTGCTGCACATCCCATTCGAGGTCGAGCAGCGGCAGGTGGCGCGGCTGAAGGCCGTGCGCGGCGAGCGCAGCCAGGCCGGGGTCGACCGGGCGCTGGCCGCGCTGCAGCGGGCGGCGGAGGGTGACGAGAACGTGATGCCGCACCTGGTCGAATGCGCGCGCGCTTACGCGAGCGAGGGCGAGATCTGCGATGCGCTGCGCTCCGTGTGGGGCGTGTACCGCGAGACGCCGGTGTTCTGACGCGGCTTCGCGCGAGTCACGGCTTCGTCCCGAGGCGTCACGATTCTGTGCCAACTCCCCGTCCAAGCCGAGTCGGGCTCTGAGCCCCTGCTGGCGGCGGCCGGCCTGTTTGAGCCAAATGCCTGTCACAGCAGCTTTCACACCTGTCACGAATCCGTCACAAGCCCGTGTCGTCGGCGGAGTCGGGCTCTGAGCCCGAACCGGCCCGCGATCGGCGCGCCGTGTCGCCTGTAGAGTCGTCGCCGTGGATGCCTTCGATCTCTCCGACGTTGAGGCCGCCCGCGTCGCGGCCGGCCGCCTCTACGAGGAGTTTCTCCGCGTCGACTCCATGAGCGCCGGGCTCTACGTGCTCGAGGCGGGCACCGCCGACCCGCAGACCCCGCACGCGCAGGACGAGGTCTACTACGTCGTCTCCGGCCGGGCCGAGATCGACGTCGCCGGCGAGACGCGGCCGGTGCAGCAGGGCTCCGTGATCTTCGTCGGCAAGGGCGTCGAACACCGCTTCCACTCGATCGCCGAGCGGCTCGAGCTGCTCGTGCTGTTCGCCCCGGCCGAGGCCTCCTGAACACCCTTCCGGGGGATTTCGCGTTGCCCCGTTCGCATGGACGCTCGAGCCATGAACGACACCGGCTCCCGCACCTCACAGAACGGCCAGACCCTCGTCCTCATCACCGTCTTCATGATGTCGCTGCTCGGCATGTGCGCTCTCGCCATCGACGTCGGCTCCTGGTACCAGCAGAAGCGCGCCGTCCAGAACGCGGCTGACGCCGGTGCGCTGGCAGGAGCGGCAACGCTCCCGAGCGGCTGGTCGGCGGCGGCCTCCGCTGCGGCGGTCGAGCTCGGCAACAACATCTCCGGCGCGACCGTCACCTACCAGCCGACGAGCGTCTACGTGACGAACGACAGCATCCGCGTCACGGCCAGCAAGCCGGCCCAGAGCTTCTTCGCGAAAGCGCTGACCTCGAAGAAGGTCACCACCAGCGCGACCGCCACCGCGACCTTCATGAACTCCGGCGGTGGCGCGCTGCCGTGGGGCGTCATCAAGGCCAGCTACACGCCGGGCAACACCTATCCGATCTTCGTCGACCAGTCAGGCCCCAACTTCGGGTCGATCCGTCTCCCTGCATGGGACACCGCAAGCCAGACATGCACCACGGGCGGCGTGACGGGCGGTGGCGCAAACCTGTACGCCTCCGAGGTGAGCGGGAGCGTCACCGTCTGTCCCGTGAAGATCGACGACGTGATCGCCACCAAGACCGGCGGCAACAGCGGCCCGACGACCCAGGCCGTGTCCGATCGCTGCGGCGGCGCCGCGCTCCAGCCCGCCAGCGCGATCGCCTCATTCCCCGCCACCGGCACGCCCAGCCTGCTCAAGCCCGCGAGCTGCCAGGTCGTGCTGCTGCCGGTCGTCGTCGACGCCAGCAACGGAAACGCGGCCTGGCCGACGACGGGTAGCGGGAACGTCCGCGTCGTCGGCTTCTCCTGGTGGGTGGTGACCGCCGTGAAGAACCAGGGCAAGGAGGTCGACGCCGTCTACGTCGGTGACGCACCGATCACCGCGACCTCCTCGGGCAGCACCCTTCCCGGCGCGTACACCGCCCAGCTGACCAGCTAGTCCGCTGCGCCCGGTCGCGGCGGCCGCTGGGTAGACTCGATGGCGATATGAGCCGCCGCATCCGAGTCGTCGTCGCGAAGCCGGGCCTGGACGGGCACGACCGCGGGGCGAAGATCATCGCCCGCACGCTGCGCGACGCCGGCATGGAGGTGATCTACACGGGCCTCCACCAGACGCCCGAGCAGATCGTCGAGACGGCGATCCAGGAGGATGCGGACGCGGTCGGGATCTCGATCCTGTCCGGTGCCCACATGACGCTCGTCCCCCGCATCCTGGAGCTGCTCAAGCAGCAGGGTGCGGAGGACGTGCTGGTCGTCGTCGGCGGCACCATCCCGGCCGACGACATCGACGAGCTCAAGCGCCAGGGCGTGGCCGAGGTCTACACGCCGGGCGCGCCGACGGCGGACATCGTCGAGTTCCTGCAGTCGAGGCTGGCGAGCTAGCACCAGTGCCCGGGCTTCGCATCACGGCGGAAGGTCGCGTGTCGGTGATCACCGTCAACCGGCCGGAGGTTCTGAACGCGCTCAACACGGCGCTGCTGGAGGAGTTCCTGGCCACGCTGCAGGACCTGGGCAGCGACCCGGGAGTGGGCGTCATCATCGTCACCGGGGCGGGCGACCGCTCGTTCATCGCCGGCGCGGACATCAAGGAGATGGACGGCAAGACCCCGCTTGAGGCGCGCGCCTACTCGGAGCTGGGCCAGGAGATCGCCCACAAGCTGGAGACGATGCGCAAGCCGACCATCGCGGCCGTCAACGGCTACGCCCTCGGCGGCGGCTGCGAGATCGCGCTGGCCTGCGACGTGCGGCTGGCCTCCGAGAACGCACGGTTCGGCCAGCCCGAGATCAACCTCGGCATCATCCCCGGGTGGGGCGGAACGCAGCGGCTGGCCCGGGCCACGAACATCGGCTACGCGAAGGAGCTGATCCTGACCGGCCGCATGGTCGATGCGCCGGAGGCGCTCGAGCGCGGCCTCGTCCAGCACATCTATCCGATCGCCGAGCTGATGCCGCGGGCCATGGAGATGGCCCAGCAGATGGCCTCGAAGAGCCCGGTCGCGCTGTACTACGCCAAGGAGACGACGAACCGGTCGCTGCACGGCGACATCGGCGGCAACCTGGTGCACGAGGCGGATCTCTACTCGCTCATGTTCTCCACCGACGACGCCCGCGAGGGCCTCCGTGCGTTCGTGGAGAAGCGCACCCCGACGTTCATCGGGAAATAGCCACCAACGAAAGCAAGCAGGGGGAAAGGTGAACATCGCAGTCTGCGTCAAGGAGGTGCCGAGCGCGACCAGCGCGAAGCGAATCGATCCGTCCACGAACCGGCTCGACCGGTCGGGCGACAGCGAGCTGAACCCGTTCGACGTGCACGGCCTCGAGGAGGCGATCAAGCTCCGCGAGGCGGGCCACGACGTGGGCGAGATCGTCGCCCTCTGCATGGGCCGCGAGCAGGCGCAGCGGCCGCTGCAGAAGGCGCTCGCGCTCGGCGCCGACCGTGCGGTGCTGGTCACCGACGAGGCGCTTGCCGGCTCGGACATCACCGGCACCGCGTATGCGCTTGCACAGGCGCTGGAGAAGCAGAACACCGACCTGGTGATCCTGGGCCAGCAGGCGGCCGACGCCGACTGCTATGTCATGGCCGCCGCGGTCGCCGACCACATGCGCCGCCCGCTGGTCACGCAGGTTGCCGAGCTGTCGCTCGAGGGCTCGACACTCCGGGCCAAGCGGCAGACCGAGCACGGCTACGACGTGATCGAGGCGCCGCTTCCGGCCGTCATCTCGGTCTCCGACGCGATCAACACACCACGCCTGCCGTCCATCAAGGCGATCATGGGCGCGAAGAAGAAGCCGACCGACGTCGTGTCGGCCGCCGACGCCGGCATCGACTCCTCGCTGGTGGGCGCCGCCGGCGCGAAGAGCGTCGTCGCGAGCGTCTCGCCGCCGCCGGCCAAGGACTCCGGGCAGCGGATCGAGGACTCCGGGGGAGACTCCGCGACCGCGATCGTGCAGTTCCTGTCGGAGAGGGGCGTGATCTAGATGGCGGACACGATCGTCTTCGTCGACCACTACGAGGGGTCGTTCAACCCCAACAGCCTGGGCGTGCTGGCCCGGGCGTCTCAGGGCGGTGAGGTGACCGCGTTCGTCGCCGGCTCCGGCATCGACGACGGCTGGGCGGCCGGCCTCGGCGCCTACGGCGCGAGCCGTGTGCTCGTGGCCGACGACCCGGCGCTCGGGTCGCTGCCCCAGCCGCTTGTGGATGCGCTCGAGCCGCACGCACGCGATGCGACGGCCGTCCTGTTCGGCGCCGGCGTCGTCTCGGCGGATGTCGCGGCGGGGCTGGCCGCGCGGCTGGGTGCCGGCATCAACTGCGAGACCACCGACTTCACGATCGGTGACGGCGGCGTCACCGCGGTGCGTCCGGCGCTGGGCGACACGATCATGGTCGAGTCGACGTTCGCCTCCTCGCCGGCGCTGATCCTCTCGCGGGCGAACGCGTTCCCGGCCGATCCGGTGGGCTCGGGCACCGCGCAGGTGGAGCGGGTGCAGCCGACGGTGCAGGACTGGTCGACGGCCGCGTCGCTGGTCGGTCAGGAGCAGGCCTCGCGCGGTGGCGTGGACATCACCGAGGCCGATGTCCTGGTCGCGTTTGGCCGCGGCATCGGCGGGCCGGAGAACATCCCGGTGATCCAGGAGTTGGCGAGTGCGCTCGGCGGCGAGATCGCCGCGACGCGCGCTGTGGTGGATGCCGGGTGGACCGACTACTCGATGCAGGTGGGCCAGACCGGGAAGACGGTGTCGCCGAAGCTCTACGTCGCCTGCGGCATCTCCGGGGCCATCCAGCACAAGGTCGGGATGGCGAACTCGGGCGTGATCGTGGCGATCAACAAGGACGTTAACGCCCCCATCTTCGAGTTCGCCGACCTCGGCGTCGTCGGCGACGCGCTCACCGTCGTACCGAAGCTGACCGAGGCGCTGAAGTCTCGCTGAGCGGGCGTGGGGTGACGGAAAAGAGCCTGGCACTTTTCCGTCACCCCACCTTGCGCCTTCTGCCACGAGCGCCGTAGACTGCGGCCATGGCCGAGCACCGCATCCTGGTGGTCGCGAACGAGACCGTCGCCGGCCGCGAGCTGCTCGATGACCTTCGCGAGCGCGGTGCCGGCCGGGACGCCGAGGTGCTGGTCGTCGCGCCCGCGCTGAACACGCGCCTGCACCACCTGTTCGCCGACGTCGACCATGCGCGTGAGCTCGCGGAGCAGCGCCTGGCGGGGTCGATCGAGACGCTGCGCGCGGAGGGCATCGAGGCGCGCGGGGCGATCGGCGACGGCGACCCGGTGCGGGCGATCGAGGACGCGCTGTTCGAGTTCGACGCCGATGAGATCGTGATCTCCACCCACCCGGCGGAGCGCTCGAACTGGCTCGAGAAGAAGACGGTCGAGAAGGCGCGGGGCAGGTTCGACATCCCGATCACTCACGTTGTGGTCGACCTCGGGCGGGACTGGGAGACGGTCCAGTAGTTTCCCGGGCGTGCGCGTGCCCGCCCTGCATACCGACCGGCTGCTGATCCGGGAGCTCACCGCCGGGGACGAGGATGCCGCCCGCGCGGTCAACGACGGCCTCGCGCCCGGATGGGTGGCGTGGACGGCCGAGACCTACGCGCAGCTCGAGGCGCTGATGCAGCCGCCGTACGGCGAGCGGGCCATCACCCTGCGGGAGACCGGGGAGCTGATCGGCCTGCTGGGTCTGGTGCCCTCGTACGGGCCGTTCGACCAGATCCCCGGCCTGGGGAGCTCGGCGCAGCCCGCGCGGTTCCGGCCGGAGATGGGCCTCTACTGGGCGCTCGCTCCGGCGCACCGCGGCAATGGCTATGCCACCGAGGCGGCCCGGGCGTTGATCGACCATGCCTTCGGCGCGCTCAACCTCGCGCGCATCGTCGCCACCACCGAGCGGTCGAACACGGCGTCCCGGGCGGTCATGAGGCGGCTGGGCATGCGGGTAGAGGAGAACCCGCTTCCGGAGCCCGAGTGGTTCCAGGTGGTGGGGTGGCTGGAGGCGCCGGAATCCGCGGGCTGACGGCTACATCTGCGAGTACTCGGGCCCGCTGCCGCCTTCGGCAGGTGTCAGCCTGCCGCCCTTGGCCGTGATCGCCCCGCACTGGACGCAGTTCGACGGCGCCAGCTTCAGCTGCACCGTCGGGCCGCCGTCGTCGCGGCCGATCTCGTAGACCGCCGCCGGGCACATCGCCACCCAGGTCTCCGCCACCTCGCGCGGGACGTTCTCCTGCACCCGGATGTGGTTCGGCTGGTCGTCCCGCGTCCTGTTGCCTGAGAGGAAGACGCTCGAGAGCTTGTCGAACGTGAGCTTTCCGTCCGGTGCCGGGTACTCGCGCTTTCCGGGATGCGGCTCGACGGTCGCGTCCGCGTCGCGGTGGAACGACCAGTTGCCCGGCGGCAGCGCACCGCGGGAGATGTCCATCAGGCCGCCGAGCGGCCCGCCCAGCGCGAAGCCCTTGCCGAGCGCCTGCCGCATGTTTCGCACCTTGCGCAGATCGCTCCAGATGTGGCTCTGCTTGACCCGCCGGTCATAGCCCTCGAGCGCACCGGCGGCCGACAGGTCGGAGCCCGACTTCAGCGCCTCGTAGATCGCCTCGGCGGCGAGCATGCCCGACCGCATCGCGTAGTGGATGCCCTTCAGCTTCGGCACGTTGACGAACCCGGCGCTGTCGCCGGTGAGGACGGCGCCGGGCATCGAGAAGCTCGAGGGGAACGCCAGGAAGCCACCCTCGGGGATCGTCTTCGCCCCCCAGCCGATGCGCTCGCCGCCCTGCAGCATGCCGCTGATCATGGGGTGGGTCTTGAACAGCTGCAGCGAGTCGTGCACCGACAGCGTCGCGTCCCGGTAGTCGAGCCCGAGCACCAGTCCGATCGCCAGCATGTCCGGCCCCATGGGGTAGATGAAGCTGCCGCCGACCTCGCGGTCCTTGCGGGTCGTCCGGAACGGCCAGCCGAGCGTGTGGATCACGCGGTCGAGTGGCTTCGCAACGCGCCAGATCTCCTTCACACCGAGGCTCCAGACCTGGGGGGACTCGCCGAACAGGCGGAAGTGCTGCATCGCAGCGCCCGCCAGATGGCCCTGTGTCCCCTCGGAGAACACCGTTGCCTGAGCGTGCACCTCGACGCCGGGCTCGTACGACCCGGTCGGCTGACCCTCGCGGTCGAGCCCCTTGTCGCCTGTCTTGACACCGCGCACGGAGCCGTCGGCGACGAGCAGCCGCTGCGCGTCGGTCTCGGGCAGCACCATCACGCCCAGCTCCTCCGCCTGCTCGGCGAGATGCCGGCCCAGCTGGGAAAGCGAGAAGATCAGGTTGCCCTTGTTGTGGAACGGCGGCGGCGTCGGGATCCGGATGTCGAACTGCTGGGTCATGAGGAAGACCGACTCCTTCGTCACCGGGCCGAAGCAGCCGGGCAGCGTGGCCGGGTCGGTGCCCGGCAGGAGGTCGCGAAGCGCCGACGGATTCACGACCGCACCGGAGAGCAGGTGGGCCCCCGCGACGCGGCCCTTGTCCAGGACGGCGATCGGGGTCTCGCCGAGCCGCTCCGCCGTCGCCGGGTCGTCGTTCAGCAGCTGCTGGAGCCGGATGGCGCCTGCCAGGCCGGCCGGCCCGGCGCCGACGAAGACGACACCGACGTCGATGCGCTCGTCCTCCGCAGCCTCCGGCGCCTGGACGAACTCGCCCACCTTGACCGGGGGTGGGTATGCGCTCGGGCGCCGGGCTGCCATGCGGCCGATGCTACCCGAGGTCGTCGGCGCAGCGCGGGGCTACCCGCCCGGCTGTGCCCGCCGTGGGCGCGCCACCAGCTCGCCGCCGCAGTTCGGGCAGACGGCCTGCATCGCGCCCGCGCAGGCGGGGCAGAACGTGCACTCGTAGCTGCAGATCCGCGCGTCGTCGGCGTGGCCCAGCGGGCGCTCGCAGCGCTCGCAGGCCGTGCGCATCTCCAGGGCCATGCGACAGGGTACCCTCCACCAGCCATGCGCCCCGTCGACCTCAGATCCGACACGGTCACCCGGCCGACCCCGGAGATGCGGCAGGCCATGGCGGAGGCCGCAGTGGGCGACGACGTGTGGGGCGACGACCCGACGGTGATCGAGCTCGAGCGCGAGGTGGCCGCGCTGCTCGGGAAGGAGGCGGCCCTCTACGTGCCCTCCGGTCATATGGGAAACCAGGTCGCGATCCGGTCGCAGACCCAACCCGGGGACGAGATCCTCGTCCACGAGCTCGCCCATGTGGTGGTGCACGAGCAGGCTGCCTGCGCTGTGCTGTCAGGCGTGCAAACGCGCATGATCTCCGGCGCGCGAGGCATGCCGGGACCGGACGAGCTCGCCGGCTGGCTGCGCGACCCGTCGGACGTGCACCACGCCCGCCAGACGCTTGTCTGTCTGGAGAACACCGTTGGCGAGCAGGGCGGTCTCGTCTACCCGCAGGAGCGGATCGACGCGGTCGCGGCCTTCGCCCACGAGCAGGGAATGCGCGTCCACATGGACGGCGCGCGGCTCTGGAACGCCGCCGTGGCCTCCGGCGTCGAGCCGGCGCGCGTCGTCCGCGACGTGGACAGCGTCTCGGTGTGCTTCTCCAAGGGGCTGGGAGCGCCCGTGGGGTCGGCCGTCGTCGGGAGCGCCGAGCTGATCGAGACGGCGCGCCGCAACCGCAAGCTGTTCGGCGGAGGCATGCGCCAGGCGGGCATCATCGCCGCAGGCGCCCTGCACGCGGTGCGCCATCACGTCGACCGGCTCGCGGACGACCACCGCTCGGCCCGGGCCCTGGCCGAGGGGCTCGCGGACTGCACCCGCGTCCGCTTCGATCCCGACCGCGTCGAGACCAATATCGTGTTCGCGTCCGTGCCCGACGGCGAGGACGCGTCCGGGCTCGTGCGTGAGATGGCGGAGGCGGGGGTTCTGTGCGCGGATCTCAGCCCTTCGACGATACGGTTCGTCACCCACCTGGACGCCGGCGAGGAGGCTGTTTCGGCGGCGGTGGAGCGGTTGCGGCCGCTGCTACGATGATCGTATGAAGACCGATATCCATCCCGACTACGTCGTTGCGCGCGTGCACTGCTCGTGCGGCAACGAGTTCCTCACACGATCCACCAAGCCCGAGCTTTCGGTTGAGATCTGCTCTGAGTGCCATCCCTTTTACACCGGCAAGCAGAAGCTGGTCGACACCGGTGGACGGGTCGAGCGGTTCCGTCGCCGCCAGGCGCGCAGCTCCTCGTAGCCCCATTACCCGGATCCAGCGCTCATTGCGTTTGCGCTGCATGCCGACAATGATCTCGACATGAGCGCGAACGTTGGCGGACAGGCGGTTCTCGAGGGCGTGATGATGCGCACCCCATCGTCATGGGCTGTCGCCGTGCGGCGGCCCGACGGCGGGGTGTCGTGCATCTCGAACCCTGTCAGCAGCCCCGCCTCACGGCGGCGCTGGCTGCGCCTGCCCGTGATCCGCGGCGTCGTTGCGCTCGTGGAGTCGCTCACGATCGGGTTCCGCGCGCTCGCCATCTCCGCCAGCGTCGCGTCGGCGGAGGAGGGCGAGGACGGCGAGGTCTCGGCCGAGCTCACGCGCGGCCAGCTGATCTTCGCGTTCGCGATGGCGATCGGATTCACGGTGATCGTCTTCAAGGTCTCGCCGGCGATCCTGACCGAGCTCCTGCCGATCCACTCGACCGGCCTGTTCGTCGTGGTCGAGGGCCTGATTCGCGTCTCGCTGCTGATCCTGTACCTCGCGGCGATCTCGCTGATCCCCGATCTGCGGCGGGTCTTCCAGTACCACGCCGCGGAGCACAAGGCGATCAACGCCTACGAGGCCGGTGCCGAGCTCACCCCGGAGCGGGTGCAGACCTACTCCAAGATCCACGTCCGCTGCGGGACGGCGTTCCTGCTGTGGGTGATGGTGATCGCGATCTTCGTGTTCGCCCTGGTGGGGCGGCCGGCCTGGCCGATCCTGATCCTGTCGCGTGTGCTGCTGCTCCCCGTCATCGCCGGGCTCGCCTACGAGCTGATCCGCTTCGGCGGCAAGCACCCGCAGAACCGAGTCGTCCGCGCTCTGCTGGCGCCGGGCCTGTGGCTGCAGCGGCTGACCACCCGCGAGCCGACGCTCGACCAGGTCGAGGTCTCGATCGACGCGCTCCGCGACGTGCTGGCGGCCGAGGAGCGGTCGCAGGCCGAGCGCGGCGTCTCGCGCGTCGAAGTCATGGCTTAGATTCCCTGCCGTATCCTTCGGGTCTCCCGTGGAACCTCTTGTTGCAGAGATCGAGCGCAGCTTCGCCGAGATCGAGCGGCAGCTCGGCGATCCCGAGCTGATCGCCGACCAGAAGCGCTACGCCGAGGTGGCCCGCCGCCACAAGCAGCTGTCGCGCGCCCATGAGCTCGCGCAGCGTTGGCGTGCGCTGACGGCGCAGCAGGAGGAGGCGTCCGAGCTGCTGTCCGACAGCGACGAGGAGATCCGCGCGCTGGCCCAGGAGCAGCTGGCCGAGGCGCGTGAGGAGCTGCCCGGGCTGGAGGAGGAGATCCGCACCGAGATGCTCGAGCGCGACCCGGCCGACGACAAGGACGTGATCGTCGAGATCAGGGCCGGTACGGGCGGCGACGAGGCGGCGCTGTTCGCCGGTGACCTCTTCCAGATGCTCACCCGCTATGCGGTGCAGCGCGGGTTCAAGACCGACGTGCTGACCGTGGCCGGTGGCGATGCCGGCGGCTACAAGGAGATCACGTTCGAGATCCGAGGCGACGGGGCCTACTCCGTGTTCAAGTACGAGAGCGGGGTGCACCGCGTCCAGCGCGTGCCTGCGACCGAGTCGCAGGGCCGCATCCACACGTCCACCGCCACGGTGGTCGTGCTGCCGGAGGCGGAGGAGGTCGACGTCGACGTCAACGCGAACGACCTGCGGATCGACGTGTTCCGCTCGGGCGGGCACGGCGGCCAGTCGGTGAACACGACGGACTCGGCGGTGCGGATCACGCACCTGCCAACCGGGCTGGTGGTCACCTGCCAGGACGAGCGCTCGCAGCTGCAGAACAAGGACCGCGCGATGAAGATCCTGCGCGCTCGGCTCTACGAGGCCGAGCGGGAGCGGGCCCAGCAGGAGGCGACCGCCGCCCGGCTGTCGCAGATCGGCACGGGCGAGCGCAGCGAGAAGATCCGCACCTACAACTATCCGCAGAACCGGGCGACCGATCACCGCGTGAACCTCGACCGGAGCCTGGAGACGGTGCTGGCGGGGAACCTGCAGCCGTTCACCGACGCGCTTGCCGCCGAGGAGCGGCGGCTGCAGCTGGCCGCGGCGGGCACCCAGGCGGCCAGCCCCGCGTGATCACGCTGGCGGAGGTGCTCCGCCGGTCGACGGAGTACCTCGAGTCCCGCGGCAGCCCGACGCCGCGGCTCGACGCGGAGCTGCTGCTCTCACATGGGCTGGCGCTGTCCCGGCTGGAGCTCTACACGCAGTTCGACCGGCCGCTGACCGATGACGAGCTGACCGCGTGCCGGGAGCTCGTGCGCCGCAGGGGCGCACGCGAGCCGGTCGCCTACGTGATCGGGCACTGGGGCTTTCGGCGGCTCGACCTGGCCGTGGACGCCCGGGTGCTGGTGCCCCGGCCCGAGACCGAGCTCGTCGTCGAGCGCTGCCTGCAGCTGCTCGAGGGCACGGAGGGGCCGGCCGTGGTCGACGTCGGGACGGGGTCCGGGGCAATCGCGCTGGCGCTCAAGGACGAGCGGCCGGACGCGCGCATCACCGCATGTGACGTTTCGGAGGACGCTCTGGCGGTGGCGTCGGGGAACGCCGAGCGGCTCGGGCTCGACGTGGCCTTTGTCCAGTCGGATCTGCTGAGCGGGATCGAGGGCGGCCCGTTCGAGCTGATCGTCTCGAATCCGCCCTATGTCTCGTCCACCGAGATCGCGACGCTGGAGCCGGAGGTGGCCGACCACGAGCCGCGCCTGGCCACGGTTGCGGGCGACGATGGGCTGGAGGTCTACCGCCGGCTGCTGCCGCAGGCAGCCGAGCGCCTGGCGGCCGGTGGATGGCTGGTGCTGGAGTGCGGCGCCGGCCAGTCGCCCGCGCTGGTCGCGGAGCTGCGGGCGCTCGGCTACGGTGAGCCAGCCGTGGACCTCGATCTGTCTCGCATCGACCGGGTGGTGTGGGCGCGGTGGCCGTGAGCGTCCCGCCGGCCGCCGCCGAGCAGCTGCTCGGCGGCGCGCTGGCCATCCTGCCCACCGACACGGTGTATGGGATCGCCGCGGCGGCCGGGTGTGAGGATGCATGCGCGCGGCTGTACACGCTCAAGCAGCGGCCGTCATCCCAGGCCACGGCGGTCATGCTCGGCTCGGTGCCGGGCCTGCTCGCCACACTGCCCGAGCTGGACGAGCGCACCGCGGGCATCTGCCGCAGGCTGCTTCCCGGAGCCGTGACGCTGATCGTCCCCAACCCGGCCGGCCGGTTCGCGCACGCCTGCGGGGACCGCCCCGAGCGGATCGGCGTGCGCGTGCCCGACCTGGAGCCCGAAGTCGCCGAGCTGGCCGACGCCGCCGGTGGCCTGGTGATCACCAGCGCGAACCTGCGCGGCGGACCGGATCCGGCAACGGCGGCGGATGTGCCCGTGGAGCTGCACGAGGCGGCTGCCTTCCTCGTCGACGCAGGCCCGCTGCCGGGGCGGCCCTCGTCCGTGATCGATGTCAGCGGAGAGGTGCCGGCGGTGCTGCGCGAGGGCCCGGATCTGGAGGCGGTGCTGGCGGCGGTGGGGGCGGCGCGGTGACCGAAGGGATCGACCGCCTGCTCGCCGACGAGCGCCGGCTGCTGCGACGGCTGACGCCGCAGGAGGCGCGCGATGCGGCCGCCGCGGGCGGGCTGATCATCGACACGCGCAGCCACGAGCAGCGCGTGGCCGGCGGCACGGTGCCCGGCGCCGTGCGGATCCATCGCAACGTGCTGGAATGGCGGGCCGACCCGACGTCCGGGCACCAGGACCCGCGGATCGCTGCGTGCAGCGGCCCGCTCGTGATCATGTGCGAGCAGGGCTACTCGTCGAGCCTCGCGGCCGCCACGCTTCAGCGGCTCGGGGTGAGGAGCGCCACCGACATGATCGGCGGGTTCGAGGCCTGGACAGCCGCCGGGCTGCCGACAGAGCCGGTCGACGACAGCGACATATAACCGGGGCACGCCCGCAACGGCGCGCTGGTGCTTTGGTGCGGTTCAAGCTGGCCCGCCGGCTGAGTTCCGGCCGCGGCCTGCGGCCGCGGCCGGAACGGTCTCAAAGCAGAGGCCCCGGCGTTGGT
>DATAHR010000089.1:0-7013 GCA_036263035.1 Gaiellales bacterium | reverse complement strand
GACCGCACGGCGCCGTGGAACCAATCATCTAGCCGAACAGCCCGTCCAGCCGCGCGAGGGCGTCCGCGTCCAGGTGCAGCGACCCCGCCTCGGCGTTCGCCCGGGTGTGATCCGGGTTGCGACTGCCGGCGATCGCGGCGGTGACACCCCGCTGCTCGATCACCCACCGCAGCGCCAGCTGCGCGACCGAGGCGCCCAGCCGCTCCGCCTCGGCCCGCATCTCGTCCACTTTGCCCAGGTCGCGAGCCAGCGGAGCCGGATCGAACGACCACTCGGCGCCCTCGTCCCGCCATTCCGCGAAGCGGCCACGGCCGCTTCGCCAGTCGTCATCACCGAACCGGTGATCCGGCCGCATGGCACCGGTCAGCCGTCCGGCGGCGAGCGGGCTGTACGCGAGGTAGCCGATGCCCTGCTCGGCCAGCCAGGGCAGCAGCTCCGCGCGATCCGCCTGCTCCAGCAGCGAGAACTCGTTCTGCACCGAGGCGACCGGATGGACGGCCTGGCATCGCTCGATCAGCTCGCGGCCGAAGTTCGACACGCCGATGTGGCGTGCCTTGCCCGCCTCGACCAGCTCCGCCATCGCACCCCACGTCTCCTCCACGGGCACGTCGTCGTCCGCCCAGTGCACCTGGTAGAGGTCGACATGGTCGCGCCCGAGACGGCGGAGCGAGCCGTCGATCGCCGTGCGGATCTGCTCGGGGCGCAGGCCGCTGCCCTCGTCGGGCGCCACCTTTGTGAAGAGGAGAACGTCGTCTCTTCCGGCAACGGCACGTCCGACGATCTGCTCGGACACGCCCTGCCCGTACACCTCGGCCGTGTCCACCCACGTCATGCCCGCCTCGATGCCGGCGTGGATCGCCGCTATCACGTCCTGCTCCGAGGTGTTCGGACCCCAGTGGGCGCCGCCTGCCTCCCAGGATCCGAAGCCGACCACGGAGATGTCGAGATCGCTGTTGCCAAGTCGCCGGTGGTCCATCGCGGCACCCTAGTTGCCCCACGGCTCCAGCCGCTACACTCGCCCCCCGCCGTGCCCGACGCCGTACTCTTCGACTTCAACGGCACCATCTCGGACGACGAGGGGCTGCTCGCGCAGCTGTTCCATCGCATCTTCGCCGAGGTGGGCATCGACGTCCCGGCGTCGCTCTACTTCGAGGAGTTCGCCGGCTACTCCGACGTCGAGATCGCCGAGCGCGTCCTCGAGATGTTCGGGCGTGCCGGCGACGCGGAGCTGCGCGACCGCGTCGTGCGGCGGCGCACCGAGCTCTACCTCGAGGCGCAGCGCACCGCACCCACCGTGCGTCCGGAGGCCGCCGAGTGCGTTCGCCAGATCGCCGCCCGGGTGCCCGTCGCCATCGCCTCCGGTGCCGCACGGCTCGAGATCGAGGCCGTGCTCGAAGGGGCCGGGCTCCGCGAGCTGTTCCCCGTGCTCGTCTGCCTGGAGGACGTGACCCACGGCAAGCCGGATCCGGAGGGGTACCTGCTCGCGCTGGATCGGCTCGGGTCTCACGTCGGCCGTCGGTTGTCTGCTGAGACGACGATCGTCTTCGAGGACTCGGAGCCCGGCCTCCAGTCCGCCATCGCGGCTGGAATGGAGTGCATCCTGGTCGCCGGCACCGTCTCCGGGGAGCGGCTCGGAGAAGCAGCCGGTATCGTTGATGCCCTCGACTGGTCTATACCACTGATTCGGGAGCGGTTCCATGCGCACTGAAGCACGCGCGGTGGTCGTCGGCGGGGGCGTCGGCGGCTGCAGCATCCTCTACCACCTGGCCAAGCTCGGCTGGACGGACGTCGTGCTGATCGAGCAGTACGGCCTCACGCATGGGTCGACCTGGCATTCGGCGGGACTCGTCGGCCAGCTGCGGTCGACCGTCAGCCTCACCAAGATGATGCAGTACTCGGTCGGGCTCTACGCCGACCTCAAGGACGAGACCGGCAAGGACCCGGGCTGGCATGAGCTGGGCGGCCTGCGACTGGCGTCCTCGAAGCCGCGCATGGAGGAGCTCCAGCGGCAGGCCGGCTGGGCGAAGAGCTTCGGACTGCCGGTCGAGCTGATCTCCGCGGGCGAGGCGCAGGAGCTGTTTCCGCTCATGAGCACGGACGGCGTGGAGGGCGCCCTGTTCCTGCCGCAGGACGGCTACCTCGACCCCAGCCAGCTGACGTTCGCGCTCGCCGACGGCGCCCGGCTGCGCGGGGCCGAGATCGAGCAGCGCACTCGGGTCACGGGCATCACCCTGCGCAACGGCCGCGTGCACGAGGTGGTCACCGACCGCGGCACCATCCGCACCGACGTGGTCATCAACGCGGGCGGCATGTACGCCCCCCAGATCGCGCGGATGGCCGGCGTCGACGTCCCGATCATCCCCTACGCCCACGAGTTCCTCGTCACCGAGGCGTTCGACCCGCCGCTGCAGCCGCTGCCCACCCTCCGCGACCCGGACAACCTGGTCTACTGGCGCACCGAGGTCGGTGGGCTGATCATGGGCGGCTACGAGCGAGACCCCGCCCCGTGGGCGCTTGACGGCGTGCCGGACGGGTTCGAGGCCCAGCTGCTGCCCGAGGACTGGGAGCGGTTCGACGAGCTGCTCGGGAACTCGATCAGGCGCGTGCCGGCGATGGAGGCGGCCGAGGTCAAGAAGCTGTTCAACGGCCCCGAGGCGTTCACGCCGGACGGAGAGTTCATCCTGGGCGAGTCGGACGTGCCCGGGTTCTGGGTGGCGGCCGGCTTCTGCGCGCACGGGCTGGCCGGCGCCGGCGGCATGGGCTGGCAGATGGCCGAGTGGATCGTGAACGGCGAGCCGAGCCTCGACATCTGGCATATGGACATCCGCCGCTTCGGACGCCAGTACCGAAGCCAGGACTACACGCTGGCCCGCGCCACCGAGGTCTACGCCACCTACTACGACATCAAGTACCCGAACTACGAGCGCCAGGCCGGCCGGCCGCTGCGGTTGTCGCCCGCCTATCCGCGGCTGGCCGAGCTGGGGGCGTCCTTCGGCGAGAAGTCAGGCTGGGAGCGTGCCAACTGGTTCGAGCCGAACGCCGTCGACGGCGACGAGTCGCTCCGCCCGCGGGGCTGGGCGGGCGAGAACTGGTCGCCGGCGATCCATGCGGAGGCGATGGCGACGCGCGAGCGGGCAGGGCTGTTCGACGAGACCTCGTTCGCGAAGTTCGAGGTGCAGGGCCCGGGCGCGCTGGGGCTCCTGCAGCACCTCTGCGCGAACGACGTCGACCGGCCGCCCGGCTCCGTCACCTACACCCAGATGCTGAACCGCCGCGGCGGCATCGAGTGCGACTTCACCGTCACCAGGCTGGGCGAGGACCGCTTCCGCATCGTCACCGGCACCGCGTTCGGCAACCACGACATGGCCTGGGTTCGCAAGCACATGCCCGACGACGGCAGCGTGCAGCTGAACGACGTCACCTCCGCCTACGCCTGCTTCGGGCTGTGGGGGCCGCGGGCGCGCGACATCCTGGCGCCGCTGACGCGCTCCGACCTCAGCAACGAGGCGTTCCGCTACATGACGGCGCAGGAGATCTCGATCGGCTCCGTGCCCTGCCTCGCGGTGCGCGTCACCTACGTCGGCGAGCTGGGCTGGGAGATCTACTGCCCCGCCGAGTACGGGCAGGGCCTGTGGGACGTGCTGTGGCAGGCGGGCCGCGAGCACGGCATGCGCGCCTGCGGGTACCGCGCGATCGACGCCCTGCGGATCGAGAAGGGATACCGGGTGTGGGGCTCCGATATGACGCCCGAGGAGACGCCGGACGAGGCCGGTGTGTCGTTCGCCGTGAAACCGGACAAGGGCGACTTCGTCGGGCGCGAGCGGCTGCTGGCCACGCGTCTGCAGGCTCCCGACCGGCGGCTGTGCTGCCTCGTGCTCGAGGACCCGCGGTCGGTGTGCCTCGGCTCGGAGCCGGTGCGGGTGGGCGGCGAGATCACCGGGCGCGTCACCACCGGCGGCTATGGGTTCGCGGTCGGCGCCTCGATCGCGTACGCGTACCTGCCCGCGAGCGCCTCCGAGACGGGCACCGCCGTCGAGGTGGAGGTGTTCGGCGAGTGGATCCCGGCCCGGGTGGCTGCCGAGCCCCTGTGGGATCCCGCCGGCGAGCGGATCCGCGCGTAGATCCATCTAACGATCGCGTAACAACGACGCGCGAGGACTGGCGCCGGCGGGGCCACCCCGTAGGCTTGGTCCGTGGAGCCATACCGGATCCTGCTGGTCGAGGACGACGCGACGATCCGCGAGATGACCCAGCTCTCGCTGCAGCGCGACGGCTTCAGCGTGGACACCGCGGCGGACGGGCCGTCGGGCCTGGACGCCTTCCGCGAGCACCCGCCCGACCTGGTGCTGCTCGACCTGATGCTGCCCGGGCTGGACGGCGTCTCGGTCTGCCGGGCGATCAGGGAGTCGAGCGTCGTGCCGGTCGTGATGCTGACGGCCCGCTCCGACGCGCTTGACGTCGTCGTCGGCCTCGAGGCGGGTGCCGACGACTACGTCACGAAGCCGTTCGAGCCGGCGGTGCTCGCGGCGCGGCTGCGCGCCGTCCTGCGGCGGGCCACCAGGCCTGAGGCCGCCGCGCCGCTCCGCTTCGGCACGCTCGAGATCGACCCGCTGGGCATGGTCGTCCGCCGGGACGGCGAGGAGGTGTCGCTGACCCCGACCGAGTACCGGCTGCTGCTGATGCTGGCCGAGAACGCCGGGATCGTGCTCAGCCGCGAGCGTCTGCTGGAGGAGGTGTGGGGCTATGTCTGGGCGGGGGACACGCGACTGGTCGACATGCACGTTCGCCGGCTGCGCGGCAAGATCGGTCACGAGGCGATCGAGACCGTTCGCGGCGCCGGCTACAAGATGGTGCGCCCATGAGCCTGCGGGTGCGGCTGGCTGTCGCCTTTGCGCTGCTGGCCGCGCTCGTCGCGGCGTCGGTCGGCGTGGTGGTCTATGAGCTGTCCGCGCAGGATCTGCTCGACCGCGCCCGCGCCCGGGCCGTCGCCAATGTCCGCTCGGCAGCGCGGCTGTATCCGCTGACCAAGCCGCTGCCGCCCTACCCGGCGCTGCGAACCGGCGACCGCTCTGTCCCGGAGGCGCTGCGCGCGGCCGTCCTGTCGGGACACGTCGCCACGTACCGCGGCAGCTGGCAGGGCGAGCCGGCCATCTGGGCGGGGCGTCCGGCCGCCGACGGTACGCCGCTGTTCGTGCGGTCGAGCTACCTGGCCGAGCAGCGCTCGCTCGACGACCTGCGGAGGAAGCTGATCGAGGCGGCGATCGCGGCCGCCGTCGGAGGCGCGCTGCTCGGCGCAGTGCTGGCGACCAGCCTGTCGCTGCGGCTGCGCCGCGCCGCCGCCGCGGCCGAACAGGTGGCCGGCGGCGACCTCGATGCCCGCATCGATGCCCGCGGCCATGACGAGGTGGCGGCGCTGGGACAGGCGGTCGACCGCATGGCCGACGCCCTGCAGCTGCGGATCGAACGGGAGGAGCGGTTCGTGGCCGACGTGGCGCACGACCTGCGCACCCCCGTAACGGGGCTGGTGACGGCGGCCAGCCTGCTGGAGAGCGATCAGGTCGGCTCGGCGATCAAGGAGCGCGTCGGCCATCTCAGCGAGCTGGTCGAGGACCTGCTCGAGATCGCCCGGCTGGAGAACGGGTCGGCCACGGCCGACCTGCGCTGGGTGGACGTCGCGGCGCTGTCGGAGTCCGTCGCCAACCGGCATCCGGGCGTCGAGGTGCGCGCGGGCGGCCCGTGCCGGGCCCTGGTCGACCCGCGGCGCCTGGAGCGCGTGCTCGAGAACCTGATCGCGAACGCCGAGCGGCACGGCGCACCGCCGATCGTGGTGGAGGTCGCACGGGGATCCGTGCGGGTGAGCGATGCGGGGCCGGGCTTCCCCGCGGACATGATGGAGCGGGCCACCGAGCGGTTCGCCACGGGCGACTCGGCGCGCGGTGACGGCGTCGGGCTCGGCCTGGCAATCGCTGCTGCGCAGGCGCGGGTGATCGGAGGGCGGCTGCGGCTCGCCAACGCGCCGGGCGGTGGCGCGGTCGTCACCGTCGAGCTGCCGGAGATCGAGCAGTGAGGCTGATCGCGGTGCTCCTCGCGGCCGCGCTGGCGGCGGGCTGCGGGGCGCGGTCCGGGCTGCACGTCGAAAACGGGGGCCGCACGGTGCACGTGGCCGTGCCGACGACCACGACGCAGCCGGCCAGCGGGGGCGGGCAGACGTTGCCACGCCAGGTGACGGCCCGGGTACCGCTGGGCGGCGTGCCGGCGATCTGCTGGGACGGCGACCACACGCTGTGGGCGGCGGTGTGGGCGGGCGGCCCCCACCTGATCGGATCGCTGGTGCCCGTCGACACGGCGACGGCCCATGCGGGCGACGCCGTCGCACTGCCGTCGAGCCCGACGCCCTACCTGATCGCCGCCTCCACGGATGCGATCGACGTGGCGGCGGGCGGGCAGCTCCTGCAGTTCGATCCGGCCACCGGCCACCTCGTTCGCAGCTCCAACCTCGAGGCCGCCGCACGGGCGGTGTTGCTGTCGCGGAGCTCGCTGTGGGTGACGCTGGACAATGGCACGGTGCTGCGTCTCGATCCCGGGTCGCTCGCGGTGCGCGGCCGGCTGCACCTGACACCTTCACCTGAGGCGATCACGACATCGCCGGGCAGCGTGTTCGTGACCGACGACCAGGCCCGCGACCTGATCCGGGCGCGGGCGGGCACCGGGCGCGTGACGGACACGGTGACCATCGCGGCGTCGGGCGCCGGCCCGCCGTCGCAGATCACCGTCTACGCGGACTCGATCTGGGTCTACGAGGGATCATCGGTGGTGCGCCTGCTGCTGGCGACAACGCGGCTGGTCGACCGGGTGTCGCTCCCCGGAGGCGGCGGATCGATCGCCGCAGGCGCCGGCGGCGTGTGGGTGAGCGGCAGCTTCGGCGTGGCGCGGATTGACCCGACGACGGGGCAGGTGACGACACCGGTTGATGTCGGCGCCGCCGGGGCGGCGATCGCCACCACCGGCGACGC
>DATAHR010000088.1:0-9251 GCA_036263035.1 Gaiellales bacterium | reverse complement strand
ACGGTGTGCTCGTTGACGTACAGCTCGACGTACGGCCAGATCACGTCCTCGTCCATCTCCTGGGCGTACCGCCGGATGGTGACGAGCGCCTCGTCACGATGGCCCCAGCCGTAAGCGATCGAGTCTCGCAGCACCGCGGCCACGGTCTCGGCGGTGCCGTCCGGCAGGTCGGCGGCGGCGAGGATGCCGCCGAGCGGGATGGGCGCGTCCGCCAGGCGCTCGAACGAGGCGCCGAGATCCTCGACCAGCGTCAGTCCGTCGCGCTCGTACGTCAGGCGGCCCTCGTGGATGAGGACGCCCAGGTCGGCCTCCCCGCGGAGCACTGCCGGGCCGATCTCCGAGAACACCGTGTGGCCGATCTGCCCCCCGTCCGGGTGGATGCACCGGTAGAGCAGTGTCCCGGTCGTCGTCGGACCGGGGCAGAGCACGCGGGCGTCCGGGCCCGGCGCAGCGCCGTTGCCGGCCGATACGAGCAGCGGGCCCACGCCGAACCCGAGCGCAGAGCCCGCGGCGAGCACCACGAACCGGTCTGCCAGCAGGAGTGCCGCATGGAAGCTCGCCTTGGCCACGTCATAGCGGCCGGCGAACAGCCCGTCGTTCAGCTGCTGGACGTCGACGAGCTCCGTCTCGAACTGGAGGCCCCGCATGTCCACGCGCTGCTCGAGGATGCCGTGGAACGCGAACGTGTCGTTCGGGCAGGGAGAGATGCCGAGCCGGATCCTCACAGCGACAGGATGGTACCGACAGCCTCGCGCACTGCTGCCAGCGCAGGGCCGACCTGCCAGAGCTCCCGGTCGCGCTCACCAGCGCGGTTTGAGATACCGCGCGCCATCACGCAGGGAACTCCCGCCTGCATTGCCGCAAGGGCGACGGCATAGCCCTCCATCTCCTCGATCAGAGCGCCCGGGTGCGCCGCCGCGCGTTCCGCGGCCTCGGCGGGCGAGCCCGACGCCGTGGCCACGGAGAGCGCCAGCGGCCCGTCGTCGGCGAGCGTGACGTCATCGGAGGGCGCGAAGCCGAGCTGTGCAGCCGACAGCCCGCCCGCACCGATACCGACGCAACGGACGGCTCCCGCCCGCACCGCGCTGCCGAGCGGCGCCCGGCCCGTGTCGTAGCTTCCCGCCAGACCCGCCAGGACGACCTGACGGGGCCGGTGTAGGGCAATGGCGCCGGCGGCGTGCACCCCTGCCGCCGCCAGCCCGAACCCGCACAGCTCCACCGCTGGCCAGTCGAGCGCCAGCTCGTCGGCCTCCGCACGCGTCGGCACCAGCACGAGCGTACGGGCGGCGGTCAGCTGATCTCCACCATGCGCTCGATCGCCAGCCGTGCCCGCTCCGCAAGCTCGTCGGGCACCCGCACCTCGTAGCGCATGTCCCGCAGGCTGTCGCGCAGCTTGGGCAACGTGATCTGCTTCATGTACCGGCACACCGCACGCTCGGACATGGCGTAGAAGCGCTTGTCCGGCGCCTCCTTGCGCAGCCGGTGGAGGATCCCGGTCTCGGTCGCGACGACGAAGTCACGGCGAGGCGACGAGGTGACGTGCCGCACCATCCCCTCGGTGGAGAGGACGTGGGTGGTCGAGGCCAGCTTCGGGTCGTGGGCGGCCGCGTACATACACTGGCTGGCGCACCCGCACTCGGGGTGGATGAGCAGGTCGGTGGCGGGCCGCTCGGCCATCATCCTGCTGACGTCCTCCGGGCGGATGCCCGCATGCACATGGCACTCGCCCGGCCAGATCCGCATCGAGCGGCCGGTCAGCCGCTCGAGGTAGGCGCCGAGGAACATGTCGGGCAGGAACAGGATCTCGCGATCCTCGGGGATCGCCTCGATCACCGCGCGCGCGTTTCCCGACGTGCAGCAGTAGTCGGAGAGCGCCTTGACCTCCGCCGTGGTGTTGACGTAGCTGACGACGACGGCGTCGGGGTGCTCGGCCTTCCATGCTGCCAGCGCCTCGGCGTCGATGCTGGCGGCGAGCGAGCAGCCGGCCTCCAGGTCGGGGATCAGCACGGTGCGGTCCGGGGCGAGGATCGCCGCCGTCTCGGCCATGAAGTGGACGCCCGCAAAGACGATGACGTCGGCGTCCGTGGCCGCCGCCTGTTGGGAGAGGCCCAGCGAGTCTCCGACGTAGTCGGCGACGTCCTGCACCTCGGGAACCTGGTAGTTGTGGGCGAGGATGACGGCGTTGCGCTCCTGCGCAAGCGCCCGCACCTCGTCCTGCATGCGTGTGACATCGGTGTCGGTCAGGGTGCTGATGGGGTCACCTCCATGGCGATATCGAGCGCGCGGACCGAGTGGGTCAGGGCGCCGACCGAGATGGCGTCGACGCCGGTCTCGGCTACCTCGCGGATCGTCTCGATCGTGATTCCGCCGGACGCCTCGAGCCGAGCCCGGCCGTTTGTGATGCGCACCGCACGCCGCAGCATCTCCGGTGCCATGTTGTCAAGCAGGACGACCTCTGCGCCGGCGGCGAGCGCCTGCTCGAGCTGCTCGACGGTGTCGGCTTCGACCTCGACCGGGCGGCCGGGATGCTCACGCCGCACCAGCTCGACGGCCGCCGCCACCGAGCCGGCGACAGCCAGGTGGTTGTCCTTGATCAGCACGGCGTCGTCGAGGCCGCGCCGGTGGTTCGTGCCGCCTCCGCAGGCAACGGCCGCCTTGTCCAGGTCGCGCAGGCCGGGTGCGGTCTTGCGGGTGTCCAGCACCTCGACTCCGGTTCCCCCAACGGCCTCGACGTATCGGCGGGTCGCCGTGGCGATGCCGGACATCCGCTGGACGAGGTTCAGGGCGGTGCGCTCGGCCGTGAGCAGGGCTCGGAGGGAGGCCTCGAACCGCGCCACGGCCACCGGCGCCTGCTCGACCAGCGCGCCGTCCTCGACCAGCCGCTCCATGGCCGCGCCGTGGTCGAGCCGCCGAACGGCGGCGAAGGCGGCGTCCAGCCCGCACACCACGCCCGGCTCACGGACCACCACCGCGGCGGTCCCGCGCAGGCCGGCGGGCACGATCGCGTCGGTGGTCAGGTCGCCGTGGCCGACGTCCTCGGCCAGCGCGTCGTCGATCACACGGTCGAGAGCCGGCATGGGAGATGGTGGAGGAATGCGGGATCCTCGGCGGGGTGGTCGAGGCGGACGTGGGCGCCGCGGCTCTCCTCGCGCGCAAGCGCTGAGCGGGCGATCATGCGCGCCACCGTGGTCGGGTTGGACGGGGCCTGCTCGTCGAGCCAGTCGATCAGGCCTTCGAGACCGTCGGCATCGCGGAGCGGGCCGGCACCGGCCCACATCCGACGGCGCAGCTCGCCCAGCTGGGCCCGCACCAGCGGCCGTTGTGGTTGCGGGGCGTCGAGCTGCTCCACGGCCTCGTCGAGGCCGGCGCTCACCGCACGGTGCGAGAAGACGAAACACTCGAGCAGGGAGTTGGATGCGAGCCGGTTGGCGCCGTGGACGCCGCTCGCGGCGCACTCGCCGCTGGCGTAGAGGCCGCGCAGCGTGCTTCGTCCGTGGAGGTCGGTCGCGACGCCGCCCATCAGGTAGTGCGCCGCGGGTGACACGGGGATTGGGTCGCGGGTGAGGTCGAGCCCCGCATCACGGGCGCCTCGGACGAGGTTGGGGAAGCGTGCGCGGATGGCCTCCGCGTCGAGGTGCGCCAGCGTCAGGTAGCTCGCGCGGCCGCCGGCGAGGCGCTGTTGGATCTCGCGTGCGACGACGTCCCGCGGCGCCAGCTCGGCCTCCGGGTGGACGTCCGCCATGAAGCGATGACCGGAGGCGTCGACCAGGTGCGCCCCCTCGCCCCGCACGGCCTCCGAGATCAGGAATGCCCGCGCGCCCACCGCGAGGGCGGTCGGGTGGAACTGCACGAACTCCATGTCGGTGACAGCTGCCCCCGCGCGGTTGGCGATCGCGATGCCGTCGCCCAGCGCGCCGGGCGGGTTGGTCGTTCGCTCGAACAGGGCACCGGCGCCGCCGGTCGCGATCAGCGTCATGCGGGCGCGGACGGCCATCAGCTCGTCGTGTCCCAGCACCCACGCTCCGCCGCAGGCGGTTCCGTCCGCGATCAGCTCCAGCACCGCCGCGTGCTCCATTACGCGGATGCCCGGCTCCTGCAGCACGCGGTCGATCAGCGCGGTCGCGATGTGCTGGCCGGTGGCGCTGCCACCGGCGTGGAGGATGCGCCTGCGCCCGTGGCCGCCCTCGCGGCCGAGCGCCGGCAGGCCGTCGTGTCCGCGGTCGAACGCGACGCCGTAGGACTCGAGATCCCGCATCCTCGCGGGGCCTTCCGACACCAGCACCTCCACCGCAGCCGGGTCGCACAGCCCGCGGCCTGCGGCCAGCGTGTCGGCCAGGTGAAGTTCCGGCCGGTCGTCCGGGCCGATCGCCGCGGCCACGCCGCCCTGGGCGTAGAACGAGTTGGAGCTGCGCAGCGAGCCCTTCGTCACCAGCACCACGCTCGCCCCTCGCCGCGCGGCCTCGAGCGCTGCATAGAGACCGGCCAGCCCGGCACCGGCGACCAGCAGATCGGCGAGGGAAGGTGTCTGCGGCTTCACGGCGGGCAATATAGCTGAAGTGACTAAAACTCGCCGTGGGGAATACCTCACGCCGCTGCGCGTTGACCAATCGGATGCTGCTGGTTGCTGATAGCGTGGAGCTGATGGCCGATGCCACCCCTGACGAGGCGGAGGAGCCGGCCTCTGACTCTGCAAGCGATTTGCGGGATCGCGCGCAGTTCGAGGAGGAGGCGCTCACCCACGCCGACCAGCTCTACCGGATCGCGCTGCGGCTGAGCGGCTCGCAGCAGACTGCCGAAGAGCTGGTGCAGGAGACCTACCTGCGGGCGTTCCGAAGCTGGCGCAGCTATCGCCCGGGGAGCAACCTGGCCGCCTGGCTGGCCACCATCCTTCGCAACGCGTTCCTCGACGAGGCGCGCAGGCAGCAGCGGCGCCCGGCGCAGGAGTCGTTCGAGGACACGACCGAGTACTACCTGTACAACCAGCTGACCGGATCCACCGGGGAGCCGCAGGAGGCGGTGCTGAACCGGCTCGCCGGCGGAGCCATCCTCGAGGCGCTTGCCGATGTCCCGCCCGCGTTTCGCGAGGCGGTCGTACTGGTCGATATCGGCGACTTCAGCTATCAGGAGGCGGCCGACATCCTGGGCGTGCCGATCGGGACCGTGATGTCACGGCTGCACCGCGGTAGGCGTGCGCTCAAGCAGGCGCTGGCACAGCGAGCGGGGGCGGAGGCGTCATGAGCACGAGCGTCGATCCCTGCGTCGGTGTCGAGAGCAAGCTTCAGCCCTACCTCGACCGGCAGCTGACCCCGGACGAGGTCTCCTGGATCGAGCGTCACCTCGGTGAGTGCGCGTATTGCCGGGAGCGCTACCACTTCGAAGCGAAGCTGCGGGACACGGTGAAGACCGTCTGCTGCGGCGACCCGGTGCCCGATGGCCTCGTCGACCGCGTGCGGCTGGCCTGCCGCGGTCACCGCTCCGAGTAGTCGACGTCCCCGGGCTCGGGCAGGTCACTGCAGTCGACGAGGAGCACGCCGATGGAGCGTCCGGGCGTCTCGCCACGCGCCGGCAGCTCCGGCCACGTGCTGCGCGGCAGGACGACGGGGTGCGACCGTCCGCTGCCGTAATCGGCGGCACGCGGCCCGGATCCCGCGGCCACCCGCCGGATCGCCTCTGCGCTCAGCGACGGGCCGTCGCCCAGCACGATCAGGGCCTCCTCGACCGAGGCGTCGAGCGACTCGAGCCCGCAGCGCAGCGAGGCGGCCTGACCGTCAGGCCATCGCTCGCAGACCACCGTCGCGGCGCCGTGCGTGTCCACCGCGCCGGCGACCTGCTCCGCGCGGGCGCCAAGCACGACCGTCCGGTGGCCGATGCCGGAGGCGGCCACCGTCTCGCAGACGACCTCGAGCATCGGACGGCAGCCGACCGGGTGCAGCTGCTTCGGACCGCCGTACCGGCGGGCCTCACCGGCTGCCAGGATCACCGCCGCGAGCACGCGGCAACGGTAGCCGACGGCCAACTGCTAGGTTCTCGGCCATGACGACACCGCTTCTCATCCATGCCGATTCCCTGCGCGACGCCGACATGTTCGTGGCCACCGGCGTCCCGATCGTCGACCCCTTCACCTATCTCGAGCTGGACGGCCGCCGCATCATCGTGGCGAGCGTCCTCGAGAAGGATGTGATCGAGCGCGACTCGCGTGCCACCGAGATCTGGCGCGACGACGACTTCGGTGCGCGCGAGCTGGTGCGCGAGGGCTGGGACTACGAGGACGCCGTGATGGAGCGTGTGCGACGGGTGCTGGAGCGCGCCGGCGTGAGCGACGTGGCCGTGCCACCGACGTTTCCGGTCGCGCTGGCCGACTACCTGCGCGGGAAGGACGTCACCGTCACCCCTGACCGGCAGGCCTTCGAGATGCGCCGCCGGCTGAAGAATGCCGACCAGCTGAACGCGATCAGGCAGGCGCAGACCGCGACGGAGGCGTCGTTCCGCGCAGCCCGGGAGCTGCTCGCGTCGGCGTCGCCCGGAGACGGTGGCCTGGTCGCTGACGGCGACCTGGTGACGTGCGAGCGGGTCCGCGACGTGATCGTCAGCACCCTTCGTGCGCACGGCTGCGAGGGCGAGGCGCCGCTGGTCGGCGCGGGTCCCCGCGGCGCGCTCGTCCATGACCTCGGCAGCGGCCCGATCCACCCGGGTGAGCCGATCATCATCGACGTGTTCCCGCAGAATGCGGCGAGCCGGTACTGCGCCGACATGACCCGCACCTTCTGCTGGGGGGAGGCGCCGGAGCGGCTGAAGCAGATGCATGCAACGGTGCTCGAGGCCCTGAAGCGCAGCACCGAGGCGATCGCCCCGGGCGTCCCCGGTGAGCGGCCGTGGGAGATCGCCTGCGACGTGATCGAGCAGGGCGGATTTCGCACCACCCGCGGCCTGGCGCCCGGCGAGACGCTGGATGAGGACTTCTTCCATGGCCTCGGCCACGGGGTGGGGGTGGAGGTGCACGAGGCGCCGAACATGGGGCTCGGCGCGCGCGAGGAGCTGCTTGCCGGCGACGTGGTCACCGTCGAACCGGGCGTCTACCGCAAGGACTTCGGCGGCGTGCGGCTCGAGGACCTCGTCGTCGTCACCGACAACGGGCACGAGGTACTCACCGACTTCGACTACGAGCTGGAGATCAAGGCCCTAGATGATTGATCCCACGGAGCCGTGCGGTCTGAGCGGTCGCGACGGTTGGTGATCGCAGCCCTGTAGCACAGCCCGTCTACGACAGAAGTACGGTCAGACGTGCGGAGCCGTGGGATCAATCATCTCACAGTCGCCGGCTCGGCCATCACGTCGAGGAACCGCTGCTCGTCGTCGAACGGCCCGACGATGGCGAGGTTCAACCCGTCGTCGACGATCACCTGCCGTGCCAGCCGCTGGATGTCCTCGGCCGTGACCCGCTCGATCCCCTCGAGCACCTGGTCGATCTCGACAACCTTGTCCTCCAGCACCTCGCGGCGCAGCCCGAACATGAGCAGCCCCTTCGGGTCCTCCAGCTGCAGCACCATGCGGCCCTTCAGGTAGTTCTTGCACCTGCGCAGCTCGTCCTCGGCCACCGGCTCGGACGCCATCTTGCGGAACTGCTCCGCGATCACGCCGATTGCCTGGTCGATGCGCTCGACGTCCACGCCGGCCTGCGCGTAGAGCGTTCCGGTGTCGTGGTAGGTCTGGTGGTAGCCGTAGACGTAGTAGGCCAGCCCCAGCCGTTCGCGCACCTCCAGGAACAGCCGTGACGACATGCCGCCGCCGAGCACGGTGGTCAGCACCTGCATCACGTAGCGGTCGGGGCTGGTCGTCTGGAGGCCGCGGACGCCGAACCGCAGGTGCGCTTGGTCGGAGTCGCGCGTGTCGAGCATCACCCGCGGCTCGGTCTGCACGAACTCGACGGGTGCCATCTCGCCGCTTGCGCGATCCTCGAGGTGGCCGAACTTGTCGCGCACCTCGGCGGCGAAGTCGCCGTTCACCGCGCCGGCCGCTCCCACCACCATCCGCCGCGGCGTGTACCAGGTGTTCAGGTAGTTCAGGAACGTGTCGCGGGTCGCCGCCCTGATCGTCTCCTTGCGGCCGATGATGTGCCAGCCCAGCGGCTGATCGCCGAACAGCAACCTCTCGTACACGTCGTCGACGTGGTCGCGCGGGGTGTCGACGTACATGTTCAGCTCTTCGATGATGACGCCCTTCTCGCGCTCGATCTCGTCCGGATCGAACCGCGACGCGAGCAGCTGGTCGGAGAGCACGTCCAGGGCCAGCTCCCGGTGCTCGGCGGCGCACTTGATGTAGTAGCCGGTGTACTCCTTGCCGGTGAAGGCGTTGAACTCGCCGCCGATGCCGTCCACCTCCGCGGAGATGTCCTTGGCGGTGGGGCGCTTCTCGGTGCCCTTGAAGAACATGTGCTCGGCGAAGTGGGCGATGCCGCTGCTGTCCTTCGTCTCGTAGCGGGAGCCGGCGGCGAGCATCACCATCACGGCGACGGACTTGGCGCTGTCCATCGGGTGGGTGACGACGCGCAGGCCGTTTGGGAGCTCGGTCTTGGTGAACATGGGCGTGATCGTACTCCCACGCGGGTGGCGCTGTCGATATGCGAGACTCGGTGCCGTGACCGACGCCGCCGCAGCCGCCACGCGCCCCACGGTCGAGACCGTCTCGGTCGGCGCGGCCGAGGGCCCGGCCGACGCGCTGATGGGCGTACCCCAGGCGGGCGGGCCGTTTCCGGCCGTGCTCGTCTACACCGATGCGTACGGCATCCGGCCCTCCGTGCACGCCTACGTCGAACGCCTGGCCGCGCACGGCTACCTGGTGCTCGTCCCCAACATCTTCTACCGCCATGGCCCGCCGCCGGTCGTCCCCGACATCGAGCGGCTGATCATGTCCGAGGACCGCTCGGCGCTGTTCGAGGCGCTCGGGCCGCTGATGGCGGCGCTCACGCCGGACGCCGTGGTCGCCGATGCGCGCGCCTGGCTGGGGTATCTGGGCGAGCGGCCGGAGGTGCGCGACGGCCCGGTCGGTACCGTCGGGTACTGCCTCGGGGGCCGGCTCAGCCTGCGCACGGCCGGCGCCTTCCCGGACGCGGTGGCGGCGGCTGCCAGCTTCCACGGCGGCAACCTGGCGACGACCGGGGAGGACAGCCCCCACCTCGCCGCGGCCAATGCGACGGCGGAGCTCTACATCGGCCATGCGGACAACGACCGCTCCATGGATCCCGAGCAGATGGC
>DATAHR010000087.1:0-10903 GCA_036263035.1 Gaiellales bacterium | reverse complement strand
CCCCCACCCTTGGCGGCTACCCTGAATGGATGGGCGACCTCGCCATCGTCGAGCGCCAGCTGGGCCGCCCGCCGCGCGGTGTTCTCCGCGTGGCCGCCCGCTGCCCGTACGGCGCCCCGGCGGTCGTCGAGCAGGCCGCCTACCTCGACGGCGGCGAACCATTTCCCACCACCTACTACCTGACCTGCCCGAGCGCCGTCGCCGCCGTCGGCGCGCTCGAGGACGCCGGAGGCGTCGACCGGCTCGAGCAGCTGGTCGCCGCCGGCGGTGATGCCGCCGCGTCGTACGCCTGGGGCACCGCCCGCCAGCGGCAGCTCCGCCGGCCCGCCCCGGTGATGGCCGACTCCGGCGCCTCGCTCTCGCTCGGGATCGGCGGCACCTCTCGCGAGGGCGCCGTCAAGTGCCTGCACGCCCACGCCGCCTTCGCCCTGGCCGAGCCCGGCTACGAGCTCGGCCGCGCCATCCTCGACGAGGCGGCGCCCCTCTTCCCGACCGGCGGATGCTGCAGCGCATGAGCACCACCGTCGACCTCGCCCTGATGGAATGGGATGCCGGCATGCGCCGGCTCGAGCAGCTGGACGTGCCGCCCGCCCGCGAAGCCGTCTACCGGGCCGTCGTCGACGAGATCGTTGCGGAGCTGAACCGCCGGGTGGGGCAAACCTTCACCCTGGAGCGGCTGGCCCGCGAGTACGAGCAGAGCGCCTCGTGGACGCGCCTCGTCGCACAGCGCACCACGGATCAGGTGTGGGCGCACGACCTCACGATCGTGGCCGACGCCGCCTTCGCGCGCTTCGCGCGCGGCGCATCGGACTTCCGTCCCTGACTACTCGCCCGGCTCGGCCGGCCGGATGATGATCTGGTCGGCCTCGATCTTGACGACGATCGCCCGCCGCTGCGCCCAGTGCTCCGCGAACACCAAATCGTCGCGGACGGCGCCGTCGATCCAGAAGCCGTAGCCCTCCTCGCCGGTGTCGAGCACCGCCTCGTAGGTCGGCAGCTTCTTGCCGCGGCCGCGTCCGCCCCGCCGGCGCCGTTTCGCCGTTCCCTCGCCGTTCTGCTCGGCGGCCGCCTCCGCGGCGGGGGCCGCGGCGGCCGGCTCGGCGCTCTTCTTGCGCCCTCCGCGCGAGCGCCTGCGCGGCTTGACCTCGGGCTGGGGCTCGTCGGCGTCGGGCGGGATCACCGGGGGCGGCGCCTCCCCCGTCAGCACCTCGCCGGGCACGTCCCGGCGCAGGATCCCGTGCTGCGACCGAAACGCGGAGATGCTCGCCGGCGTGGAGTTCAGCCGGTGGGCGATCCAGACGTCGGTCATTCCCTGCGAGACCCAGTCGCGGATCTCGGTGAGGTACGGCTTGAGCGTTGCCTTGGTGGTGGTCACAGCTGCAGGTTCGGGTCGTTGCTCTCAGAGCTCATGGCGTATGGGTCCCCTGCCAACCGAATCCGCGCGTATGCGGGAAATTCCTGTTGAGGCGGTTCTCCGCGGGGGCTACTCTACCCTCACGCCGCCGGGTTTGGGCGGCCAGGGTGAAGGGTGGTGCGCGATGGGGTCGAGTGTAAATCGGCTCGAGGTCGTGGATGAGGCCGCCGGCTGGGTGACCGGCTCGCGGGCGAAGGGCGAGTTCCACTGCGCCGGCTGCGGGTATGGCGTGACGGTCTACAAGGCGCTTCCCGAGTGCCCGATGTGCCGCGGCACGTCCTGGCTTCGGGTGCCGTGGAGGCCGTTCAGCCGTTCCTACTCCGCCGGCCGGTCGGTCAACTAGACCCGCCGTCCGGGCGGACTGAGCATGTAGATCGTTCTAGACTCGGGTGGTGACGAGCGGTCGCCGCCTGCTGTATCCGCTGGTGTTCGTGGCCGGCGCCGCCACGATGTCGACCGAGATGTCGGCGTCCCGGCTGCTCGCCCCGTTCTTCGGCGCCTCCATCCTGATCTGGGCCAACATCATCGGCCTGATCCTGATCTACCTGTGCGCCGGCTACTTCCTCGGCGGCCGCCTCGCCGACCGGCATCCGAGGCTGCCGTACCTCGCCCGGCTGATGCTGATCGCCTCCGCAGCCATCGCCGTCACGCCGTTCCTCACGCGGCCGCTGCTCGACCGCGCGGTGACCGCCTTCGCCGACGCCTCGGTGGGAGCGTTCCTCGGCTCCTTCTTCGCGTCGATGCTGATCTTCTCGGTGCCCATCACCCTGCTCGGCATGGCATCGCCGTTCGCCGTGCGGCTGGGCGTGACGCGGGTCGAGGAGGCCGGCGAGGTGGCCGGGCGGATGTACGCGCTGTCCACCGCCGGGAGCATCCTGGGCACGTTCCTGCCCGTGGTCGTGCTGATCCCCTCGATCGGCACCCGCCGCACGATGCTTGCCACCGCGGCGCTGCTCGCGCTGGTGGCCGTCCCCGCGCTCGGACGCCGCTACCTGCTCGCCCCGATCGCAATCGGCGCCCTCGCCCTGCTGCCGCCCGGCCTGATCAAGCCCGGCCAGGGCGTGATCTTCGAGGCGGAATCGCCCTACCAGTTCATCCAGGTCGTCCAGCAGTCCGACGGCACCCGCATCCTGCACCTGAACGAGGGCTGGGCGGACCACTCCGTCTGGCGGCGAAACCAGGTGCTCACCGGCGGCTACTGGGATCAGTTCCTGCTTGCTCCGGCTCTGCACGGCGGCAGCTTCCGCAGCCTGGCGATGATCGGCTACGCCGGCGGCACGGTCGGCCGGGCCTACGGCAGCTTCTGGCCGGCGGTCGACATCCAGGGCATCGAGCTCGATCCCGAGGTGACCAGCGTCGGCCGGCGCTACTTCGGGCTCGCCGACAACCCGCGCGTGAGCGTCGCGAGCGCGGACGGGCGCACCTTCCTCGAGCAGCACACCACGCGGTATGACGCCATCTTCCTCGACGCCTTCCGTCAGCCCTACATCCCGTTCTACCTGACCACCCAGCAGTTCTGGTCGCTCGCGATCAGCCGGCTGCATCCGGGCGGCATCGTGATGGCGAACATCGGCCGCGTGCCCGGCGACAACCGCCTGCCGGACGCGATCGCCGGCACGATGGCGACGCGCTTCGCATCCGTCTACCTCTGGCCCGTGGGCAGGTTCAACGTGATCGTGGCCGGCTTCACGCGGCCGGTCTCCCCGGCCCAGCTCCGCGCGAGGCTGTCCGACCTGCCCCCTGCGCTCGCCACCGCCCGGGATCATGCGACCGCGCTTCGGGCCGTCGCGCCCTCCAGCGACCCGCTCACCGACGACCGTGCCCCGGTCGAATGGCTGACCGACCAGATGATCGTCCAATATGCCGCCGCGGGCGGAAACGGCAAGTAGATACCCTTCAGGCGTGGCCGTACCGGTGCGACGAGTTCTGCAGGCGGGCGCCGTGGTCCTCCTCCTGGCGCTGGTCGGCCTGTTCGCCAAGAGCCTGCTCGACAGCCACACCTCGGTCGCGGCGGAGCTGGCCGACGGGAACCACCCGGTCGCCCCCGACTTCAGGCTCGCGAACATCCGGGGCGGAGGCGACACGACGCTGTCCTCGTTCCGCGGCAAGGTGGTGGTGCTCAACTTCTGGGCCTCGTGGTGCGATCCGTGCAAGGAGGAAGCGCCCGCGCTCGAGGAGCTGTCGCAGAAGTACGGCGACCGCCTGGCAGTGGTCGGCGTCGACTCCGAGGATGCGACCGGCGACGCTCGCGCGTTCGCCGACCGCTACCACCTCACCTATCCGCTTGTCCACGCCAGCGGCACGGGTGTGTACCACCGCTGGGGCCTGACCGGCTTCCCCGAGACCTTCATCCTCGACCGCAGCGGCCACGTGGTGCATCACTTCCCCGGCCAGGTGTCAGCGGCCGACGTCGAGGGCCAGATCAGGCCGCTGCTCGGGAGCGCGGCGTGAGGCGCGCGCTGGTGCTCGCGGTCACCGCCGCGCTGCTCGTCGCCGCGCCCGCCCGCGCGTCTGACACGTGGTCGGTGACCGACCTCGAGAGCCAGGTGATGTGCCCGGTCTGCCACCAGCCGCTCAACCAGTCGCAGTCGGCTGCCGCCGACCGGATCCGCCACATCATCGCGGAGAAGCACGCGCAGGGCTGGTCGGAGCAGCGGGTCAAGAGTTACCTGGTCGCGCAGTACGGGGAGGAGATCCTGGCGGCGCCCCCGGAGCACGGCTTCGGGCTGCTGGCCTGGCTGATGCCGGCGGCGGTGCTGCTCGGCGGGGGAGCGGTCGCGGTCGTGCTCGCCATGCGCTGGTCACGCGGGCGCGGGGGCCCGCCGGCCGGTACCCCGACCCCGCCGGACGATCGGCTCGACGCCCGGATCGATGCCGACCTGGCGGAGGGCCTGTGACCACTCCCTCCGCGGTCGGCGCGTTCGGGGCGGGGCTCGTCTCGTTCGCGACTCCGTGCGTGCTGCCGCTGGTGCCCGCCTATCTTGCGGCCGTCGGCATCCGCCCGGGCGGCCCGCGCCGGTCGCTGGCCGCGGCGCTGCCGTTCGTGCTCGGCTTCTCCCTCGTGTTCGTCGCGATGGGCGTCCTCGCCGGGCTGGCCGGCGGCGAGCTGTCGTCGCACCGCGACCAGCTGGCGAAGCTGTCTGGAATCGTGATCGTCGCCATGGGCCTGTTCATGCTCGGCCTGCTGCCGGTGCCGCTGCTCGAGCGCTCGCTGGCTCCTGCGGTCGAGCCCGCCCGCCGCACGGGGTCGCCGCTGCTGCTCGGCGGCGCGTTCGCGCTCTGCTTCACGCCGTGCGTGACGCCGGTGCTGGCGACGCTGCTCGTGCTGTCGGCCGGGATCGGCTCGACGGCGAAGGCGGCGGGCCTACTGGCTGCCTACGCGGCCGGCCTGGCCCTCCCGTTCCTGCTTGCGGCCGTCGCGCTCGGGCGGACGATGTCGGTCTTCCGCTGGCTGCGCGACAGCTACGACGTGGTGCGCCTTGCAAGCGGCGTGATCCTGGTGACGGCCGGCCTGCTGGTCTTCTTCGACCGCACCTTCATCCTGAACGGCTGGGTCAACCACGTGACGGAGTCGCTGTGAGCGTCGTGCAGCTGGCCGGCGTCGATCTGTTCTTCCGCGGCAAGATCGACGCGATGCTGATCGCGAGCGGGCACGAGGTGATAGCCAGGCCGGGCGGGCCGCCCCCGGATCTGGTCATCGCCGACGTGAACCGCACGGAGCCGGCCGACGTGCTGGCCCGGTTCCCCGGCGTGCCGGTGCTGGGGTTCGGTCAGCACACCGATCCACAGGCGCTGCGAGCCGCCCGCCAGGCGGGCTTCGCGAAGGTGGTCGCGCGGTCGGTTCTGAGCGAGCGGTTGCCTGAGCTCGTCTCCGAGATCCTTCGCTAGGATCCGCCGCCAGAGGGAAGAGACCCAGGAGGCCCCGTTCCGTGACGTACATCATCGCCGAGCCCTGCATCGACCTGAAGGACAAGTCGTGCGTCGACGTCTGCCCGGTGGACTGCATCCACGAGATGGGTCGCATGCTCGTCATCGACCCCGAGGAGTGCATCGACTGCGGCGCGTGCGAGCCGGAATGCCCGGTTGAGGCGATCTTTCCCGAGGACGCGCTGCCCGACAAGTGGGAGCCCTTCGTCAAGATCAACTACGCGTATCCCGACTCTGCGACGATCGACAAGCTGGTCGACGAGGTGAAGCCGCCAGAGGCGGCGTCCTAGAGGTAGCCGAGGTTCTCGAGCGACGCCTCGATGGCGGCCTCCTCCTCGGGCGTGTAGACAACCTCTGAGGTCTCGCTCGATGCGGCCGTGCTGGTCTGCACCGCACGGCCGTCCGAGAACAGATCGGTGAGCACGCGCCCGTCCATGTCGTCGGGGACGGGCAGCCCCATCGCGTGCAGCGCCGTCGGCGCCAGGTCGACGATGTTCGCGCCGCCGATCGTTCCCGGCTCGACCCCCGGGCCGAGGGCGAGCAGGATGCCGTAGCGGCGGTGGCGGCCGCCGCCGCCCGATGCCGGCAGCCGCTCGACGATCGAGCTGGCCGCCAGCCGGTCGGATGCGACGTAGGGGCGCTCGCCGAAGTCGATCAGGATGTCCGGGATGCGATGCAGCTCCGAGCCGTCGTACACGTCCTCGCGCCGCATGGCCCGGTCGATGATCGGCTCGCCGGTGTCGGGATCGCGCGCCGCCTCGAGCGCTTCGATCACCCGTTTCGCGACCTCGTCGCGCTGCGACTCGGGAACGTGGTCTGCGATGAACACGCTCTCGGCCGAGCGGGCCGCGGCATAGGCAAGCGTGCGCTGCATGTCGATCGGCACCGCCAGCGCCGAGTCGATGCCACGGGCCAGCTTCTCGCGGAACCGGTGCGGCACCCGGCCCTCCAGGCCGAAGACATCGATCTTCCGCACGGCGTCGATCACGCGCCTGGTGGAGAGGCCGCGTGACGCCACCTTGCGGGCGCTCCGCTCCCGGTGCAGCAGGCCGTGCTCCTCGAGCACCTTGTTCAGGTAGAAGTTCTTCTCGTAGCGCCCGAAGCCGTGGTCACTGACGATCATGACGAAGGCGCCGCGCTCGGCCATCGCGAGCCGGTCGCCGATCACCTCGTCGCAGCGCCGGTAGGACTCCTCCAGCGCCGGGAGGTGGCGCCCGGCCTTCTCGGCGTCGTAGCGCGGGTCGGTCGGGTCGAGCACGTTCCAGAACTTGTGCTGGATCGGGTCGGGCGCCTGGATGACGGTGAAGAGCAGGTCCCAGTCGCCGTTTCGGCCGAGCAGGTGGTTGGTCGCCACCTCCTGCTGGCGGATCACCTCGTGTGTCTGCTCGATGAAGGCCGCGCCCTGCAGGCCGTCCGCGTAGGGGTCGGCGCGGTAGCCGCCGGGAAGCGCCTTCAGCTCGGCCTTGAGCTCGGGCGGCCAGGTGTAGTCCACCGATTCGCCGGGGGTGAACATGCCGCAGGTGAACGTCCCGTGCTGCAGCCTGGTGGGTGGGTAGGAGACGGGGACGGCGAGCACGTGTGCGACCTTGCCGGCGTCGTCGACCAGCTCCCAGAGCTTCTTGCCCTTGGCCGACCGGGACGAGACCAGGCGACGCTCGCCGGGCTTGCCGGCCTCCCAGAAGTCGAAGATGCCGTGACTGCCGGGGCTCTTCCCGGTGGAGATGGACATCCAGGCGGGCGAGCTGTAGGGCGGCAGGCAGGATTGCAGGCGGCCGTGGCGGCCCTGCTCGAGCGCACGCGCGAGGTTGGGCATGACGCCGCGCTCGGCAAGCGGGAGCAGCAGGTCCCAGGTGGCGCCGTCCAGCCCGAGAACGACCGCACGGCCTGTCAGATCGGTCCCCATACGACGGCACACTCTACCCAGCGGCCTGCGGGCAGGTGCCGGCTGGGTGACGGAAAAGTGCCGGGCACTTTTCCGTCACCACACGGTCTGGTGCAGAATCGTGACCGGTCGTGACAGGCTCGGGCGGGTGGAACGCGCGGCGTAGAATCCACTGATGCCGCTGACGCTCTTGCTTGGCCCCGCGAACTGCGGCAAGGTCGCGACGCTGCTCGACCGCTTCGCCGACCAGGTCGACGCGGGCGCTGCTCCCACCCTGGTCGTGCCCACCCGGCCCGACGTGGAGCTGGCCGAGCGTGACCTGCTCGCCCGCCGTCCCGCCCTGCTGGGCGGCGCGACGGGGACCTTTGACGACCTCTTCGAGCGGGTCCTGGAGCGGGCCGGCGAGCCGACCGGCACCCTGTCTCCCCCTGCGCGCCGCGCCGTGCTCGAGCAGGTGATCCGGGATGCGCCGCTCGATGTCCTGGCCGGCCCCGCCCGCTTCCCCGGGTTCGTCGACGGCCTGGCCCGGGTGCTCGACGACCTGGTCACGGCCGCCCCGCCCGAGGAGCTGGGCCGCCGGCTGGCCGCGTTCAGCGCCACCGGCCGCCGGGGCGAGCTCGTCGAACTGCACCGGCGCTACCGCGAACGGCTGGCCGAGCTCGGCGTCCGCGACCGCCCCGGGAGCCACGCCCACGCCGCCGGGCTGCTCGAGAGCCGGCTGGACGCGTGGGAGGGTTCGCCCGTCTTCGCGTACGGCTTCGAGGACATGTCGGGGATCCAGCTTGCGGCCCTCCGCGCCATCGCCGCGCGCGCCCCGGTGATGGTCTCGCTTCCCTATCAGCCCGGCCGGCCGGCGCTGGCCGCCGTGCGCCCGGCCGTCGATGCCCTGACCGCCGGCCCGCACGAGGTGATCGAGCTCCCGCCCGGCGAGCACGCGGACAGCTCGCTGCTCCTGCATCTGGAACGCTCGCTCTTCGAGCCGCGGGTGGAGGAGGCGCCGGCCGGTGACGGGTCGGTGGTGCTGCTGGAGGCGTGCGGCGTCCGCGGCGTCGCCGACCAGGTCGCCTTCCACGCGCTGCGCCTCGTGCGGGACGGGTACGCGCCCGACGACATCGGCGTGATCACGCGGGACACCGCCGCCTGGCGGCTCGCGCTCGAGAGCGCCTTTGCTGCCGTCGGTGTGCCGGTGGAGGTGGACGCGGCCGTCGGGCTGGGCGAGACCGCGTTCGGCCAGGCGCTGATCGGACTGCTCCGCTTCGCGTGGTTCGGCGGCGAGCGGGGCGAGCTGTTCCGGTTCCTGCGCTCGCCCTTCGCCGGCATCCCGCGCACGACCGTCGACTATGCCGAGGGCCGCCTGCGCGGCCGCGGCGCGCTGCGGGGCGACGACGCCCGGTCGCTGCTCGAGGAGCTCGACTATGCACGGCTGCTGGCTGCGTCCGACCGCCTGGCCGAGGCGGGCGAGCCGCTCGAGCAGGTAAAGGATCAGCTGCGCCGGATGAGCACCGCCGCCGGTGGGCTCACGGCCACGCGCCAGGGCCCGGTCGGCGAGGCGGCGGCGGCCGCGCTGCGTGCGGCGCTGCGAACCATCGAGCAGCTGGGCGAGCTGGCCGCGCGCGGCCTGCCGGCGCCGGACCGCGCCGTCGTGCTGACCGAGCTCGAGCGAACCACGCTGCGGCCGCCCGCGTCGAGCGGCACGGGGCGGGTGCAGGTGCTCGACCTGCGCAGGTCGCGCACGCGGCGGTTTCGGGCGGTGTTCGTGCTCGGCCTCGAGGAGGGCGGCCTGCCCGGAGGGCCGCGCGAGAACGCATTCCTGGATGCCGACGAGGCGTCGGCACTCGGGCTCGGCCGCCTGGACGCGCTCGAGCGCGACCGGCACCTGTTCTACACGGCGGTCACCAGGCCATGGACGCGGCTCTACCTGTGCCGCCAGGCGGCCGACGAGGACGGCCGGCTGCTCGAGCCATCGCCGTTCCTCGAGGACGTGCTGCGTGCGGTCGGGGACGATCGCATCGAGCGGCACCGCCGGGCGATCGGCGACCTCACCTACGACCTGACGCATGCTCCGACGGAGAGGGAGCGGCAGCGGGCGCTCGCCCGCGAGCTCCGAAGCCGCCCTGACTGGGCGGCGGCCGTCGCCGACCGCGAGGGCTGGACGCGGAAGCTGGAGCGTGCGCGCGCCGCCTACCGGCGGCCGTCGCGCCTGCGCAACCGCGCGGTGCTCGAGGCGCTCGCCCGGCAGGAGCGGTTCAACGTGACGGAGCTCGAGAAGTTCGCGGAGTGCTCCTCGGCCTGGTTCGTCGAGCGGTTCCTGCAGCCCGGCGAGATCGACTACGAGTTCGGCGCGAAGGAGACCGGCTCCGTCGCGCACACGACGCTGCACCGGTTCCACCAGCGCATGCCGAGCGAGCTCGGCATCGAGCGGCTGACCGAGGCCGACCTCCCGCGCGCCGTGCCGCTGATGCGGGAGTGCCTGTACGAGGCGCTCGGCAGCGTCCGCATCCCGGCGGGCGTGGCCGGCAAGGCGGCGGTGCGCCGGCTCCAGCTCGACCTCGAGGGGTTCCTGCGCAGCGAGGCGGTGTTCGCGTCGCCGCTCGTGCCCCGGGACTACGAGGTGCGGTTCGGGACGAAGACCTCCGCCCCCAACCTGCAGGCGGGGCTGCGGCTGGACGGCTTCGCCGTCTCCGGCACGATCGACCGCATCGACCGCGACCCCGGCATGTCAGCCCGTGGCGCCGTCTGGGACTACAAGACGGGGAAGGGCGCGCGATCGGCGCGGCAGATCGAGGCGGAGCGGAAGCTGCAGCTGCCGCTCTACATCCTCGTCGCCCGCGACCTGCTCGGCATCGAGCCGGTGGCGGGCCTCTACCGCGCGCTCGGGGGCGAGCGGCGCGTCCGCGGCATGGCGGTGGAGGGAGAGCTCGAGGGCGTCATGAAGAACGACCGGCTGGAGCCGGACGACTTCTGGGCGCAGGTCGACCGGGCGGTCGGCTACGCGAACGAGATCGTCGCACGGATGCGCCGGGGCGATATCCGCCGCGACCCGATCGGTGGAAGCTGCCCCGAGTGGTGCCTGCGGCAGGCGGGAGGCATCTGCCGGGTGGCGAGGTGAGCGCGACCCGAACCTGGAACGAGGGGCAGGCAGCCGCCATCGAGCGCCGCGGCCGCGTCTTCGTCTCCGCCGGCGCCGGCACGGGCAAGACGTCCGTGCTGATCGAGCGCGTGATCAGGCGGCTGGACGAGGGCACGCCGCTCGACCACCTGCTCGTCATCACCTTCACCGACCGGTCGGCCGATGAGCTGAAGCGCCGGATCCGCGAGCAGCTGCGCGAGCGCGGGATGCCCGAAGCGGCGGCCTCGGTGGAGACGGCCTGGATCTCGACCATCCACGGGCTCTGCGCCCGCATCCTGCGAGCGCACGCCCTCGAGGCCGGCATCGATCCCACGTTCGGCGTGGCGTCGGACACCGAGATGCGGATCCTGCAGTCGGATGCGTTCGCCGCCGCGGTGGAGGAGTTCGGGGACGGCGACGCGACCGAGCGGCTCGACCTGCTGGCCCGGTACGGTCGCGACCGGCTGCGGCGGATGGTGACCGAGCTGCACGAGCGGCTGCGCGGTGTCGGGCTGCCGCTCGAGCTGCGGCCGTTCTGGGAGCCCCGCGACGACGATCCCGAGCGGGAGGC
>DATAHR010000086.1:0-33754 GCA_036263035.1 Gaiellales bacterium | reverse complement strand
TAGTGCTGGTGGATCGCGTTGTACTTCTCGATCTGCTTCTCGAGCGCGGCCTGCTGCGTCATGATCTCGCTCTCGACCTGCCGGGCCTCCGCCCGCTTGGCCGAGATGCTCGACGCTGCGACCGACTGGGTCGCCGACGCGGCCAGCGCGGCGGCCGTGAGGGTGAGCACGAGGATCGACGCCCGGGTCGCGCGCACGCCCCCTGCGCGCGCATGGACACCTACACACATGGGCTGCAACGCTATCAGACGACCCCGACGTGAGGCGCTGCACACCGAATGTTTACGATTCGGGGTAGGACTCCAAACTCCTGCAGCCCCCAGCGACCGAAGGGATCACCCATGAAGCCCCGTCACGCTCTCGCACTGCTGCTGCTCCCAGCCGTGCTGCTCGCCGCCGGCTGCGGCGGCGGCAGCTCCTCCGGGGGCAGCTCCGCGACCTCCACTCCCGCCTCGACGCCCGCCGGTGGGGGCGGCCAGACGATCGACATCCCGATCTCGAGCTCAGGGTTCTCGTTCACGAAGACCTCGGTCACGGCGAAGGCCGGCACGGTCACCCTGAACGCGATGAATCCCCAGTCGGTCGCCCACGACATCTCGCTCAAGGGGAACGGCGTCGACGTCAAGGGCAAGCAGGTCGACAACGGCGGCACCTCGACCGTGACCGCGAACCTCAAGCCCGGCACGTACGAGTTCTACTGCTCGGTGCCGGGGCACGAGCAGGCCGGCATGAAGGGCACCCTGACGGTGTCCTGAGATGGTTGATCGATATCTCTCGCGAGCCTGGCCGCCGCGAAAGGCCGGGGAGACGAAACGGTCGGGGTGGCTACGGCTGCGAACCGTCGCCTAGCGGCGTCCTCGGTCGCGCCAATATTCCCGATATTGACGCTCCCTGCGTCCTTGCCAGACTCGGTTCTCGCCGTCCAGGACTTCACGGAGATATCGATCAACCATCTATCGCGTCGTGAGTCCGCCCGTGTCGCGCATCAGGCGCTGCGCGAGGTAGACGGGGATCGCGGTCAGAACGATCACGATCACGGCCACCGCATTCACCTCCTGCGCGGTGTTCGGGAGGCGGAACTGGTTGTAGATCCAGAGCGGCAGGGTCTCCTGCGCGCCGGCGGTGAAGTTCGTGACGACGATCTCGTCGAACGACAGCGCGAATGCGAGCAGCCCGCCGGCGACCAGCGCGGTGGCGAGGTTGGGTAGCATCACGTACCTGAACGTCTGCCAGCCGTCGGCGCCCAGATCCATCGACGCCTCGTCGAGCGACCCGGACGAGCGCCGCAGCCGCGCCACCACGTTGTTGTAGACGACGACGATGCAGAACGTGGCGTGGCCTACCACGATCGTCACCAGCGACGGCGTGATCGAGAAGTACTTGATCACCGAGAGCAGCGACAGGCCGGTGACGATGCCGGGTAGCGCGATCGGCAGCACCAGCAGCAGCGACAGCGAGTTCTGCCCGAAGAACCGGAACCGCGAGAGGGCGAAGGCCGCCGAGCTGCCGAGCACGAGCGCGATCGCCGTGGCGCCGAGCCCTACCTTGACCGAGTTGATCAGCGCCGTGTGAGCGCGCTCGTCGTTCAGGGCGAGGTGCCACCAGTGCGTCGTGTAGTGCTTGATCGGCCAGGTCGGGATCTGCGACGCGTTGAACGAGGCGGTCACGATCACCGCCAGCGGCGCGTACAGGAACGCCATCACCAGGAAGGCGAACACGCGCAGGAAGATGCGGACGCCCCGGGGCTCCACCTACAAGGCCTCGAACGCGCCCAGCCGCTTGACCAGGAGCAGGTAGACGGTGATGACGACGACCGGGATGATCGCGACCGCCGCGGCGAGCGGCAGGTCGTTGGCGACCCCCTGGTAGCGGTAGATGATGCTGCCCAGGAAGTCGGTCTTGTTGCCACCCACCAGGTCGACCATGATGTAGTCGCCGAGCGTGAGCGAGAAGGTGAAGATCGACCCGGCTGCGATGCCGGGAAGCGCCAGGGGCAGCACGACGCTCCGCAGCGTCCGCCAGGCCCGCCCGCCGAGATCCTCGGAGGCCTCGATCAGCGAGTTCGGGATCCGCTCCAGCGCGGCATAGACCGGCAGCACCATGTAGGGCAGCCAGATGTAGGAGAACGCGAGCCACATGGCGGTCTGGGTGAAAGCGATATGGAGCGGCCCGAGGCCGACCTGGCCGAGCGCCCAGTTGATCGTGCCCTTGTCACCCGTCATCAGGCGCCAGGTGTACGCCTTGATCAGGTAGCTCGACCACAGCGGCATGAGCACGCCAACGAGCAGCAGCGCACGCGTACGGCGTGATGCGATCCGCACCATGTAGTACGCGAGCGGGAAGGCAAGGAGGATGTCGGTGATGGTCACGATCACCGCCATCTGCACCGTGTCGCGGGTGACCTTGCGGATGGTCGGGTCGTTTCGGATGTACTGGATGTTGTCCGTCGTGAAGGTGTGAATGATTTTGCCGCTGAGCACGTCCTGCTGCCAGAACGCCGTGGCCAGCAGCACGGCCAGCGCCGCCAGGTAGACGACCACCATCCAGCCGAACGGCGGGATCAGCAGCAGGACGAGCTTGAGCCACCGGCGCCGGTAAAGGAACGCCGAGACACGCCGGCGGGCGGCGACGGGGGCGGGAACGGACTCGGTTGCCATGGGTGGAGAGGGCCGCCCCCGGGAGCCGCGCGGGCTCCCGGGGGCTGTCGATCAGGAGTTCTTGATCGTCGTCCAGGCCAGCGCCCACTGTGAGTAGTCGACGCAGGCGTTGCCTCGACTGTCACCGCAGTCCTGCAGCGGCGTCTTCCAGAAGGCGATGTTCTTGAAGTAGTTCTGATCCGTGACGTGGTAGTCGGTGCAGTAGTTCTTGACTTCCTTGTCGAGGATCGTGCACGCCTGGGGGTTGGCCGGCGCAGACCCGAAGGTGTAGGCGGTCTTTGCCTGCACCTCGGGCGTGGTCGCGTACGCCATCCACTTCAGCATGCAGTTCGGGTGGGCGGCCTTGGAGTACATCATCCAGGTGTCTGCCCAACCGGTCGCGCCCTCCTTGGGCAGCACGGCGTCGACGTGCACGCCCGAGCCCTTGAGGGTGTTGACCTGGTACGGCCAGGTCGGCCCGATCACGATGCTGCCCTGGGTGAAGTCCTGGATCTGCGACGTGTAGCTCGACCAGTAGTTGCCGATCTGCTGATGCTGCTTCTTCAGCAGGTTGACGGCCGCGTCGAACTGCGTCTGGGTCAGCTCGTACGGATCCGTGATCTTGAGGTCGGGCTGCGCGCTCTTCAGGTAGAGCGCCGCGTCGGCGATGTAGATCGGGCTGTCATACGCATCGACCTTGCCCTTGTAGCTGCTGCCGTCGAAGATCACGGCCCAGCTGTCGGGAGCCGGCGTCACCTGATCCGTGTTGTACATCAGGACGTTGGCACCCCACTGATACGACACGCCGTAGTGCACGCCGTCGATCGTGTTGTGCGGCGGGCTCTGCAGCTCGGGGCTGATGTTCTTGAAGTCGGGGATGAGGTTCGGGTTGATCGGCGAGACCAGGCCGGCCGCGATCAGACGGTTGCTGGCATCACCCGACGCAGAGACGCCGTCATACCCGCCGCCCTGCATCAGCTGGAACATCTCGTCCGACGTCTGGCCGTACTTGACCGTGACCTGGCAGCCGGTCTGCTTCTCGAACGGCTTGACCACGTTGTCCTCGGTGTAGCCCTGCCAGGCGATCAGTTTCAGCTTTCCTTCGGTCGGGCCGATCGACGTCGGCAGCTTCGGGCCGTTGGATCCCGTGCCGCCTCCGCCCGAGCTGCCGCCCGACGAGCCGGAGCCGCAGCCGGCGGCCACTGCCATGGCCGCGATCAGCACGGCGGCCAGAGCGAAACGCACCCTCATACTGGAACCTCCTGGTTGGTCATGCCCGCGCCGCTCTCGAGCGTGCGGGTGAACTGCCTGCTCCACACCAGCCGGACGGACCGGCCCTTCGCTGCGAGCGCCTCCATCGAGGAGGTGCTCAGGTTCTGCTGCACGACGACCAGCTCGCCGCCCCGGTCGAGGCTGACGATGTACCGGGTCGTCACGCCGAGGTACACCACATCCCGTACCGTGCCGTCGGCCGTGCACTCGTCAGGGCCGATGGTGGTGCTCGGATCCTCGATCCGGATCTTCTCGGGGCGGATGGTGACGCGTTCGGCGGAGCCCGTGATCGCCCGCGCGACGTCCCCCTCCAGCACGTTCGACGTCCCCACGAATCCGGCGATGAACGCGCTGGCGGGGTGCTCGTACACCTCGGCGGGCGTCCCCACCTGCTCGACCCGCCCCTGGTTGAAGACGGCGATGCGATCGCTCATCGTGAGCGCCTCGTCCTGGTCGTGCGTGACGAAGATGAACGTGATGCCGACATCACGCTGGATCGTCTTGAGCTCGATCTGCATCTCCTCGCGGAGCTTCAGGTCGAGCGCTCCCAGCGGCTCGTCCAGCAGCAGCACGCGCGGGCGGTTGACCAGCGCGCGGGCCAGCGCGACGCGCTGGCGCTGCCCGCCGGACAGCTGCGAGGGCTTGCGCTTCTCGAAGCCCTCCAGCCGCACCATGCGAAGCGCCTCCGCGGCTCGCTCGCGCCGCTCCGCCCTCTTCACCCGCTTGACCATCAGACCGTAGGCGACGTTGTCGCCGACGCTCATGTGCGGGAACAGGGCGTAGTCCTGGAACACCGTGTTCACGTCCCGCGCGTAGGGCGGCAGCCGGGACACGTCGCTGCCGTGCAGCAGCACCACGCCCTCGGTCGGCAGCTCGAACCCCGCGATCATGCGCAGCGTGGTCGTCTTGCCGGAGCCGGACGGGCCGAGCAGGGTGAAGAACTCGCCGTCGGCCACGTCGAGGTCGACGCCCGCGACCGCGTCGACCTCCCCATATGTCTTGCGCACCCCGCGCAGGCTCACGGCCGGCGCGCCCGGTGACGCGTCAGGCTGCTGCTGCAAGCGACTCCTCGAGTCGGTCGAGGCCAAGGGTGAGATCTTCCTCGCTGGCCGTGATCGGCACGAGGATCCGCAGCACGTTGTCGTAGATGCCCGTCTTCAGGAGCAGCAGGCCCCGCTCCAGCGCGCCCGCCACCGTCGCCGCGGCCACGTCGGCCGCCGGCTCCTTGCTCTCGCGGTCGGTCACGAGCTCGATCGCGGCCATGGGCCCGATGCCGCGCACCTCACCGATCACCTGGTGCCGCTCGGCCATCGCCTGCAGCCGCGCCATGATCTCCTCGCCGAACGCCTTCGCGTGGTCGAGGAACTCCTGGCTGGCGATCGCGTTGATGCTCTCGATCGCTGCCGCGCAGGCCACCGGGTTGCCGCCGTAGGTCGAGCCGAGACCGCCCGGATGCACCGAGTCGAGGATCTCCGCGCGGCCGACGACGCCGGCGAGGGGCATGCCGGCGGCAAGCGACTTGCCGACCGTCACGAGGTCCGGCGTCACGCCCGAGTGCTCGATCCCCCACAGCGTGCCGGTGCGGCCCATGCCGGACTGCACCTCGTCGTCGATGTAGAGGATGCCGTGCTTCTGGCACAGCTCATAGACGCCCTGTATGAACTCCGGCGGCATCACCGTGAACCCGCCCTCGCCCTGCACCGGCTCGAGGATGACGCAGGCAACCGACTCGGGATCGACGTGCGCCTTGAAGGTGAACTCGAGCCCCTTCAGCGCATCCTTCGTGCTGACGCCGCGGTAGGGGTAGGGGGCCGGCGCGCGGTAGACCTCGGGGGCGAACGGCCCCATGCCGCGCTTGTAGACCAGCTTCGAGGTCAGCGTCATGGTCAGCAGCGTGCGGCCGTGGAAGCCGCGATCAAACGTGATCACCGCGTCACGGCCGGTGTGGTAGCGGGCGACCTTGACCGCGTTCTCGACGGCCTCGGCGCCGGAGTTGACCAGCACGGCCTTCTTCGCGTGCGTGCCCGGCGCGTGCTCGCAGAGCAGCCGGGCGACCTCCAGGTACGGCTCGTAGGCGGCGACCGGGAAGCACGAGTGCAGCATCGTCTCGGCCTGGCGCTTGATCGCCTCGACCACCGCGTCGGGCGTGTGCCCGAGGTTGAGCACGCCGATGCCGCCGGCGAAGTCGATGTACTCCTTGCCGTCGACGTCGGTGAGGCGTGCGCCGTGGCCATGGTCGGCCACGATCGGCGCCAGCGAGACGCCGCGGGCGACGTACTCGTCGCGCTTCGCCATCAGCTCCTGCGTCTTGGTTCCGGTCGCGTGCACTGCCATGGAGGGCCCCCGTCTGGTTGGTCTTTTTCGCCAGCGAGTATAAGACCGGCGGCGCCGTTCCTGCATCCGGTGCTGGTAGCATTGGCCAGTCTGTCCAACCGCGCACAGAAGGATTCCGTATGACCAGCAACGGCTCGCAGCCCTCGCTGTCCAACGACACGCTGCAGGAACTCGCGAAGCGGCATCTGATGATGCACTTCACGCGTCACTCGTCGTACCGCAACGAGGACGTGCCGATCATCAGCCACGGTGAGGGGTGCTGGCTGTACGACACGAAGGGCAAGAAGTACTTCGACGGCCTGGCCGGGCTGTTCTGCACCCAGATCGGCTACAGCTTCGGCGCCGAGCTGGGCGAGGCGGCCGCCAAGCAGATGGCCGAGCTGCCCTTCTACACGAACTGGAGCTACGCCCACCCGCGCGCCATCGAGCTGGCCGCGAAGGTTGCCGAGCTGGCACCCGGCGACCTGAACCGGGTGTTCTTCGTGAGCGGCGGGTCGGAGGCGAACGAGGCGATCATCAAGCTCGTGCGGCAGTTCCACCAGCTGCACGGCCATCACCACCGCTACAAGATGATCGCGCGCCGGATCGCCTACCACGGCACCACGCTGGGCGCGCTCTCGCTGACCGGCATCTACCCGCTGAAGACGCCGTTCGAGCCGCTGATGCCGGGCGTGCGGCACGTCTCCAACACGAACCGCTACCGGCGTCCCGAGGGCGAGACCGAGCAGGAGTTCACCCAGTTCCTGCTCGACGAGCTGCGCGACGTGATCGAGCACGAAGGCCCCGAGTCGGTGGCCGCCGTGTTCATGGAGCCGGTGCAGAACGCCGGCGGCACGTTCACCCCGCCGGAGGGCTACTTCCAGGGCGTGCGCGCGATCTGCGACGAGTACGGCGTGCTGCTGGTCGCCGACGAGGTGATCTGCGGGTTCGGGCGGCTGGGCGAGTGGTTCGGATCGACCCGCTACGACATCCGCCCCGACATCGTCACGTTCGCCAAGGGCGTCGGCTCCGCGCACGTGCCGCTCGGCGGCGTGCTCATGACCGACCGCATCGCGGCGCCGTTCCTCGAGGGCACGACGCTGCTGAACCACGGCATCACGTACGGCGGCCACCCCGTGGCCACCGCCGTCGGGCTCAAGAACCTCGAGGTGATGGAGCGCGAGGACGTGCTCGGCAACGTGCGGCGCAACGAGGGCTACTTCCAGGAGATGCTCGAGAAGCTGGCCGAGAAGCCGATCGTCGGCGATATCCGCGGAGCCGGCTACTTCCACTCGCTCGAGCTGGTGAAGGACAAGGAGACGAAGGAGACCTTCAGCGAGGAGGAGTCCGAGCACCTGCTGCGCGGTTTCCTCTCGGGCCGGCTGTTCGAGGCGGGGCTGATCTGCCGTGCCGACGACCGCGGCGACCCGGTGATCCAGCTGTCGCCGCCGCTGGTCGCGACCCGCGAGGACCTGGACTACATCCACGACGTGCTCGACACGGTGCTGGACGAGGCCTGGAACGAGATGCAGCGGCGTCCTGGGCACCGCGAGCACCACGACGTGCTTCCGGGCGCCCGGCAGGTGGTCGGCGAGTAACAGCGGCCGGCGGGCGGCATGCTCACCGTCGCACAGGTGCTCGAGCTCGACCGGCTCGAGCTGCAGCTGGCCGGAGGCTCGACCGGGCTCGGGCGCCACGTGCGCTGGGCGCATATCAGCGAGCTGGACGATCCCACGCCGTGGCTGCGCGGCCGTGAGCTGCTGCTGACGACCGGCCGTCCGCTGCGCGAGCGCCCGGGCGAGTTCGTGGAGCTGCTGGCAGCCCATGGCCTGGCCGGCCTGTGCCTCGGGCTCGGATTCGGGCTCGAGGCGATGCCGGAGGCCGCGGTCGAGGCGGCCGACCGCCTCGGCTTCCCCGTGATGACCACCCCCTACCACGTGCCCTTCATCGCGATCACGGAAGCGGTGTTCCAGGCCCAGAGCGATGCCCGAGTGCAGACGCTCGAGCGGCTGACCTCGCTGATGCTGGACGGACGCGACCTCGACGCCATGCTCGCCGAGATGGGGCGCCTGTCCGACAGCGCGCTCTGCCTGCGCGAGCCCTCGGGCCGCGTCCTGGCCCACACCGGCGACATCGAGGACGGCGATCCCGCCGCCACCGTGCTGCCCGTCGTCACCGGGAGCGACGTCGAGGCCGAGCTGGTCGCCAAGCCCGGGGACCGCTGCGATCCGCAGCTGCTCCACCACGTCCAGACCGTGCTCGCGGTCGAGCTCCTGAAGCGCCGCGACGTCTCGAATGCGGAGCGACGACTCTCCGAGGACCTGGTCGAGTCGATCCTGGCCGGCGAGGTGGGCTCGTCCGAGCTGCGCCGCAAGGCGTCAGCCTTCGGCCTCGAGGGCGAGCAGCCGATGGCCTTCGCGCTGCTGCGCCCTGCGCAGCGCGGGACGCGGGCGCTTGCCGAGCTCGCCGGGCGGCTGTCCGAGATCGCCCCGTGCGTCGTCCGCGACGGCGGCGTCGCCGTGCTGCTCGAGGCGGCCGACGACGAGCACGCGCGACGGCGGGCGGCCGCGCTGCTCGAGGAGACCGGCGCCGGCGCGGGCGGCGTGGGACGCGTCCGCCGCGATCCCGCGGAGCTGCGCCGGAGCTACGACGAGGCGCTCTACGCCTGCGAGGCGCGCCCGCCGAACGGCCACCCCGTCATGGCCACGTTCCGCGACCTCGGCTCCATCCAGCTGCTGCTGTCGCTGCAGGATGACCGCGGCGTGGAGCTCTACTGCGACTCCCTGCTCGGCCCGCTGGTCGAGCACGACGCCGCTCACGGCTCGGCCCTGCTCGACTCCCTGCGCGCCTACATCGAGGCCAACGGCCGCTGGGCGGATGCGGCGGCGGAGCTGCACGTCCACCGCCACACGCTCCGCTACCGGATGCGCAAGATCTCCGAGCTGACCGGCCGCGATCTGGCGGATGCCGGGGACAGGCTCGAGCTGTGGCTGGCCCTGCGGGCCCACCAGCTGCGAAGTCCCTCAGAGGTCGTCTCCGGGTGGCGCGTGGATGATCCGCGAGCGGCGCGCCAGCGGGAGACGGCGACGTGACGCAGCCAATATCGGGAATATTGGCAAGGAACGGCGTCGGCCGCCCGCGCCAGCGCGACGCCGCGCAGCGACACGTGGTACCCGGAGACGACCTCTGGGAGCGCGCATGAGCACCGTCTCCGTGGTCGGCGCCGCCGGCATCATCGGCCCCGCGATCGTCGCCACGCTCGCCGAGCACGATTCGGTCACCGAGATTCGCTGCCTCGACGTGAACGCACGGGGCGCCCAGGCCGTCGCCGACGAGCACGGCGCCGGCAAGGCGACCGGCGCAGCCGTCGACGTCACCGACCTCGAGGCCGCCCGCGAGGCGGTCGCCGGCTCGACGGTGCTGTTGAACACGGCCGCCTACAAGATCAACCTTGCGGCGATGGAGGTGGCGCTCGCTGCCGGCTCGCACTACCTCGATCTGGGCGGCCTCTATCACGTCACCCGCGAGCAGGTGAAGCTCGACCTGTGGTTCCGCGAGGCGGGGCTGGTGGCAGTGCTCGGCATGGGCTCGACGCCCGGGAAGACCAACGTGATGGCGGCGCACGCCGTGTCGCGCCTGGGTGGGCGCATCGACCGGATCGTGGTCGCCGCGGCCGGCCGCGACCCGAACCCGCCGGCCGGCCCGCTCGTCGCGCCGTATGCCGTCGAGACAATCCTCGACGAGCTGTCGATGCCGACCCCGGTGATCCGCGACGGCGAGCCGGTGTTCCTCGACCCGATGACGGATGCCGGCACGGTGGAGTTCGGCGAGCCGGTCGGGCCGGCCGAAACGATCTACACGATCCACTCCGAGCAGGCCACGTTTGCCGACAGCTTCGGGGCGAAGGACGTCAGCTTCCAGCTATCGCTGAACCCCGCCTTTCTGGAGAAGATCAGGCTGCTGACCGACCTCGGCCTGGCGGGGACGGACCCGGTCGACATCCGTGGCGTTCCGGTCGTGCCGCGGCAGCTGCTGATTGCGGTGCTGGCGCGGCTGCCGAAGGCGTCGCCGTCGCACGAGGCGTTCGGCATCCACCGTGTCGAGGTGTACGGCGAGAACGGCACGGCGGTCACCGAGTGCGTCACGCGGGCGGTAGACCGGCTGCCGTTCGGCGGCGGCGTGATCTCGACCGCGTGCCCGCCGGCGGTGGTGGCGGACATGATCTGCCGCGGCGAGATCGAGCGGCGCGGGGTGTTCCCGTCGGAGCAGATCGTGCCGTACGGGGCGCTGTTCGAGCGGCTCGAGCGCTACGGCGTGACCGTGCGGAACGCGTAAGAGCGGAAGTCAGCCGAACAGGGGCCGGGCTGAAGCCCGGCCCCTGGCTCGTTCGATACGGGGTCAGGCCGGAAGCCTGACCCTCTCGACTGACGACTGCGTCGTGTCAGTCGAGGAGCTTCTTGAGGCCGTCCAGCTTCTTGCGCATCTCGGCGACCTCGTCGGCCTGCGACTTGATCGCATTCGCGAGCGCCTGAACGTCGCGAACGAGCGCGTTTGCGAGCGAGTCGATGTCACCGGACGCCGATCGGCTGCGGGCCCGCCCGCGCCGGCCGGTCGACGACGAGGACGCCGACGCCGCCGTGCGGCGCGCCGGACGGCCACGCTTCGACCGCGGGCGCAGGGACCCGCCCGCGCGCTTGCGCGCGACGCGGTAGTAGTTGGCTGCGACTGTTCCCGCCCGGCGGCCGGAGTCAGCGGAGATCTTCGCGAACGCCTCCGTCCGGTTCATGCCGTCTGCCACCAGCTTCTCGACCTGATCGTAGATCTGCTCGCCGATCTCACCTGAGCGCGGCATGCTGTCACCTCACGTTTGGGGGCACGGACGGGCAGACTGTAGCGCAAGATGTTACGTCACGTGTCCTACAAGGAGCCGCGTCTATAGAGACGGATGAGGGCGTTCGTGGACGCATCGTGTGTCAAATCCGGCTCGTCCTCATTTGCAATTTCGGACGCTATGCGTCTCGCAAGCACCTTGCCGAGCTCGACGCCCCACTGATCGAACGAATTGATGTCCCAGATGATGCCTTGTGTGAACACGCTGTGCTCATATAGCGCAACGAGATTGCCGAGCACCGACGGGGTCAACCGCTCCGCGAGGATCGTGTTGCTCGGGCGGTTGCCGGTGAACACCCGGTGCGGCACGAGTTTCGGATCGGTCACCTCGGCGCGCACCTCGTCGGCCGTCTTGCCGAACGCGAGCGCCTCGGTCTGGGCGAACACGTTGGCGATGAGCAGGTCGTGGTGGCGGCCGAGCGGGTTCAGGCTGGCCAGGAACCCGATGAAGTCACACGGGATCAGCTTCGTCCCCTGGTGGATGAGCTGGTAGAACGAGTGCTGGCCGTTGGTGCCCGGCTCGCCCCAGTACACGGCACCGGTCTGATAGTCGACGTCGCGGCCCTCGAGCGTGACGTGCTTGCCGTTGCTCTCCATCGTCAACTGCTGCAGGTAGGCGGGGAAGCGCTTCAGGTACTGGTCATACGGCAGCACGGCGACCGTCTCGGCACCGAAGAAGTCGCCGTACCAGACGGCCAGCAACCCCATCAGCACCGGCAGATTCCGGCGGAGCGGCGTCGTGCGGAAATGCACGTCCATCTCGTGGAATCCGTCAAGCAACTCGCGGAACCGGTCAGGGCCGACTGCGATCATCGTGGAGAGGCCGATCGCCGAATCCATGGAGTAGCGCCCACCCACCCAGTCCCAGAAGCCGAACATGTTGTCGGTGTCGATTCCGAACGCCCGCACCTCGTCGGCCGCGGTGGAAACGGCGACGAAGTGACGCGCCACCGCTGCGTCATCGCCAAGGGCCGAGACGATCCACTCGCGAGCGCTCGTGGCATTCGTCATCGTCTCCAGTGTCGTGAACGTCTTGGAGGAGATGATGAAGAGCGTCTCCGCCGGGTCGAGGTCGCGCGTTGCCTCGATGAAATCGGTGCCGTCCACGTTCGACACGAAGCGGACGGTCAGCCGACGGTCCGAGTAGTACCGGAGCGCCTCATACGCCATGACCGGACCGAGGTCGGATCCGCCGATGCCGATGTTGACGACATTTCGAATCGGCCGGCCGGTATGCCCGCGCCAATCACCCGAGCGGATGCGATCGGCGAAGGCGGCCATCCGCCCGAGCACCTCGTGCACCTGCTTCACCACGTCCACGCCGTCGACGACGATCGACTCGTTCGCCGGCGCGCGCAGGGCGACGTGCAGGACGGGGCGGTTCTCGGTCGTGTTGATGCGCTCGCCGTTGAACATGGCCTCGATCCGGGCGGGCAGGCCGCGATCCTCGGCGAGGTCGATCAGCAGCCCGATCGTGTCCTCGGTGGCGCGGTGCTTCGAGTGGTCGAGCAGGAGGCCGGCGCCGCGAGCCGTCATCCGCTCCGCACGGCCCGGGTCCTCGGCGAACAGGTCACGCAGGTGGCGCGGCGCGATCTCCGCGTAGTGCCGCTCGAGGGCCTTCCAGGCCTGGGTCTCGCGAAGGGGCGCCGCCATGGCGGACACCGTACACCCGGAGCCGCCGATCCCTACACTGGTGCCGTGACCACGCCACGGCCGTCACCGGGGTTCGTCGTCTTCCGGCAGGAGGAGGACGGGCTGTGGCGGCTGATCGGCGAGGTGCCGCGCACACCCGGACTCCCCGCCCGCCGCGCCCGTGCGAAGGCCGTTCAGGACGCGACGGGGGGCGCAGCCAAGCCGGGCGAGAGGTATGCCGCCGTGCTGCGCAGCGAGTGGCGCGTATCACTTGACCTCTGAGGACGAAACGGTCCGACCGCCCGCTTGACAATAGCGTGCAGCTGAACCCCGACATGACGTTGGCCGACGGCGTCATCTCCGTGGCGACGCTGGTGTATGCGGCCCTGGCGACCTGGGCGGTGCGACGGGTCATGCTCCGGATGCTTCCCGGGTCAGCGCTGCGCGCCATAGAACGGCCGGACGACCGCATGGGCCGCGGGTCTCTGGCTGTTCGTCTACGCCGCTCCCTTCTTCGTCGGCGCCAAGCTGACCCACTCGTTCACCGCAGCGTTGTTGACTGCCGCCGTTGCGATCGTCGGATGGGCGAGGGCGCTGCAGAAGAGAGCGGCCGGGATGGAACCGGCGGCTGGCTGATCGGCGAGCTCCTGGCTCCGCAGGGCGGGGGCCGCCAGTGGCTGTGTCCCCCAGAGGCCCAAATGGCATTCACTCGAACTGCCAATTGGTTGTGTGACCACCTGGCGCCCGCCTGTGAACACCCTGTGAACCGGCCGCTCACGTTTGACTTCGCAACATTCCATCCCTATCCTGTGCACGATGCCGAGCACCGCGAACCACAAGGAGACCACTGCCCGCTCCACGCTGAGCGGGCGTCCTGTCTGGCTCCAGTCTGCGTTCGCGATTTCCCTTCTCGGCCTTCTCCTGCTCCTCGCCCGCTAGGGCGACGGACTTCTGCTCACGCGCCGCCCGCCGGCGCACACGCACAGGAAGCCACCGGGAGAGGTGCGTCCTCTCCCGCCCACGCAGGAGGACACCCGCAATGCCAACGGACACCGTCCGCATATTCGATACGACGTTGCGCGACGGCGAGCAATCGCCGGGCATCGCGCTGAACGCCGCCGAGAAGGTCGAGATCGCCCGCCAGCTGGAGCGGCTGGGCGTCGACATCATCGAGGCCGGCTTCGCCATCTCCTCCCCCGGCGAGGTGGAGGGCATCCGCGCCGTCTCGCAGGCCGTCGACTGCGTCGTCGCCTCCCTCGCGCGCACCAACGACGAGGACATCGACGCGGCCATCGAGTCGCTCGACCAGGCCACCAACCCTCGCATCCACACCTTCATCGCGACCTCGGACATCCACCTCGAGCACAAGCTGCGGATGACCCGGGAGCAGGTGATCGAGGCGGCCGGCCGCGCCGTGGCGCGCGCGAAGGCCTTCACCTCCGACGTCGAGTTCTCGTGCGAGGACGCGACGCGCACCGATATCGACTTCATGGCCCGGGTGGTGCGGGTGGCGATCGCGGCGGGCGCGACCACCATCAACATCCCGGACACGGTCGGCTACACGGTGCCCGAGGAGTACATCGAGATCCTGACCGGTCTGCGCGAGCGGGTTCCCGAGCTGGACGGCGTCACGCTCTCGGTCCACTGCCACAACGACCTCGGCATGGCGGTCGCCAACTCGATGGCGGGTGTGATGGCGGGCGCACGCCAGGTCGAGTGCACCATCAACGGCATCGGCGAGCGCGCGGGCAACGCGTCGCTCGAGGAGATCGTGATGCTGCTGCGCACACGCAAGCCTCGGTTCGGGCTCGACACCGGCATCACTACAAGCGAGATCGTGCGCACTTCGCGCATGGTGTCGCGCCTCACCGGCTACAGCGTGCAGCCGAACAAGGCCATCGTCGGGCGCAACGCGTTCGCCCACGAGGCCGGCATCCACCAGCACGGCGTGCTGGCCGATCGCCGCACCTACGAGATCATGGACGCCGAGTCCGTCGGCCTGGCAGGGTCGGACATCGTGCTCGGCAAGCACTCGGGCCGCCACGCGCTGCGCCAGGCCTTCGCCGAGCTCGGGTTCACCATCGAGGGCGAGGAGCTGAAGCGCGCATTCGAGCGGTTCAAGGAGATCGCCGACCGCAAGCAGCGGATCAGCTCGCTCGACCTCGAGGCGATCGCCTCCGACTCGCTGCGCGAGCGCGAGGACGACCACCACCTTCTCTCGCTGGCGATCTCGACGCGCACGGGCCAGCCCGCACGCGCCGAGGTGACGGTGAGCGCGGGCGACGGCGAGGAGACGGGCGCGGCCGAGGGCGACGGGCCGGTCGATGCGGCGTTCAACGCCATCGACCAGGTGCTGCGAGTGCCGGTGACGCTCGTCGAGTACACGATCGGCGCGGTCTCCGGCGGCGCCGACGCGCTCGGCGAGGTGCGGGTGGTGGTCGAGTCGGGCGGGCGCACCTTCTCGGCCCAGGCGGTGTCGACCGACATCACCGAGGCGTCGGCCGAGGCCTACCTGCGCGCGTGCGCCCATGCCAAGACGGCGGCCGAACCGGAGCAGGAGCTTGCCGGAGTCTGATGAGATACTCCTTCCCAGCGAAATCGAGGACGACATGGGCCCGACCACACGACCATTGCCAATCGTCGCCTGCCTCTCGGGCGATGGGATCGGCCCAGAGGTGATGGCCGAGGCGGGCCGCGTGATCGACGCCGCCTCGGAGCTGTTCGGCATCCGCGTGCGGCAGGTGCACCTGCCCTTCGGCGGCGATGCCATCGACAAGCACGGCGATCCCTTCCCGGCCCACGTCCGTGCCGCCGTGAAGGCGTCCGACGCCGTCCTGCTCGGCGCCGTCGGCGGCCCGCGCTGGGACAGCGCCGTGCGGCGCCCGGAGGAGGGGCTGCTCGGGCTGCGCAAGGAGCTCGACGCCTACGCCAACCTGCGCCCGGTGCGACACGCGGACATCGACCTGATCGTGGTGCGCGAGCTGACCGGCGGGCTCTACTTCGGCAAGAAGTCGCTCGAGGAGAACGCCGCCAGCGACGAGTGCCGCTACACCCGCGAGCAGATCGAGCGGGTGGCGCGATGGGCGTTCAAGCTCGCCCGTCGGCGCGACGGTCGCGTCGTCTCGGTGGACAAGGCGAACGTGCTCTCGACGTCGAAGCTGTGGCGCCGCGTCGTCACCGAGCTGCAGGCGACGGAGTTCGAGGAGATCCGGCTCACCCACGAGCTGGTCGACTCGTTCGCGATGAACCTCGCCACAAAGCCGCAGGCCTACGACGTGATCCTGACCGAGAACCTGTTCGGCGACATCCTCTCCGATCTGGCGGCGGCCGTCGGCGGCGGCCTTGGCCTCGCCCCGTCTGCATCGCTCGGGAGTGAGCCGCCGGGCATCTTCGAACCGGTGCACGGCTCGGCCCCCGACATCGCCGGCCAGGGCGCCGCCAACCCGATCGCGATGATCCTCTCGGTCGGCATGATGTTCACCTATGGCCTGGGCCGGCGTGACATCGGCCGGGCGGTCACCGCCGCCGTCGACCAGGTGCTGGCGGAGGGCACCGCCACCGCCGACCAGGTCTCGGGCGGCCGGGCCTACGCGACCTGGGAGGTGGGCCAGGCGGTGTGCCGCGCGCTCGCCGACCACGCCCACGGCTCCGGGGAGTTCGCCGGAAACCCCTATCGTGAGGCGATCGCCCGTGGATAGCGACCGCCGCAGGATGACCGGCGCGGAGGCCGTGATCCGGTCACTCGAGGCAGAGGGCGTGACCGACGTCTTCGGGCTGCCCGGGGGCGCGATCCTGCCGCTCTACGACGCCTGGGCCGCGTGCGAGCACACGATCCGCCACTACCTGGTGCGCCACGAGCAGGGCGCCGGGCACATGGCGCAGGGCTATGCCCGGGCGACGGGCAAGGTCGGCGTCGCGATCGCCACCTCCGGGCCGGGCGCGACGAACCTCGTCACCCCGATCGCGGACGCCTACCTCGACTCGACACCGATCGTCTGCATCACCGGCCAGGTGCCCACCCACCTGATCGGCACTGACGCCTTCCAGGAGGCCGACATCACCGGCATCACGATGCCCGTGGTCAAGCACTCCTGGCTGGTCGACCGCGTGGAGGACATCCCGCGCGTCGTGAAGGAGGCGTTCCACATCGCGCGCAGCGGCCGCCCCGGCCCGGTGCTGATCGACATCCCGAAGGACCTGCAGCTGGCCGAGTTCGAGTTCTCCTATCCAAAGCAGGTGGACATCCCCGGGTACAGGCCTTCGCGCCACGGGCACCCCAAGCAGGTGATCACCGCCGCGGAGGCGATCCTGGCCGCGGAGCGGCCGGTGTTCTACGTCGGCGGCGGGGCCGTGTCGGCGAACGTCGACCCGGCCGACCTGATCCGGGTGGCCGAGTCGGTGCAGATGCCGGTGATCACCACGCTGATGGCGAAGGGCGTCTTCCCCGACTCGCACCCGCTCTGCATCGGGCTGCCGGGCATGCACGGCTCGAAGGCGGCGAACTGGGCGATGAACCAGGCCGACCTGCTGATCGCCTGCGGCTCGCGCTTCGACGACCGCGTGACCGGAAAGCTGGACGTGTTCGCGCCGGGCGCCAAGGTGATCCACATGGACGTCGACCCGGCCGAGATCGACAAGAACCGCACGGCTCAGATCCCGATCGTGGGCTCGCTGGAGCTGGTTGTGCCGAAGCTGGCGGAGGCGCTGCAGTCACGGATGAACGGCGGCCCGCCGAAGGCGGCGCCCTGGCTGCAGACCGTGCAGGACTGGAAGCAGCAGCACCCGTTCCGCTACCGCAACACGGAGCCCCTGAAGCCGGAGTACGTGATCGAGCGGCTGCGCGACCTGACCGCCGACCGGGACGTGATCTGGGCCACGGGCGTCGGCCAGCATCAGATGTGGGCCGCCCAGTACCTGCAGATCGACCTGCCGCGGCGCTGGCTGACGTCGGGCGGTCTGGGGACGATGGGCTTCGGGGTGCCCGCGGCGATCGGCGCGAAGGTGGGCCGGCCGGAGGCGACGGTGATCAACATCGACGGCGACGGCTGCTTCCAGATGACGATGCAGGAGCTGGCCACCGCGAAGATGTACGGGATCGGGGCGATCCACGTGGTCGTGAACAACGGCTGGCTGGGGATGGTGCGGCAGTGGCAGGAGCTCTTCCACGGAGAGCGCTACTCCGAGACGCTGCTCGAGTCGAGCAGCCCCGACTACGTGAAGCTGGCCGAGAGCTTCGGACTGCCGGGGTTCCGGTGCGAGACGGTGGACGAGGTGGACGCAGCGATCACGGCGGCGCTCGAGTGCGGCCAGCCGTGCGTGATCGACGCGCGGGTCGACCACGAGGAGAAGGTGTATCCGATGGTGCCGGCGGGCGCCGCGTCCGCGGAGATGATCGACGTGGAGTGGGCCGAGGATGACAACGCGTGGGTCGAGGAGGGCGTCTGACGATGGCCCAAACTCACCACACCCTCTCCGTGCTGGTCGAGAACCGCCCCGGTGTACTCACTCGCTGCGCCGGCCTCTTCGCCCGGCGCGGCTTCAATATCGACTCGTTGGCTGTCGGGCCAACGGAGGACCCGAGCCGTAGCCGGATCACCATCCGCGTCGACTGCTCACAGCACTCCGTCGAGCAGGTGATCAAGCAGCTGTACAAGCTGGTCGACGTGCTGAAGGTGCAGGAGCTGGACGCCACGGCGGTCGAGCTCGAGCTGCTGATGATCAAGGTGACCAGCACGCCCGAGCGCCGGTCTGAGATCATCAACCTGGCGGAGGTGTTCGACGCCAAGGTGGTGGACGTGGGCCCGGAGGCGCTGACGTTCTCATGCGTCGCAGGGCCCGACCGGCTGCAGGCGCTCGAGCAGCTGCTCGAGCCGTACGGCATCAGGGAGCTGGTGCGGACAGGAAGGATCGCGCTCGACCGTGACGGCGAGCTCGGTACACGAAAACGAATGCGCGTCGTCGCGTAAGGAGACCCAACCGTGGCAACGATCTACTACGAGTCCGACTGTGACCCCTCGCTGCTCGACGGCAAGCGCATCGCCGTCATCGGCTACGGCAGCCAGGGCCATGCCCATGCGCTGAACAACCACGACTCGGGCAACTCGGTCGTGATCGGCGCCCGCCCCGACTCGCGGGCCTGGGCGGCGGCCACGGCGGACGGGCTGCCGGTGGAGACGGTGGCCGATGCGACGGCGCAGGGCGACATCGTGATGGTGCTCGTGCCGGATCACATCCAGGCCGGCCTCTACCGCGACGAGATCGAGCCGAACCTGCGGCCCGGGTCGATGCTGATGTTCGCGCACGGGTTCAACATCCGCTTCGGGGCGATCACACCGTCGCCCGAGGTTGACGTGGCGATGATCGCGCCCAAAGGCCCGGGCCATCTCGTCCGCAGGCAGTTCGTCGAGGGCATCGGGGTGCCGGGGCTGATCGCGGTGCACCAGGATGCGACCGGCAACGCGCACGCGCTCGCGCTGGCCTACGGCCACGGCCTCGGCTGCGCCCGCGGCGGGCTGATCGAGACGACGTTCACCGAGGAGACGGAGACCGACCTGTTCGGCGAGCAGGCGGTGCTCTGCGGCGGCACCACCCAGCTCGTCAAGGCCGGCTTCGAGACGCTGGTGGCCGCCGGCTACCAGCCCGAGATCGCCTACTTCGAGTGCCTGCACGAGCTGAAGCTGATCGTCGACCTGATGTGGGAGGGCGGCATCGCCGGGATGCGCTACTCGATCTCGGACACCGCGGAGTACGGCGACCTGACGCGCGGCCCCCGTGTGATCGACGACCACGTCCGCGAGACGATGAAGACGCTCCTGACCGAGATCCAGGACGGCACGTTCGCCCGGGAGATGATGGCCGAGGAGGAGGCGGGCCGCCCGAACTTCACGCGGCTGCGCGAGCAGGACGCCGATCATCAGATCGAGGTGGTCGGGCGCAAGCTGCGGGCGATGATGCCGTGGATCGGCGACAAGGCGGCCGTGAAGCCGGGCGTGTGACGCCCGGCCCAGCGAGGATCATCCGCCCGGCGCGCGATGCGCCGGCGGTGCTGCGCGAGGACTTCGCCCGGATCAGGGCGGAGTTCGAGCTGCCCGAGCGCTTCCCCGACGAGGTCACCGCGGAGGCGGAGCGGGCCGCGGCGGCGGAGTGGCCCCGGGCCGGCCGGCTCGACCTCCGTGAGCAGGCGTTCATGACGATCGACCCGCCGGGCAGCATGGATCTTGACCAGGCGATGCTGCTCGAGCGAGACGGGGACGGCTACGTTGTCCACTACGCGATCGCCGACGTCGGGGCGATCCTGCCGTCCGGGGGCGCGGTCGAGCGGGAGGCGTGGGCCCGCGGACAGACGGTGTACCTGCCGGACATGCGGGTCGGCCTGTACCCGCCCGCCATCTCCGAGGGCGCAGCCAGCCTCCTGCCTGACCAGGAGCGCCCGGCGCTCGTGTACCGGATCCAGCTGGATGGAGAGGGGCGGCAGCGCAGCGCCCGGGTCGACCGCGCCGTCGTGCGAAGCCACCGCCGTCTGGCGTACGGCGAGGGAGAGATCCCGCTGCTGCAGGAGATCGGGGAGCGGCGGATGGCGCTGGCACGCGAGCGCGGCGCGGTGTCGCTGGACGCGCCCGCGCAGGAGGTGGTGCCCGATCCGGCCGAGCCGTACGGGTACCGGCTGGAGCTCGAGCAGCGGCGGCCGGACGAGGACTGGAATGCCGAGATCTCGCTGCTGGCCGGGATGGCGGCGGCCGGGATCATGGGCGAGCGCGGGTTTGGCCTGCTGCGGACGATGGGCGGCGCGGACGCCTACCGCGTGGGCCGGCTGCGGTTCGCCGCACGCGCGCTCGGGGTGTCATGGCCGGACGACGAGACGTTCGAGCACTTCGCGATGCGCCTCGATCCGGCGGTGCCGCGCGAGGCGGCGCTGATCGAGGAGGCGCGAGCCGCCATGGGACACGCCGGCTACCGGTACTTCGAGGGAGCGCTGCCGCCGGATGCGGTCCACGCCGGCATCGCGTCCCACTACGCCCACACCACCGCGCCGCTGCGCCGGCTGGCCGACCGCTATGTGCTGGAGTTGGTCGCCGGCGGCGGCGACCGCGAGGCGCTGCAGAAGCTGCCCGACGTGATGGCCGAGGCCGGCGGCCGCTCGGCCCGGGTGGAGTCGGCGGTGGTGGACGACATGGAGGCACGGCTGCTGGAGGGCCGCATCGGAGAGACGTTTGCGGCGGTGGCGATGGAGAACGACCGCAGGGGGACGGTGATCCGGATCGCCGACCCGCCGGTGCGGGCGCGAATGCACGCGGATCCGCCGCCGACGCCGGGCGATGCGGTGCAGGCGCAGCTCGTCAGGGCGGATCCGATCTCGCGGTCGCTCGAGTTCCGCACGCCGGCGTAGCGACCCGCATCGGCGGCGTCACGACGGCGTGCCGCGGGCCGACGGCCTGCTTTGAGACCGCCCTTCGCCCACGACCGACGATGAGCCGCGCCCGGTCACGGTTGTGCCACAAACGCGCGTCGCAGGCCGACGGCCTGCTTTGAGACCGCCCGCGCCGGGCTCAGCCCGGCGCGGGCTGGAGGCGCTCCAGCGCCCGCACGCTCGGGATCGTCAGCAGGAACACCGTCGAGACGCCCAGCCAGGACGCCGCCAGCCACAGCGTCGTCGACACGCCGAGTGTCCCGGCCACCGGCCCCGTCAGCGCCATCCCGAGCGGCAGCGGCGCGTAGACCGCCAGCCGCTCGAAGCTCGCCACCCGCGCCAGCGCCTCCCCCGGCACCCGCTCCTGCAGCGTCGTCTCCCACAGCACCAGGTAGAGGGACGTCGCGATCCCGGCCGGCACCGCCGCTCCTGCGATCACCCACGCAGGCGCCGCCACCGCAAGCAGCGCCAGCACCGGCACGAACGCCGCGTTGATCAGCACGGCAACCAGCAGCGGACGCCGGGGACGCAGCCGCAACCCGAGCAGCCCGCCGCCGATCGTCCCCACCCCGTAGCCGGCCGCGACCAGCGCCCACGCCGGCGCTCCGCCCAGGTGCTGCTTGGCAACCAGCGGCCCGAGCACCGAATACGGCGCGTAGACCATCAGCATCCACAGCGCCGTGTCGATCATCATCGCGAGCAGCCAGCCACGCGACCGGACCACCTCCAATCCCTCCGCCAGCTGCACCCGGAACCGCCCCGCCGCCTGTCCCGGCACCCGCACGTCCGCGACGCGGATCCCGGCCAGGATCGCCGCCGCCACCAGGAACGACACCGCATCGGCCGCGATCGCGTAGCCGGCCCCGGCGGTGCTGACGATGACGCCGGCGATCAGCGGGCTGATCACCCTCGCCGCGTTCGACTCCAGATGCCGCAGCGCGTTCGCCTGCTGCAGCATCGCCGCGGGCACCGTCTGCGGGAGCAGCCCCGCCCATGCCGGCGTGTGGAACGCGTCCGCCGCGCCGCCGACGGCGCTCAGCACCGCCATCTGCCAGATCTCGGCCCGGCCGCTGATGATCAGCGCGGCCAGCAGCCCCTGTGACGCGAAGCTGACCAGATCGGCGCCCACCATCAGCCGTACGCGCGGCAGCCGGTCCGCCCACACCCCTCCCACGAGCAGGAGCAGCGCCAGCGGCACCGTCTCGGCGCCGAGCACGATCCCGAGTGCGGTCGGGGACGTGGTCTGCTCGAGCACGGCGAACGCCAGCGCCACCGGCGTCATCCACGAGCCGAGCAGCCACACCGCCTGGGCCGTGAACAGCAGGCGAAAGTTCCGCTCCCGAAGCGGTGCCGGTGACCAGACCCGCATCACCCGAGCATACGCTCGGGCGCCGGGTAGATGATTGATTCCACGGCGCCGTGCGGTCTGAGCGATCGGTAGGCAAGCAGCGCAAGGATCGAGGGAGGGCCGATATCGGGAATATCGGCCCGACCGAGGACGCAGCGATGCGTAGACCTACCGGTCGCAGCCCCCACACGATCGGCAACCACCCACAGTCCGGCGATCAGACGTGCGGAGTCGTGGAATCAATCATCTATCCCGCGCTGCGCGCCGCCTCGGCCAGCTCGACGTACGCGTCGAGCTCCTCGGGCGCCGTGGCCTCCACACCGTTCAGCGTGATCTGCAGCTGCAGGCCGAGCACGCGACAGGGCAGATCGCTGGTCGCACCAGGCACCGACAGCGTGAACGTCACGTGCGTGCGGCCCGTCTCCTCGCCCACCACGCGGTAGCACCACCGCAGCCGTCCCGGCTCCGCCGGCAGCTCCCACCCGAACACCCGCAGCCGCTCGCCGGCGCGCTCGGCGTCGGTGACGGGCGAACGCATCAGCCCGCGCACGATGCGCGTGATGCTGCCGTCTCCCGCCGCGTTGTCACGGTGAGCCCGTATCAGTGTGGGCAGCAGGAGCGGCTCGGAAGCCGGATGAGAGTCGGGGGCCATTGCGGTCGGGTGATGCCCTCCAACCGTACGAACAAACCTGCCTTCCCGCCACCCCCCGGCGGAGCGATTGACGGCGAACCGATCTGGCCGCTCCGGCGAATCGATAGCATCACCGCGACCGTGACGACCCACTCCGGCGCCGAGCCGGCGCTGCTGACGCTGCAACCACGCGGCGACGTCCGCTGCGTTGCGCTGCTGGCGCACGGCGGCCGCAGCAGGAGCACGAGGCCGACCGGTGCGGTGCAGCCGACCGCCCTGCGCATATACCCCTTTCTGCTCGACCTCCACCGGGCCGGGCGCCGCGACGGCCTCGCAACGTGCCAGCTCCGCTACCGCGTGCGCGGCTACAACGACGGCGATCCGGTTCGCGATGTCGAGTGGGCGCTGGGGGAGATCGCCCAGCGACACGGGGACGTGCCCGTGTGCCTGGTCGGCCACTCGATGGGCGGCAGGTCTGTGCTGCGGGCGGCCGGCGGCGCGCATGTCCGTGCGGTGGCCGCCCTGGCGCCTTGGCTCCCGCCGGGGGAGCCGGTGGGGCAGCTACAGGGCCGCACAGTGGTCATCGCCCACGGCACCCGCGACCGCGTGACCAGCCCGGCCGGCTCGCTCGCATACGCGCTCGCGGCGCACGACGCGGCGGAGCGGCTGTGCAGGTTCGAGGTGGCGCGCTCCGGGCACGCGATGCTGGAGCGGATCGGCGCGTGGCAGCGGCTCGTCCGCCGAACGGTGCTGCCGGCGCTCGGGATCGGCTCCTGGGACGAGACCCTGACGCGCGCGTTCTCGCTTCCCGCCGCCGAGGCCTGCAGGGTGCCGCTGTGATCTGGTTCCCGCGGATCGTCGGCCTGCTGACCGCGATCTACGGCGTGTCGGCGATCGTCCGTCCCGACGTGATCTCGCGACACGGCGAGCTGGCGTCGCCCGAGGACGCTCGCAGCGGCGTCCACCTGCTGTCCGTCACCGTCGGCATCCGCGACGTGGTGTCCGGCGCCGCCATCATGGTCGCGCCGGCCGGCGGCGTGCTGCTGGGAGCGCTCGGCGCCCGGGTGGCGCTCGACACCGGCGACGCGGTCGCGTTCGGCCGGCTGCTGCCCACGCCGCGCGCACGCCGCAAGGTGGCCGCGATCGCCCTCGGCTGGGCCGCCGTCGCGGCGCTGTCGATGCTGGGAGCGCGCGGCTGATGCGCGTGGCGGTGGTCGGCAGCGGTGTGTCCGGCCTGACGGCGGCGTATGTGATCTCGCGGCGCCACCACGTGACGCTGTACGAGAAGGACGGCCGGTTCGGCGGTCATGCGAACACCGTCGCGGTCCCCGGCGCGGCCGGCGAGGTCGGCCTCGACACCGGGTTCATCGTCCACAACGAGCGCACCTACCCCCACCTGCTGCGGCTGTTCCGCGAGCTCGGCGTGTCCACCCAGAGCAGCGACATGTCGTTCGGTGTGCGCTGCGAGCAGTGCGGGCTGGAATACGCCGGCGCACGTGGCCTCGCGGGCGTGGCGGCCACGCCCCGCAAGCTGATGCAGCCGGAGTACGTGCGCATGCTGGTCGAGGTGAAGCGGTTCCATCGCCACGCCCGCACGCTGCTTCGGGATTCGAAGGCGGATCGCATGACGCTCGGCGAGTTCCTCGACCGCGGCAGGTACTCGTCCTACTTCCACGACCACTTCATGCTGCCATTGACGGGAGCGGTCTGGTCGTGCGCGGCCGACCAGATGCGTGAGTTCCCGGCCCGGTACCTGATCCGCTTCTTCGCCAACCACGGCATGCTCACCGTGAAGCACGCTCCCGCCTGGAAGACGGTCACGGGCGGGAGCCGTGTGTACGTCAACGCCGTCGTTGCCCGGCTTGCCGACGCGCTGGCCGAGACCGGTGCGATCGCCATCGAGCGCGACGCGGACGGCGTCACCATCACGGACGTGACCGGAACCGCGCGGCGGTTCGACCGGGTCGTGCTTGCGACCCACCCGGACCAGGCGCTGCGGCTGCTGGCCGATCCGACGCCCGCCGAGCAGCGCGTGCTCGGCAGCTTCAGCTACTCGGCCAACGAGACCGTGCTGCACACCGACGGCTCGCTGCTGCCCCGCTCCCTGGGCGCGCGGGCGTCGTGGAACTACCTGCTCGAGGCCTGCTCCACGAGCCGCCCGATGGTCGCGGTGACCTACCATCTCAACCGGCTGCAGGCGCTCGACGAGCCGACTGAGTACTGCGTCACCCTGAACCAGAGCACACGCATCACGCCGGGCACCGAGATCTCGCGGATGGTGTACGAGCACCCGATCTACACGCTCGACTCGCTCGAGGCGCAGCGCCGCCTCCCCACGCTCTCCGGCGTGCACAACACCGCCTACTGCGGCGCCTACCACGGCTGGGGCTTCCACGAGGACGGCTGCGTCGCCGGCGTGCGCGCGGCGCTCGCCCTGGGGTGCGCCTGGTGAGCGAGGGCGCCGGCGCTGCGCTCTACGAGGGCCAGGTGATGCACACGCGGCCGCGGCGGAGCGAGGCGGCGCCGTACCTGTTCCGCTACGGCGTCTATATGTGGCTCGTCGACCTCGATCATCTGCCGCGCCTGCCCGCGATGCTCGCCCCGCTCGGCCGCATCCGCAGCCGTGACCATTTCGGGGATCCGGCGCAGACGATCCGCGAGAACGTGGACGCCTTCCTCGCCTCCCACGGCATCGACCTCGCGGGCGGCCGGGTGCTGATGCTCGCGAACGCGCGCGCGTTCGGCCACGTGTTCAACCCGCTGTCGGTCTACTGGTGCCACGGCGCGGGCGGGGAGCTGCGGTGCATCGTGGCCGAGGTGCACAACACGTACGGCGAGCGGCACTGCTACCTGCTCGAGCCGGGCGATCGGGGCCGGGCCCAGACGGGTAAGGAGTTCTACGTGTCGCCCTTCCTGAGCGTTGACGGCAGCTACCGGATGGCGTTCTCCGCGCCCGGGGAACGGCTGTCCATTCAGATGGAGCTGATCCAGGGCGGGCGCCGGGTGTTCCAGGCGTCGCTCACCGGCCGCCGCCGCGACCTGACGACCGCCTCGCTGCTGCGGATGGCCGCCAGGTACCCGCTGATGACGGCCCGGGTGAGCACGCTCATCCGCTACCACGGCGTCAGGCTCTGGCTGCGGCGCGTGCCGCGCGTTCCCCGTCCGGCCCACACCCCGCAGCGATGGCTGGGGTAACGATCGCCGCGGCGCCGCCCCGCCGCGCACCGGTCCGCTCCCGCATCGCCCGCGCCCTGTTCGAGCGGGCCGTCTCCCGGCTCGACCGCCTCGAGGTGATCGGCCCGGATGGCAGCGCGCTTCGCTCCGACCCGGGTGCGCCGCGGATGGAGATCACCTCCGAACGCTTCTTCGACCGGCTCGGCCGGGACGGCAAGATCGGCTTCGGCGAGGCGTACATGGCCGGTGACTGGCACACGGCCGATCTGCCGGACGTGCTGCTCGCCTTCGCCAACGGGCTGACATCGCTGATCCCCCCGCCGTTCCAGCGCCTGCGCGGCCTCTACGAGCCGCCACGCCCAGCCCACGAGGCAAACACGGAGACCGGGGCGCGCCACAACATCCGGCGCCACTACGACCTCTCGAACGAGCTGTTCGCACTGTTCCTTGACGAGACCATGACCTACTCGTGCGGGATCTTCGAACCGGGCGACTCGCTGGCCGACGCCCAGCGGCGCAAGTACCGCGCAATCGCCGAGCTGGCTCGCCTGCAGCCCGGCCAGCATGTGCTCGAGATCGGCACCGGCTGGGGAGGCATGGCGATGCACGCGGCGTCCGAGATCGGCTGCCGGGTGACCACCATCACCATCTCCGAGCAGCAGCATGAGCTGGCATCGCGGCGTGTGCAGGAGGCGGGGCTGGCCGACCGAGTCGAGGTGCTCCTGCGCGACTACCGGGCCATGGAGGGGCGCTTCGACAGGATCGTGTCGATCGAGATGTTCGAGGCGCTCGGCGAGGAGTACTGGCCGGTGTTCTTCGCGGCGTGCGACCGGCTGCTTGCGCCGGGCGGCCGGATGGCGCTGCAGACGATCACCATGCCGCACGACCGCTACCTCGCCTCCCGGCGCAGCCACACATGGATCCACAAGTACATCTTCCCGGGCGGCCTGATCCCCTCCGAGCGGGCGGTCGACGGGGCCCTCCGGAAGGCGTCCAGCCTGCGCGCCGTGGACCGTCGCCAGATCGGACAGCACTACGGCCCGACCCTGAAGGCGTGGCGCGAGCGGTTCCTCGGCCGCTGGGACGACGTCCGCGCGCTCGGGTTCGACGACACCTTCCGGCGGATGTGGGAGTTCTACCTCGCCTACTGCGAGGCAGGGTTCCGGGCGGGCGCGCTCGGGGACGTGCAGCTGGCACTGGAGCGGCCGTGAGGTTCGACGGAAACCGCGTCTGGATCACCGGCGCGTCGAGCGGGATCGGCGAGGCGCTGGCCCACGAGCTCGCAGGGCGCGGAGCGCGGGTCGCCATCAGCGCACGCCGGGCCGATCGACTGGAAGGGGTCGCCGCCGGCACGGGCATGGTGCCGGTCACCGTCGACGTCAGCGACCGCGACTCGGTGCTCGAGGCGGAGCGGACCGTTCGCGGGGAGCTGGGCGGGATCGACATGGCCGTCCTCAACGCCGGCACCTACCAGCAGATGGACGTGACGGCGTGGGACACCGCGGCCTACCGCAGACACGTGGACGTCAACCTGATGGGACTCGTCCACGGCGTCGAGGCGGTGCTGCCGGCCATGCGCCGGGCCCGGTCGGGCCGCATCGTCGGCGTGGCGAGCGTCGCCGGGTACCGCGGCTTCCCTTCGTCGGAGGCGTACGGATCGACCAAGGCGGCCCAGATCAACCTGCTCGAGTCGCTGCGGATCGACCTGCTCCCACTCGGCGTGCGGGTGTCGACGGTCTGCCCGGGGTTCGTGCGCACGGACCTGACCGCGGAGAACACGTTCCGCATGCCATGGCTGCTCGAGGTCGACGACGCCGCCCGCAGGATCGCCGACGGGCTGGAGAAGGACAAGGCCGAGATCGTGTTCCCGCTGCCGATGATGCTGGCCATGAAGGCGGTGCGCGTGATCCCCGTGGGGCCGTGGGCGGCGATCATGTCGCGCCAGGCGAAGACGCGGCACCGGCGGCGGAGGTAGCCGGCCGGGGCCCGGTGTAGGGTCGACGCATGATCAGCCGCATGATCCAGCGTCTCCGCGAGTGGCGGAAACGGCGGCGAGACGCGACTGCGGAGGAGATCGCCGGGATGAGCCCGGCCGACCGTGAGGCATCGCAGGCGGCAGCCAGGCGCGCGGCCAAGCCCAGTCGCCACGACGGCGGATACCCGACCGACTTCTAGTCAGGCGCCGAGGCCCTCGGAACGGTCGACCCGCTCCTGCGCGCCGATCACGATCTTCGCGATCTGCCCGAGCTCGGTGCCCCGCTGGACGACGGTCGGCACGACGAACCGCAGCTCGCAGCCGTCGCCCTCGCGCACGACCGTGACGGCCACCGCGTCGCCTCCCTGCTGCTCGAACGGGAGGTAGCGCCAGCCCGGCGCACCGGTGATCTCGGTCGTCCCGTCGCTCTCTCGAATCGGCGCATCGCTCATGCGGCGGCTCTACCCCGAAGCCGCCGGCTTCACTCGCGGACGCACGAAAACTTGACAAGTCGGCCGTCCGCTTTCATGCTGTCGGGGTTCCCCAGGCAGGGGGAACACACGACCAGGGAGGGTGGGCTGTGCTCCGATCGATCCTCGGCCGCCATGGATGGCGGCTCCGCACGTCGTTGGCGATGGCCGCTCTTGCGGTCGCGTCCGGCCTGGCGCCGTCCAGCGCGTCGGCGGCCACGCTGGTCAAGACCATCGGGTTTCCGGGACCGGCCGGCCTGTACGCGTACGGCATGGACTGGGACAAGTCCGACAACACGATCCTGGTCGCCGACTACTGGAACTACCGGGTCAAGCGTTACTCCCCCACCGGCGCCTACATCGGCACCGTCTCCAAGCCCGATCCGCTGGGAACGGGCAGCGGCATCGGTGCACCGTACGACGTCGAGGCGGACATGATCGGCAACCCGGCGGCCGCGCCGCTGTGGGTCGCCGACCAGGGCAACTCGCGCATCGTCGAGTTCACGCACAACGGCACCTTCATGCGCAGCATCGGTCGCGGCGGGCACGGCACCGGCGGGCACGACTTCTCGCCCGGGTGCGGAGGCGGTCACATGACCATTCCGACGCATATCTTCGCCGACCCCGTGTCCGGCAACCTGTACGTCTCCGACCCGCGCTGCCGGCAGGTGTACATCTTCGACGACGGCACCGGTAACTACGTCGGCCAGTTCAACTGGTCCGGTTCGGGGGTCGGCACGCCCATCCCGCGCGGCATCGCCGGCGACGGCAGCGGCATCTACGTCGCCGAGTTCAACTCCCGCGCGATCTTCGAGTTCAACCGTGCCGGCCAGCTCGTGAAGAAGCTCGCGAGCAACAGCGACATGAACGACCCGCGTGGTCTCGACCTCGGCGGCGGATACATCTACGTGGTGTCCGCGATGAAGAACAAGGTCTACCAGTACAACGAGTCCACCGGCGCCCTCGTGCGGTCGTGGACGCACACCGACGGCGTCGGCACGAGCGGCCCGCTGTTCGACTCGATCCGGTTCCCGGCTGTTGACGGACAGGGCAACGTGTACGTCGGCGACACCTGGGGGTGCCCGGCCTACAACGGGCCGCCATGCTCGGGCAAGGACCCTGGCTACCGGGTATACAAGTACTCCCCAGCTGGTGTGAAGATCGCCTTCACCGGCAGCGGCACCTGCAACTGGTCGCTCGCCGGCACCTGCAACATGGGCGTCACGCAGCCCCCGCCGAAAGGTGGATTCAACCAGCAGAACGGCATCGGCATCAACCCGGCCGACAACTCCCTGTTCGTCGTCGACACGTTCGAGCAGCGGGTGCAGAAGTTCAACACATCGAGCACCTGCACGGGCGTCGGCAGCTGCCCGGCCTGGATCCTCCAGTTCGCGGGACGTGCGGGAGCCGGCCTCGACTCGGAGGGCGTCGGCTATCCGCGCGCGCTGGTGTTCGGCAGCGACGGGCGCGTCTGGCTCGGCGACAACAACAACGACGTCCAGGCATGGACGCCCGGCGGCAACAGCACGGCCTCGCCGGCGACGTTCGTGCACCGGTTCGGCACGCAGGGCACGGCGCCCGGGCAGTTCAAGGGCGGCGTGCAGGGCCTGACGGTGACAGCCGGGCGTGTCTACGCGACGGACTACGCGGGCTGCCGGCTGCAGGTGTTCGACGAGAACACCCTGCTGCACGTCTCCAGCGGCACGTCCGCGCTCGAGGCGATCGTGGGCGACACGGGGTGCACCACGATGCACGGGCCGCGCGGCGTCGCGGTCGACCCGGCCAACCCGTCGGTCGCGTACGTCACCGACGGCGCGCGGCTGATCAAGTGGAACCTGAATCTGGGCGCCCCCGGTAATCCCGGCGGCGGCAGCATGACGGTGATCTCGTCGTGCGGGCTCGCACAGGCCTGGGGCGTGACGTTCCACAACGGCGCGTACTACATCGGCGACGTCGGGCACAAGCGGATCATGAAGTACGTGCCGGGCGGGGCGTGCACGGCGGTCGTCAGCAACCTGCCCAAGGGCGCGAACTTCGTCGCGTTCGACACGGCGGGCCGCATGTACGCGAGCGACAACAGCAAGAAGATCCTCGTCTACTCCGGGGTCGGCTGAGGCATCGGGGGCGGGCCGGCTCCGGCCCGCCCCCTACTCCGGCTCCGGGTCGCCGGCCAGCCTCGACCAGATCTGGGTGTCCTCGCGCAGCCCCTGCTTGAAGTGCAGGGAGCGAAGCGTCCCCTCGTACACGTAGCCGCACCGCTCCGCGACGCGCTGCGAGGCCGGGTTCTCGGGGCTGATCATCAGCTCCAGCCGCACGCAGCGGGTCTCCCGGAACGCCCAGTCGGTCAGCAGCGCCAGCGCTGTCCGGGCGACGCCTCGGCCGCGGGCCGCCGGCACGGTCACGTATCCGAGCTCGGCCGTGCGCGTCTCCCGATCGATACGCGGCGCGACCGCGATGCCGAGCACCTCCCCGGCGCCGTCCGTGACGGCGAAGCCGGCCATCGTCCCCTCTGCGCCGCCGCGCTGGTACAGCTCGAGCCAGGAGTCGATGAAGCCCTCGGGTATCGGCAGGGGCACGCGCGTGAAGCGGAGCACCGCGGGATCTTCGAGGAGCGCGGCGAGCGCCGGGAGGTGGCGGCGCTCGATCGGCTCGAGACGGATGTCAGATGCCGTCATGCCGCCCATTGTCCCAGCCGGTAGGGACAGCCTGCGCAGGCGCCGTTTTCTAGACTGCGGGGATGCCGAAGACGATGTTCGAGAAGGTCTGGGAGGCGCACCTGATCGGCGACGATCTGCTGTTCGTCGACCTGCACCTGGTGCACGAGGTGACGAGCCCGCAGGCGTTCGAGGGGCTGCGGCTCGCCGGCCGGCGCGTGCGGCGGCCGGATCGCACACTGGCCACCGCCGACCACAACGTCCCCACCGGGCCGGGGCGCCCGGATGAGCTGTCGCAGGCGCAGCTGGAGGCGCTACAGCGGAACTGCGAGGAGTTCGGCGTACGGCTGTACCCGCTCGGACACCGGCGCCAGGGCATCGTCCACGTGATCGGCCCCGAGCTCGGCGTCACCCAGCCCGGCATGACGATCGTGTGCGGTGACTCGCACACCTCGACGCACGGCGCGTTCGGCGCGCTCGCCTTCGGCATCGGGACGAGCGAGGTCGAGCACGTCCTGGCCACGCAGACGGTGGCGCAGGGCCGCCCGCGGACGATGCTGATCCGCTACACCGGCGCGCTTGGGATCGGCTGCACGGCCAAGGACATGATCCTCGGCACCATCGGCCAGATCGGCACCGACGGCGCCACGGGGCACGTGGTCGAGTACGCCGGCGAGGCGGTCCGCGGGCTGTCGATGGAGGGCCGGATGACGATCGCGAACATGTCGATCGAGGCCGGCGCGCGGGCGGGCATGATCGCGCCCGACGACACGACGTTCGCGTACATGGAGGGCCGGCCGGGCGTGCCCGAGGACTTCGCGGCGGCCGTGGAGAGCTGGCGGCAGCTCGGCACCGAAGAGGGCGCGGTCTTCGACCAGGTGGTCGAGGTGGACGTGCCGGCACTGGCTCCGCAGGTGTCGTGGGGCACGAACCCGGGGCAGGTCGCGCCGATCACGGGTGCGGTGCCCGAGCCGGGCGACGAGTCGGACGAGCGGGCGCTGGCCTACATGGATCTCCGGCCCGGCACGCCCCTCGCCGAGATCGCGATCGATCGGGTGTTCCTGGGGTCGTGCACCAACGCGCGCATCGAGGACCTGCGGGCGGCGGCGGAGATCGTCCGCGGGCGGAAGGTGGCATCGACCGTGCAGGCGATGGTTGTACCCGGATCGGTCGGAGTTAAAGCTCAAGCTGAGCGTGAGGGTTTGGACGAGATCTTCAAGGCGGCCGGCTTCGACTGGCGCGGCGCGGGGTGCTCGATGTGCCTGGGGATGAATCCGGACATCCTGGCCCCGGGCGAGCGGTGCGCCTCGACGTCCAACAGGAATTTCGAGGGGCGTCAGGGCAAGGGCGGTCGGACGCACCTGCTCTCCCCCGCGATGGCGGCGGCCGCGGCGATCACCGGCCGTCTGACCGATGTGCGGGAGCTGGAATGAAGCCGGTGACGGTGATCGAGGGGCCCGTGGCGGCGCTCGACCGGGCGAACGTGGACACCGACCAGATCGTGCCCAAGCAGTTCCTGAAGCGGATCGAGCGGAGCGGGTTCGGCGAGTTCCTGTTCTGGGACTGGTTCCGCGAGCCCGGCTTTCCGCTCAACCGCATCGAGTTCCACGGAGCTCCGATCCTGGCGGCCGGGCGGAACTTCGGGTCGGGAAGCTCGCGGGAACATGCGGCCTGGGCGCTGCAGGACTACGGGTACGAGGCGGTCGTGGCGCCGAGCTTCTCGGACATCTTCCGCTCGAACTGCACGAAGATCGGGCTGCTGCCCGTGGAGCTGCCGGAGGAGGACGTGCGCGAGCTGATGGGCAGCGCGCCAGACGCGGCCACGATCGACCTGGCGGCGCAGACGGTGACGCTGCCGTCGGGGCGGGTCAGCCGCTTCGAGATCGACGCCGAGATCAAGCAACGGCTCCTGAACGGCTGGGACGAGATCGCGCTGACCGAGAATCGCGTGGCCGAGATCGAGCGGTATGAGGCCACGCGCGAGCGCGTCGGGCCGGATACGCTGACGCTGTGAGCTGAGCGGTTCCCGCTGGCGCCGGCGGCGTCCGCCAGTAGTATCGCGCCGATGCGAATCGGCGTCCCCTCCGAGCACGACCAGATCGAGCGCCGAGTGGCGCTCACGCCCGATGCGGTGGCGCGGCTGCTGCCGCTGGGCGTCGAGGTGCTGGTGCAGGCCGGCGCCGGCGTCGCGGCGGCCCTGCCCGACGGCGACTACAGCGAGGCCGGCGCGCGGATCGTCCCGGACGGCGCGGTGCTGCTGGCCGAGGCCGACCTGGTGGTGATGGTGACGCGCCCGCGCGACGAGGACGTGCCGTCCTTCCGCTCGGGGACGGCCGTGGTCGGCATGCTGCA